>NZ_JAMBLP010000006.1:0-172343 GCF_023336985.1 Marseilla massiliensis | reverse complement strand
AGCGGCAGTGGCGCAGAGCAAAAACGCCATTTTTGTTTCAGACTTCAAACATTTTTATTAAATTTGCACGAGATAAGCAGCGCACAGCCGCCCGGCAGCCGCAGTGGCCGACAGGCAGGCCCGGTTCACCGTGGCGGCGCAGCCTGCAAACCGAAGTGTGATGAAGAATAGATATCTCGAAGAATACAACAGGCGCAACCTCAGGGTGTGCCAGCTTAAGCAGCTCGACATACTTGAGGAAATAGACCGCCTATGCCGCCGCCATTCCATCAGCTACTGGCTCGACGGCGGCACGCTGCTCGGGGCCGTGCGCCACGGGGGCTTCATCCCCTGGGACGACGACATCGACATAGCCATGCGGCGCGAAGACATGGAGCGGTTTGCCGCCGAGGCTGCCGGCGAACTGCCGCCGGACCTGTTCCTGCAGACAAGGGCCACCGACCCCGAGGTGGAGCTGCCCATCGTGAAGGTGCGCGACATGAACTCCTTCTACGTCGAGGCGGGCGACAACTTCGCCGCCGGCTACCAGAAAGGGCTCTATGTCGACGTGTTCCCCTTTGAAGACTACCCCACCGTGAGCCGCGGTTTCGTCAAGCGCATCACCAAGGGCATATCAAAGAGCAACTCAATACTGCACAAGGCCCACCACTACAGCGTGCGCGCCGCGGCCGAGCTGTTCTGGTTCGGGGTCAAGTATGCGGCATACAGCGCGCTGTGGGCGGCCGCGTGCGCGCTGAAGCCAAAGGGCACGTACATCGGCAACATACCCACCAACAACGGTTACGGCATCATGCACCGCAAGGACAGCGTGTTCCCGCTCACTGAAGTCGAGTTTGAGGGCAAGCGGTTTCTGGGCCCTGCCAACCCCGATGCCTACCTGCGCGACCTCTACGGCGACTACATGCAGGTGCCGCCCGAGGAGAAACGTGTGTTCCACTCTGTGTTCATAATGCCCGAACTGATGGCGTAGGCACAGCAAACAGCAAAGAAAATGAACATAGCAATCATACTCTCAGGTGGCGTGGGCAGCCGCATGGGCATCGACATGCCCAAGCAGTATGTCGAGGTAGAGGGCATGCCGGTGCTGGGCTACAGCCTCGCCGCCTTTGCCGCCCACCCCGACATCGACGCCATGGTGGTGGCCGTGGCCGACCAGTGGCGCGACTTCGTGGCCGGACTTGCCGCCCGCCTCTGCCCCGAAAAGCCCGTGAGCCTGGCCCCGGCCGGCCAGACCAGGCAGTACTCCATATTCAATGCGCTCGAGGTGGCGGCACGGTCGGCCAGCGGCGACGCCGACCTGGTCATCGTGCACGACGGCGCACGGCCGCTCGTCGGCGCCGACCTCATAGGCCGGTGCCTCGCTGCCTGCTCCGCGGCCGACGCCGTGATGCCGGCCATAGCGGTGAAAGACACAACCTACCTCAGCGACGACGGCACCACCATCACGGCGCTGCTCGACCGCAGCAAGCTGTGGGCCGGACAGGCGCCCGAGGCGTTCAGGCTCGCCAAGTACCTGGCGGCCCACCGCGCCATGGACGCCGCAGAGCTGATGAAAATAAACGGCAGCACCGAACTGGCATTCAAGTCGGGCCTCAGTTGCCGCATCATCGAGGGCGACCCGATGAACTTCAAGATTACCACGCCCGAGGACTTGAGCAACTTCAAGACCATCATCAAAGCAAGAAAGAAATGAAAGCATACGTACTACACGCCGTGGGCGACCTGCGTTACGAAGACGCCCCAACGCCCGAGTGCCCCGAGGGGTGGGCCCTGGTCAGGGTCAAGGCTGCCGGCATTTGCAGTTCCGACGTGCCGAGGATATTCACCAAAGGCACCTACCACTTCCCCACCATACCCGGCCACGAGCTCTCTGGCGTGGTCGAGAGCGTGGGCAGCCCCGCCGACGGGGGGCTGTGCGGGCGCCCGGTTGGCGTGTTCCCGCTCATCCCCTGCCGCCGGTGCCCGCAGTGCGAGGCCGGCAACTACGAGATGTGCGACCATTACGACTATGTGGGGTCGCGCCGCGACGGCGGCTTTGCCGAGCTTGTGGCCGTGCCGGTGTGGAACCTCCTGCCGCTGCCCGAGGGCGTCTCGCCAACGGTGGCGGCCATGCTCGAGCCGCTGGCCGTGGCCCTGCATGCCGTGAAGCGCAGCCGCCTGGCCGCCGGGCAGTCGGCATGCGTTGTCGGCACGGGCATGATTGGCATCGGGGCGGCGCTTTGGGCCCGCATGCTCGGGGCCTCTACGGCAGACGTGGTGGTGCGCAACGAGGCCAAGCGGCGCATGGTCGAGAGACTGGGGCTGACGGCAGTGGCCGCCGCCGATGCCTGTGCAGGCCGCTATGACGTGGCCATCGAGGCTGTGGGCACGCCCGGGGCTGTGGCCCAGGCCGTGGGGCTCACGGCGCCGGGGGGCACGGCCGTGCTCATGGGCAACCCGTCGGGCGACATCACCCTGGCGCAAGACGTCTACTGGCGCGTGCTGCGCAAGCAGATCACGCTGCGCGGCACGTGGAACTCTTCTTACCACGGGGCGCAGCCGTCCGACTGGACCGAGGCCGCCGAAGCCATAGCGCGGGGGGCCATCAGCCCCGAGAGGCTCGTCACCCACGTGTTCGCCCAGAATGAACTCGGGCGCGGCCTGGAGATAATGCGCGCCCACTCAGAACCCTATTGCAAGATAATGACCACATGGAACTGATGGAAAGGAAAGGCGAGATATCGGCTTCGATGATGTGCTCCGACCTGGTCAACCTCAAGGAGACCATCGAGATATTCGAGCAGGAGGGCGTCGAGCGCCTCCACATCGACGTCATGGACGGCATATTCGTGCCAAACTTCGGGCTCGGCGTAGACTACATACGGGGCTTGCGCAGCCTCACGGGCATACCGCTCGACCTGCATCTAATGATAAAGGAGCCGGAGTACAAGCTGCAATGGATAGGGATAGAGCCTACCGACATTGTCTCTATACACTACGAGAGCAGCTTCCAGGTGCAGCGCGTGCTCGACTGGCTCGCTCCTTACGGCTGCAAGCGCTTCCTGGCCATCAATCCGGCCACGCCGATAAACTCGCTTGAAGAGGTGCTCGACTATATCGACGGTATCAATGTGCTCATGGTCAACCCCGGGTTTGCAGGCCAGAAGATTGTGCCGAGCACCATGCGCAAGGCCGCAAAGATAGCCGAGCTGCTGCGGCGCGAGGGCCGCGAGGACATAATAATGGAGGTTGACGGCAACATAACGCCCGCCAACGCCCGCAAGCTGCGCGATGTCGGGGCCAGCATCTTTGTCGCCGGCACGTCGTCGATATTCAAGGGCGACATCAGCAAGTACCGCGACAACATCGAAGAGTTGCGCCGCGCCATCGTCTGACGGGGGCTTTTTAGGAGTTAAGGAGTACAGGAGTGCAGGAGTACAGACAATGGTTTAGTGTGTTTTTAGGAGTAAAGACAATAGTTTAGTGTATTTTTAGGAGTTAAGGAGTTAGGGAGTAAAGGAGTTAAGACAATGGTATTTGACTATCTTCCTGCACCACTTTCCCCATGCTCCCACAGCTTCCATGTTTCCATAACTATTGTCTGTACTCCTGTCTACTGTCTCCCGCCTCCAAAATATATACTAAACCATTGTCTGTACTCCTGCACTCCTGTACACCAGCACTCCTGAAAAAGCCTCTTGGATTTTATCTGGTGAGCATTGGTTTCAGCCCAGCATGAAGCCCACAAACAGCGTGCCGTTGTATGCCCACAGCCATGCGGCAAGGCAGCCCGTGGCCACCCGCAGGGCCTTCAGGGCGGCGCCTTTGGCCCTGAGCATGGCGTAGGCCATGGATATTGGCATGACGAAGAGCCAGTGGGGGCCCATTATGTATAACTCGTTGATGGCGAAGCCGAGCCCCATCGACAGCGTCATGTCGACCGCAAACCACGAAAGGCACAGCCAAGCGAACCGCTCGCGGCGCCCGCACCAAGCCCCCAGCGCGAAGAGAAGCACGAGCGCGGCCTCGACCACGTAGTTGGCGGCCAGGCTGTAGCGCACCACCACCGGCCTGTCTATCCACACATCGCCCAGCAGATGGTCGCTGTGCAGCTGCAGGGATTCGCCGAACAGGTTTTCCACGGCGGCGTCAAGGCGCGACGTGGTGGCGTCGGTCCAGTTCATGAACCCCACCGTGCTTATCGGTTCGCCGCCGTGGTCGGCGTGGGTGGGCATATTGTTCTTGCGCAGGGTGGCGTTTTCCTGCTGCAGGTCGGCGTCGGTCTTGGGCTGGGGCACGCCCCCCACGCTGAAGCCGGCCCACAGCAGCAGCGCCGAGGGCAGGGCCACAGCCACCAGCAAGTTGCGCCAAGCGAAAAACCGCCGGCCGTTGGCCATCCACTGGCCGAGCGCCACTTTCACCCCGTTGCTCAGCGTTACGCCAGCCGTGACCACCATGAGCAGCGCGGCGGCCGGGGCCGACAGCGGCGTGCCGTCGCGCATGTGGCGGCCGCACACGTAGAGGGTGAGCAGCAGCAGGCACAGCGAGAAGGCGAAGTGGTCGGGCACAACCATGGGCACCATCACATAGGCGAACGAGAAAAACAGGGCCGTGAGCAGCGCCGTGTCGGCCCGGCAGAGCCCCACCACGTCGCGCAGCAGGCGGTGGAAGAGCACAAACGAGGCGAAGTCGGCCACGGTGAGCATGGCCGCCGTTATCAGTTGGGCGCAGTTGATGCCCGCTATGGGCATGAGCCACTCGTTGAGGCAGGCCGCAGGGTAGAGCATCCACAGCAGCAGCGGATGGCGGAAGCCGCTGAAAAGCACCCGCCATACCGACATGACAAGGTAGAGGATGGGGTCGTAGCCCGACACATGGAACTTGCCGGTGAACATGCCCCAGAAGCCTCCGTGGATGTTTTTGGCAAACACGTCGTAGTATTTGCCCACCATGAGCACGTTGAGCGCCACGATGACGGCCAGCGCCACGAGGGCCGGCCAGCGCTCTTCGCGGCGCAGGCATAGCTGTCTTGGGATTTTCATAAGATTTGACTTACATTTCCGGGCTGCAAAGTTAATAAATTATCTGCACTTAGCCTGCCGGCCGGGGGCAAAAAGCCTGTGGCGCCATGGCCGTTCGGATAAGTTTTAGTATCTTTGCACCCGACATTCAGGCGGGCGGCCCCCGGCACTGGGGGCTATGGGCCTTGTGGGGCAGGCGTGCCCCGGGGCCGGGCCGGCAGGGGCCATCGCGGTGGCGGTGGCATGGCTGTGGGCACGGCGGCGGCTGCCCCGCATCAGGCTACTTGACATAACATCCTACAATTGAACAGTGTAATGGACGTATTGGGTAAACGTGTTTCTATTGTTATGTGCACCTACAACGGGGAGCGGCATTTGCGCGAACAGCTTGACTCTGTGCTCAACCAGACATACGGGCTGCACGAGATAATCATACAAGACGACGGCTCCACCGACGGCACCATGGCCATCGTGGAGGAATATGCTGCACGTAACAGCATCATAAAGCCGTGTGTAAACAAGGGCGGAAGGGGCGTCAACGCCAACTTCTTCAGCGCAATGGCCCTTGCCACGGGCGACTACATTGCCATTTGCGACCAGGACGACATCTGGGAGCCCGACAAGATAAGGCTGCAGATGGAGGCCATCGGCGGCAAGTTGCTGTGCACGTGCCGTTCGGTGCCGTTCAGCAACGACAGCGGCATCAGCCTTAACTACGACAGGCGCTGCCCTAACTACGGGCTCTTCAGGCTGCTCTTCTCGTCGCTCCCGGGCCACACGCTGCTCTTCAGGCGTGAGTTGCTTAACCTATTCCCGCACAAGGGCGAGATATTCAACCGCACTTATTATGACGTGATACTGAGCATCACGGCCGCTGCTTACGACAGCATAGTGATGGTGGACAGGGAGCTTGTGCACCAGAGGCGGTGTGCCACGTCGGACACTTACATCGTGCCCGACAAGCGGCGCGAGCGCTCTGCGGCCAACGGGGCCTACATACTGTGGTGGGCCGTGTGCAACTATGGCCGCATGAAAAAGTACATCGCGTGGCACTTCAGGCCCAGGCTCGACTTCCTCAGGGCCATCAAGTCTGACAGCCGGGTGTGCCGCGACGGCGTGAGGCTGCTCGAGTGCGAGTGCTCCGGGGGCCTGTTGCCGCTGCTGCGCATGGTGCGCCTGTTTGTGAAATACCGCCATACGCTGTTTTACACCTACGAGCCCGACCCCGTGGCCCTGCTCCGCAGCCTGCTCTACCCGCTGATGCAGGCCTACAACTACCGCTATCTGCTCGAGCGCGGCCAGCGGTTGGATTAGCCTCCGAGGGTGCCGCCCGCGCGGGGCGGCTGCGCGGGTGCTCTGCAAAACGGGCCGTTTCACCGTCTGAAACGGGCCGTTTCACAATGCCATACGTGCCGTTTTGCACTGCAAAACGGCACGTATGGCCAACCGGTTGGCTATCAGCGGGTTGATGGCGGCGTCAGCACTGCTCCCTGACGCGGCCGGCCCTAACCTCTATCATCTCCACTCCGCCTATCCTTGCGGCCATGGGCGAAAACGAGCTTCCGGCCGAACCGTATATCCGCTGCGTGCGTGCCAGCGTGTACATGTCTGCCAGTCCGCCCCTGATGCCGTCGGCGCTGCTGCGCGATGCCGCCGCCGCTGCCGTGATGACCCTGCTGCCAAACTCTGCCGTGAGCTCGGCTTTCACCCCCTGGTCGTCGGTGGCGAGGAATATCTTCAGGCCCGGGTGGGCTGCCAGTTCGCGCCTGCCGGCCTCGATGAACAGCGAGGTGGGGCTCTGGGCTGTGGCCTCTCCGTGGTCGGTGCGGCGTATGTGCATGCCTATGGTGTAGTCGGCAAAGAGGCCGGCGTTGGCCTCCACGCTCCGCATCACGCTTGCCACAGGGCGGAACAGCAGCCTGTAGGTGTCGTCGGGATATGCCCCAAACTCTTGGTAGCAGCTCATGTAGCACCGCCGCCCTGCGGCCCACGCCTCGAAGTCGAAGCCGCGCTGCTTGAGCGGCGTGACGCTTTTCTCGTATATCCGCCGTTGGTACGCTAGGGCCTGGGGCAGCGCCGGCAGCCACAGATTGCGCCTGCGGGGGCGCCCGTTGACAATGGCGTCGGCCACGCCTGCCTCGCGCAGGTCGATGCCCGGTGCCGCTATAGGCTCGAAAATGTCGGCGAAGGGCGCGTTGAGTGCCCAGTCGCGGAACCACACCACGTGGAGCCGGCTGCCCACGGCGAGGCACAGCCGGTAGGCAGACGCCACGGCCCGCATCCTGTTTGCCAGTCCGCCTGCGGGCACAAGCGTCAGGCTTCCTTTGTGATTTGTCGTTTTCATGGTCGCAAATTTACGAAAAAGACTTGACAATACGGGCACTGTCAACAAATAACTGCTATTTGCTTTGAATATACGCCTACTTTTCTTATATTTGTTGTAGACTTGAATAATTTATCAGACTATCAACTTTTTATAAGAAACTCGCACGAGAACGGGCAACGGATAAGAAAATGCCGGACTGTTCGGAAGCGCCATATTTCTCATGCTTTCAAATAACGCTTTATCTCATTTGCAAAGGTAACATTTCTTTTTGAAAGAGCTTCATAAAAAGTCCGCAATCTCATAGAATAAACATATCGGGAAGTGCAAGGCATACCGCAGCCGAGTCCCCATAACCACAGGCAAAGGTAATTCGTGTTCTTTTCGTACAAGCAAGGCCAAGCCCTTCTGGTTCGTGGAAAAAATCATCCTCGCCCGGAGGGCTTGCGGTATTTTTTCCCGAAGCCTTGCATGTACGGAACACGACCTTTTTAAGCCTGTAGTTATGGGAACTCCGGCCCCGAAAAGCCGGACTAACAAAAAATCAATCTCATGTTACAGAAAGAAAAGAAAAAGTATACGGTGGAAACACTCAAGCCACTGAACGTTCTGTATGATCGCGAACATAGGCTGACACAACAGGACGTGGATATGGTCAACAACTATGTGGAACTCATCGAGCAGACCCGTTCGGAGCTTACCCCAAAAATCGGTGACAGACTGGTATATGTAACCGAACACGGGGATTATTACGGGCATGCCCTTATTGATGACAGGCACACAAAAGAAGGATATTTTTCCGTTTGTGAAGAACCTTATGTACCTTTCGTATGGGAAGAGGACGGGAATATCCGTCTGAGTGTCAGCGGAGGCGCATTCCATTCCGTAAATCCGAAAGACATGAAATTTCTGAAATGGACGGAAGGCGCATTCAAGAACTGGGGGCATTGCGGAGGATGCGCCAACGGCACGGTGACATTCCTGGCGAGAGTGCCGTTATGGTTCTATGCCGAACCCAATCCCAGGTATGCCGGCTTCACTACCGAAACCTACCGGAAGTTTTATCTGAACAAAAGGAAGGAATCGGAGAAAGGCAATCTCTATCAGAGCTTTGATATCGCTTTCCGTAACGAATCCGAGTTCCAACAATTCCTGAAGGACTACGAAGGAACCGTGTTCAAGGGCAACCGGGAAAACCAGGTCGTGCTCTGGTGCTTCCGCCATGAAAACCGGTTCCTGACATGGCACGAGTGGGACAAGATAGATGCCCCCTCCGTGGAACGCCGGCTCAATTTCTTCCCCGAACAGGTGAAACTGATCAAGGACATGGACAGCCACATCACCTATTGTTACCGGCTCAAGCCCGAAAATAATAATCTCTAAAACATACAATCATGCAGACAACGACAGCAATGACAGCAGGCAGCCAGACTGACCTGCTCACAGGAATCCTTAACGTGCAGATAAGGAACGAGGAAAAAATCACGGAACAAGACAGACGGTACTGCCAACGGCAGCAGGAACTGCTCTACAAGACGCTCGACCAGATAGACAAGTGGTACGCCATCTTCAGGGAAGACGCGGAACGATACCGTGAAGAGAAGAAATTCACCTATGAGGACAACGGCAAGATCTCCATACGGAACTTCCATTTCAACTACAACGAAAAAGAGGATTACACTCACAATGAGTTCAAACCGTTCGACATCATCAATGAGCTTGTGGACAGCAACTGTAATGCCAACGCCAATTTCGCCAACCGCATCGTCTCCTACTTCAACAAGACCTACAATGTGGCGGTTCCCGTACCGGAGATTGACGGGAAAACGCTACGCATGGGCTTCCGTCCCGTCTATGAGACCTATGTGGATGCCGTCATTGAACATCTCGGAGGCAAGAGTTTCCGGGAAACGGCTGAGGAAGAACTGCTGGCCCGTTTCCTGAAGACGGCACAGCCTTCCCGCTGGAGCAAGGTCAAGCCGGAACTGAAAAATGACAGGATCATCCTGCCGAACATACTCCGGTTCGACGACTTCTACATCCAGCATTGCCAGAAATACCATCTCTGTTACAGTTACGACGGAAATCTGGAAAACATCTGTGAAGGAGTCGCTTATGGAGCCGACGACATACTCAACGGCAGTTCCAAAATAATCATGGGCTTCGACAGTCATGACGTGGACATTTCACAATGGTACAATCTCACCCTGTCCAACGCCGAGCAGATCAAGTTCTACAAGAACGGACGCATCGACATCCGCTTCAAGGACGGCCAGACCGCCGGGAACTGCTACAGACGGCTGCGGCTGGACGAAATCACGCTTCCGGAAGACTGATTCATGAAAAAAATATTCCGGCACCCCGTAAGGCATCCTTGCGGGGTGTCTTCGTTTCCAACCATCAAGACAGTAAAGACATGTATGCCATCATACCACAGAAAATACCGCAGGACAGGCGTGCCGAGATCAACGGGAAGATACTTTTCGCCATAGACTCCGGCAAGGACCTCATCCCGAAGGAAAGCATCTACAACTGCTACACGGGCATCGGAGGACTGCACAGCCTCAGACAGTCGGACTTCGCCAGCTACCACGAATATGCCGAGGCCAAGAAAGAGTCCGAGATGGGACAGTTCTTCACCCCGCATGAAGTATGCAGGGACATGGTCGGGATCCTTTCCCCGACATCGACGGAAATGGTCCTTGACATGTGCTGCGGCATGGGAAACTTCTTCAACCACCTGCCCAACCCGCACAACGCCTACGGCTTCGACATAGACGGCAAGGCGGTGGCCGTCGCAAGACACCTCTACCCGGAAGCCCATATCGAGAAATGCGACATACAACAGTACAATCCCGAACATCGTTTCGACATCGTCATAGGCAACCCTCCCTTCAACCTGAAGTTCGATTACAGGCTGTCACAGGAATACTATATGGACAAGGCTTACGACGTGCTCAACCCCGCCGGCATCCTGATGGTCATCGTCCCGCTCTCTTTCATGCAGAGCGAATTCTGGGAAAAGACCCGTGTGGCAGGTGTCAACTCAAATTTCTCCTTCATCGGCCAGACCCGGCTGGACCCGGCAGCCTTCGCCCCCGTCGGAGTGCGGAACTTCGCCACGAAGGTCATGGTATTCCTCCGCCGTTCCATCCACATGGAAATGCATCCCTACAACGCGGAAGAGTTTGTCAGCATGGAGGAACTTAAAGAACGCATTACCGAAGCGCGGAGGATGAAACGCCGGCTGCGCCTTCAACTGATGCGGGAGGCCAGCCACATAGACAGGGAGGAACTGGAAACATTCGAGTACAGGCTGGCCAAGTACATGTACGAGCTGAAGGCACATCCCGCACTGAACAGGCACATCAAGAAAGCGGAGGCCCTGGTCACGAAGTTCCGCAACCAGAAACCGCCGGAGGGTGCCACCAAGGAGCAGATGAAGGAATGGGAACGCAGGAAGCTCACGACGGGCAAGGTCCTCGGCATCATCCGCAGGTACATCACCTTGCAGAACATGGTGCCCCGCAAGGAGGTGGCGCTGGTGAAGACCTCCTACGGCTTCAAGCTGAAACAGTACGCCCCCCGTCTGCTTGACAAGGTCACGCACAAGGCGGCAGGCATCAACGACCTCGTGCTGGGACGTGCCGTACTGCCTGTGCCGGAACTGCCGACAGAAAAGAACATGAGCCAGATCCGTGCCGCAGAGAAGCTGATACGGCGCAAGCGGAGACAGTATGAAATGCAGGACCGGCAGTTCCCGGAAATGGAGGAGGACGGCAGGCTGAAAGAATACCTGGACCGGTGCACATTCATCAACAGGGACGGCGAAATCTGCGAATTCACCTCCCTGCAGAAACACGACCTGAACCTCGTGCTTCAGAAACGCTACGCCCTTCTGAACTGGCAGCAGGGATCGGGCAAGACCGCCGCCGTCTATCACCGGGCGAAATACCTGCTCAAGTTCCGGAAAGTAAGGAACGCCGTTATACTTGCACCGGCCATCGCCACCCACATGACCTGGATACCGTTCCTCACCGTAAACAGGGAGAGGTTCAAGATGATAAAAACGGAGAGTGACCTTGAGAATATCCCGGAAGGGATGTTCCTTGTCGTCTCCACCTCCATGCTCGGCAGGCTGAAACGGGGACTGACACGTTTTGTCAAGCGCACGTCAAGGAAACTGTGCCTGGTCTTCGACGAGTCGGACGAAATCACCAATCCCATGTCACAGCGTACAAGAAATGTCCTGTGCATATTCAGAAGGCTCAGGTACAAGATCCTTGACACCGGGACGACCACCCGCAACAACATAGCGGAACTGTACAGCCAGTTCGAGCTGCTCTACAACAATTCGATAAACATGATATGCTGGAGTCCGCAGATCTACCGCGAGAACAGGAACCGGGAAATAGAAGAGGACAGCAACCCCGATTACGGCACCCCGTTCCCCGCCTTCAGGGGGCATGTGCTGTTCCGCGCCTGCCACTGCCCCGGCAAGGCCACCGTGTTCGGGATAGAGAAACAGAACCAGGACGTCTACAACAAGGACGAACTTTCCGGACTCATCGGCAAGACGGTCATCACCCGGAAGTTCCGTGACTTCGCGGGAGAGAAATACCGGATACGCACACATGCCGTCCGTCCTTCGGAGGGGGAACGCGAGGTGTACCGCGTCATCATAGAGGAGTTCTACCGCATCTGCGAACTGTACTACAACAGCACGGGTGACACGAAAAAGGATGCCGGCCTGAGACTCATAAGACAGATCAAGCTGCTCATCAAGGCCTGCTCGGTGCCGCACCTGATAGACGGATATTACGGAGACGGGTATCCCTGCAAGACAAGATACATTGAAAGGCTTGTGAGGAGAATCCCCGGCAAGGTGGCCGTCGGCTGCACCACGCTGGCTGCTTTCAACCTCTACGACAGCTACATCAGGGAGCGTTTCCCCGACAGGCCGGTGTTTACGGTCAAGGGAGACGTGGCCTTCAGGAAACGCCAGGACATCGTGACGGAGTTCGACTCCACCATCAACGGCATCCTGGTATGCACGCAGCAGAGCCTGAGCAGCTCGGTGAACATCCCCACCTGCAACGACGTGATACTGGAATCCCTGCAATGGAACATCCCCAGGATGGAGCAGTTCTACTTCCGTTTCATACGCCTGGACTCCAGGGAAATGAAGAACGTGCATTATGTCACCTACGAGGATTCGGTCGAGCAGAACCTGATGGCGCTGGTGCTGGCCAAGGAACGCCTGAACGAGTTCATCAAGACCGGGGAGGTCAGGGAACAATCCGAGATCTTCGAGGAGTTCGACATCACGATGTCTGTCATCGACAGCCTGCTTGTCCGCACGGAAGACAGCGAAGGAAAGATACACATCAGCTGGGGCAGCCAGCGCATCAAGGAGTGAGAGAATGAGAATGATGGCAGCAGACCGCAGATTCCATTCCACAGGCAAAGGTAGCCCGTGTCCTTCCTGGCCGTGCAAGGTCAGGCCGCAGGCGGTTTTACGGAAAATCATCCTCGCTTTTGCAGGCTCCGGTATTTTCCGTAAAAACCCTGCACGGCCGGGACACGGCCCTTTGCCGGCCCGTGGAATGAAATCCACGGTCATGAACCATTCATTGACAACGACAAAAAAACAGAAGATTATGGACTTGAACCGCTCAGAAGTGTCCGTGACGACACAACACCTCATAGACATGAGACAGGAAAAGGACAACTGGCTCCGGATGTCGGATTTCGGCGACATGGGCGAATTCCTCAATGCCTGTTCGGACCTGTTCCCGAAGGAACGCGAACCCGAGTACAGATACCTCGGATGGGAAGACATACCCGACCTGCTGATCAGCCGGGAATGGCTGTGTCCCAACTTCTTCGACATCAGGGACGCGCTTGAAACGCTCGGCGGGGAAGACGCGGAGCATTTCATCACATGGAGCGGGCATTACGGGTATGACCTCACCGCCGATGACCCGTACATGATGGTCTCGCACTACCTGGACCTGTACGGGCATATCCTCACGGAACCGGAGGAAGACCCTGCGGACATGCCGGCGGGCGAACTTATATACACGGGAGTCTCAAGCAATTACCTTGACATGGCTCCTTACCGCTACGAGTTATTTGACGATGACTACAATTAAAAACGACGGACATGAGAATCAATTTCAAAGGACCGGTAATGCCGGTGGACCCATATTCACAGCTGGCATTCGTGGAGATACTGAACATCATCCTGGCGGCCAGAAACATCGTGGACGTGAACAGGCTTCTGATAAACAGGAACGTCAACCCGACATTCGGCTCGCTGTCCGGCTATTTCAGATGGTCATTCGCCGGGGACCGGTTCACGCTATGGCAACGCATGGACTACAACTCCATGCTATGTTTCAACCCCGGGATACTGGAAATACACTTCGGTGTCCTGGCCGCAAGGGACAACAGGAGAGACACCAATATGTTCAACTGACAAAAACAACGGAATATGGCAACGACAGTCCCCAGCAACCCAAAGTCGTGAGTCGGGCAACTCAAAGTTCTGAGTTGGGCAACTCAGCTCGGCGAGTTGAGCAACTCAGCAAAGTGAGTCGGGCAACTCGGCAAAACGAGTTGGGCAACTTGGAAAAGTGAGTTGCCCGACTTGGGAAAGCGAGTTGGCGGGAGCTGGAAAATACCAACGAGTAGTCTATGAAGAGGACAAATAACCGGAGGGCGGCCGAAAAGCCGCTCTCTGCATTTATAAACGACATAAAAAAGTAAGAATTATGGCAAAGTACGATGTAAGAGTAAGGTACACCTTCGAGGGCACCTACAAGGTCGTGGCGGAAGACCGCGACGAGGCGGAAAGAATGGTAACGGAAGACTGCGGCCTGGTACTGGGCGGCAATATCCACACTACCCGCGACGATGACGAGGTGACAGACTGGAAATTCGGCAGTCACCCCGACATGCAGATACTGTCTCTCAAGGAAAGGGACAACAAGGGCAAGGTCAAATACACGGCCATGTATTTCAGCGACAGGATTGAAGAACTGCGGAAGGACATCATCGAGGCCACCAGGCAACTGCTTTACGCACATGGCCTGAAAGAGTTCTCATTTACCAACGACGATGAAGACCCCGTATGGGTCATCTGGTTCGACAAGAACGGAGATCCCTATGAATGCCGGGTGACGGGCTTGGAAGTTACGGACAACAGCCTGACGGTATTCGCATGGGAAAAGGAAAGCGGATGCGAAGTGGCCTGCCACACTCCTTACGAGCTCGGTGCCTGCAACATCGACTGGCTCAATCAGATGTACGAGGCGGCCTTGCTGCAACTTGAACATACAAACGGAAACTCTTAAAAAGAACATTATGGTAACTAAAACAATATACAAACCAATTTAATTTAAGATATTATGAATACAAACAATGTAAGCAAATGGTGGCGCAGCCTGCCAGAAAGCATCAGGCTGAAACTCTCCGGACATGGTGTCACGGATATATTGCAGGAACCGGACACTTCAGTCCGGGCGGCTTTATACAAGTATGCCCGGCTCAGAACCATCGGAACAGAGAAAGACAAGAACAAGGAACACTCGCTGCTCAATGAAGTCGCCTGCGGACTGAGCGGCCTTGCCCTCGCCGGAAACAACAGAATGGCACTTGCAGACATGCGTAACGAAGACGGTGAGTTCCTTGAAGAATACCAGGAACAATTCGACAAACTCTACGATCACTATGAGAAAACTCTGGTGGAGATAAACTGGGCTCTCATCATTTCACATACAGGGATGCCGACCTCAGAACTGATCTGGCTGTTGAAAAAGTACGGATACAAACGGGTGAAAATAAGTGAGGACAAAGGAATCCCCAAAACATTCTACACCTATCATAGGAGTCTTAACATCAACGGCACAGAAGACCTGTCCTTCCACATCATGCCGCCCAAAAAGGGCATTATAGGACGCTTTAGTATGTGTGCGACTAAAGACAGGAAAGGTACGCAATTGGATACAGACTATGCCCAGCTTTTCTTTCCTGATTTCTTCGCATTCTTAAAAGGCGAAAAGAGCGAAAAGGAAATCATAGATGAAGTATGCGATTGTGACTGCGAATGAATCCATAGAATATGTACAACGACATAATATAATATGTAATGAAAACAAAAGTTTTGAGATACAAGTTTGACGGCAACACCGTCGTCGCCCCATACATGGAGCTTGAACCGTATGCCGAGAACGTATATGTTTCCCTGTCCAAGAAAAACGAATACGGCAATGAAAGCGAGGACTATTTCCATGTGGTATGCAAGATAAACAACGTCTATTTCTCCTGTGGGCAATATTCGCGGAGAATCCTTGACGAGGATGGACACCGTGAAGAAGCGGCGGCCTATTGCAGGAACTGGATTGCCAATACCCTGAAAGATGCGGAAGAAGAAAAATACATATCAGTCCTGCCCATCCGGGTATTCAACGCGCTCGGCCTTGACCCGGCTCCTTTGGTGAAGGCGCGTGAAGCATACTTAAAAAGGCAGGAACAGAAACGCATGGAATGGAAAATGAAAGAAGAGGAAAAAAGGAAACTGGAGGCAGAGCAATGGCAACGGCAACTTGATGATGCCAAACGGAATTTTCTGGCCGGTGAGAAAATCACGGCGGAACAGTTCCTTGAAATTACCAAACGTGACGGCTTTGACATCCATATCCGGACAAAAGGCACATTCAACAAGCATGTGACAGGCATTAACCGGGACGGAACCATCAGTTACCGGAAATACAGGGGATGCCGCACTCCGGACTTTACGGGATGCCACAAAGCAATCAGAGATTATCTTGTATTCCTTGCCGGAAAGTAAAAGCAATCTGCCAACGGAACTCTTTTATGGGAGCGAATCATAACAACAACAAATCGCCGCCTTGTTATAAGCTCAGTTTCTTGGTCTTATAATTGGAAAGGTCATGACGCTGTCTTTAGGACTGCCATTAATTGATAAATGGCAATTCCCGATAAATGTATTGTTCTCATCTATGCGAAAAGACTTAATGTCGTATAGGTTAATCACATCATCTGCATCAAAACTACCGATATATTTTTCTATCATCCCTTGTTTCCTATATATCCTTTTCTCATTATAATCGTCAAAAAGGGAGGCGGTGACGTAAAGGCGTATGATATATTGTCCGTTTTCCGCAATCTTGGTGCTGTTACTCCCGTATTCATATAGTAAAGCGAAAAGAAGGAATAGACCTTTGGGTATGAATATCAAGACCAATACTCCCACCCAATAGACCGCCCTATAAATCCGCAGGCTGATTTTCATCCATCGGGGCAGACCTTTTGGGAGGAAAGACAAGAGAACGAGCGAGAGAAAGAACAGATAGCCGACAAGGTATCCGAACCCCCACCGTACATGGTCTTTTTCCGGAACAAGGCATATTATCATCACACCTAAAATTCCGCATAGGATATGAACACATAATACAATATTGAAAAATCTGTTCTTTGTTACCATTGTATTTAATCATATCCGGTAGCTACCGATGCTTTATTTTTTTGAATATTCTTTGTTTGTCATCAATCTCAATCAAACCTGTCTTGCGTATTAAGAACTTGTAAACGATGCCATGGTTCAAAGCTTCTTTCCTGTTTTCTTCCCATGCAGGATAACGAAAACAAAGAATCTGTCCGTCATAACGCCTTTGTATTCTCGGAGGAAATAATTCAGGTTCTACATTGCACATAAGGGTGTCTTTGTTTACATACCATCTTCCAATAAGATAATTTCCACCTTCTCCGTCCAAGTTAAAGATATTACCGATATATTCAAAAGTGCCATCAGCGACAAGTTTCATCATCGTCCATACAAGCTCTTCGCCTGCGATATGTAATGTCTGCTGATAGACTCCGACTAATGTTGAAAGGTAATCCTCTTTTTTAACGGGCAGATGTTCTGTCCTGTTATCACCAAAGCGATGCCAACCATTATACGATTTGGGAAAATTCCAAACATGAATATCAGTCGGGGTATCGCTGTTTGCGATACATTCTACTTGAAAACGGAAAGGAGAAGCTGATAACACCTCCAAAACAATGGTATCTCCTCTCAAACACTTGATTGCAAAAACAGTCGTATCTAATGGAATCCTGTTTCGTGGATTACTTTTACAAAATAGATTGTACCTGTACTGTGCTACAATATCCTCTTCCTCCTTCATGTCGTTCACTATATTCCCATGAAAGATGATAGAATCTTGTCCTGTTTGCCCCTTTATTATCAGGGAAGGTAACAATAGCAATATAAGACAGAAAGGTATTCTCATAGATGTCTGTTACATGGTTGTCTGCTGCCAGTCCATCTGTCTGTTTGAATAGGTTATCCAGATTACGGCACGATTTCGTAAACCGTCCGGCTGTCGTTGCGGAAGATGTCCTGCTCAATCTGCCGCCCGACTTTCACGATGCTGTCAATGTCCGCATTGACCTTCAGGCTGAGGACGGGGGCGTATTCCGGATGGTCGTAGTCGATGGGGATATTGTTATAGGTCGTTTCGACAACGGGATAGCCGTGTTCCTCGGCGAACCGTTTCAACGAGTCCAGATAGGGAAGCTGCTCCTTGCCCATGGCTTCAAAATCGATGTAGAATTTCCCGTTTTCCTGCATGAAATAGATGCAGTCCGTGCCGTTGCTACAGATGCCCGTGAAGTCAAACTCCGTGCGCCCTGCCTGCACGTTCCTCAGCACTTCGGGGAGCTTGTCCATCGTGATACGCGCGGCGGTTCTGGCAGGAGGAAGCATGGCGCTCCAGTCCTGCTGCGCCTGCTTGCCCGTGTTCCTGCACCCTGACAGCCCGAAAACAAGGGCCAACATTTCCATCATTATAACTTTCATACTTTTCATATCTATTCCAATTTTTATAGGTTCGTATTCTGTTTTTATTCATTTCCGCAACTAATCGCTATTTGGGTGATTAAGTCGTTTGCTTCCGGCATATAGTTTCATAACATACGAGATTGTCATTGCCACCGCAAGATAAAGCATGATGATTGCGCCAACAATCCAACAAAAGTAGAAATTGTTTTCATCAGACGGTATCATATTCTCCGGCAGCATCCCTGTGCGTTCATATTCCGCTTCGTATGTGCCAAGTGTCGGCAATGAACTAAACCATAATAGGCTCCAAAGGTTAAAAACGGCTTGCAACAGCAAGGCGGACAACCGACACAACGTATTGCGTATAGCCATGTCATACAATACATAAATGGGGCAAATGCCAATCAGTACCATCATGCTTGCCAAAGGTCTGCGGTCGTCATGGGCAATCCATTCTCCTTCTTGCATTCCTATCGCATAATATTCAAAGTATAGAATAACAGCGAAAAGCAAGAAGTATATCGTGAACTTTATAGCATTGGCTTTTCTCATTTTACTTTCCCATATAGCAATTAAAGTCTTTGAATTAATATTCCCTTTTTCATTTATCAGAAAAAAGAGGAAAGCCTCTTGTCAGCATCAAGAGGAATGTTTACCGCATGATGACGATGCAATGCATCTGAATAAAACCGGACTCTCAGGGAGTCACCGGAAATAAGTTCTTTGAGGAACTTCCGCTGGCCGATGGATAGCGAAGAAGGGGCAACAGGCCAACGGGATTCCTTATGGGAACGTGCCATGGCCGCAACCGTATCCTCAAACAGCTTCTGAAAATCCGGATTCTTATAAACAAAAATCCGTGGCATGATAATGACGCGTTTGGATTCGTTTGGAAAAATGGATTCCGCAGCAGAATTCAGATAATCTCCTATAGAGTCGCCTTCACTCCTATAAATGAGTTCGTAATTCCACCTCTTGTAAGGATTGTTTTTAAGCTTATATATGGCTTCATTGACACAGCCGTAATAGAATCCAGAAAGCACTGACAGCCTGTTTTTACCTATGTTATGTATCATAAACTCGACCGGACATTCTATCCACATCAATTTGCCTCTCTTGGAAGAGTAACCGAACACCGGATACAAACCGGTACTGGTTTGAACAATTTCGTATTCCTGAGCAATGTTCCGGTGAATCAATTTTTTGACAGTCTGGATTGAAAAAGCGCATAAAGTAAGTGGTTTTTCAGTGCGGAACTTGTATTCCACGGTTTTACTTTCCGATTCAGGAAACGGCCTGTCTATAATTTCTTCTTTGTATCCCGCCAAAACAAAATCATCCAGCCTTTCTGAATATCCAAATCGGGCATAGCCGATATAAAGGTAGAAACCTTCGCAGTACGAACATTTGATTGTAAATCCCTTGTCCGAGCCTTCAATGCTTATATCTTCTTCATCAGGACAGTCGCCTGGTAACGGAAAGACGCTTTCTCCTGCCGGCTTCCCTCCCTTGGTAAGTTTCACGGACACGATAACCGGGCTTTGGGCACATCCGCCCTTAGCGGAGTCCACGGACATGGTAAGTTCATACGTCTGTTTATGAACCTGAATCCTTACGGTATCCCTCATGCTTCCCTTACCATAAACCATGATAGGGAAAAGCAGGCACAATATGAATGATTCTATCTTTATCATTGTTTTACGTTGTCAATAATGTCATACTACCAGCGGAATCCGCCGTCATTCCCGCCAAGTCACTTTTCCCAGTCGGGCAACTCGCCTTTCCAAGTTGCCCGACTCGTTTTGCCGAGTTGCCCAACTCACTTTGCCGAGTTGCCCAACTCAGAACTTTGAGTTGCCCGACTCACGACTTTGAGTTGCCCGACTCACGGAAACGGGTCGAGCAAATTACAAAGATAAAGGATTCACCTGTAGATGATAAACTTTTTATGCAAACAAACGTTAAAGCCAAAATCGGTGCAAAATCCCGCTTATTTTATTTCCCACCAGCAAAGGTAGCCCCGCGCCTCGCGTACCGTACAAGGTCGGGCCCCGCCGGGGTTGGCTGAAAGAAAATCATCCTCGCTGCGCTGCGGTATTTTCTTTCGCCAAACCTTGTTACGGTACGGGCACGGGACAGCCGGGCAGGTGAGAAATAAAAATACCGGCTCCCGGAGCCGGACGTGTCTAACAGATAAAATACAAGAGTTATGAAAATTCCGAATCAAGAACATTTCGAGAATGTAAAGCGTTATGCCGAATCCATCGGCGACACCTCGTTGCAGAAGTGCCTGGACAGGCTGAAACAATGGGAGGAGAATCCCAGTCATCCCTGCGAGATCACACTCTACTACGACCACGCCCCGTACTCGTTCGGCTTCACGCAGCGTTATCCCGACGGGCGTGTCGGCATCGTGGGAGGCCTGCTCTACCACGGGATCCCCGACAGGTCCTTTGCCGTCACGCTGACACCGTTCCACGGATGGCAGATACACACCTAAAGAAACAGCAAACAACCATAGTATTAACTTCATAAAAAATCAAGATTATGGACACATTAGCAGTATTGGAAAGACAGCGGCAGTTCGACTTCCAGAAAAACGGAATCGAAACGATGAACTTCGAGACACTCCAGCGTACCTACAAGGAAAACGACATCTACAACAAGCCCGTGCAGGGCATCTACCATTACCAGGTCATCCAGCGCATGATGGACATCTGCGAGAAGTACAACCTCGACTACGAGGTGGAGGAAATCTTCGCGGCACAGAACCGGAACAAGACACAGCCCGGCGTGAGCATTCTCCCGCAGGTGGAGCAGACGCACGGGGAAAAGGCCGTGGAAGCCCATATCCTCCGGCGCATCTTCGCCACCATCCGCATCAAGGACTGGGAGACGGACGAACTGACGACCACGCTGGTCGTCGCCTACCATCAGGACGGCATACAGGCGGCCATAGGCCCGTGCGTGAGAATCTGCCACAACCAGTGCATCCTTTCGCCCGAACGGAGCGTCTGCAACTACGGCAAGAAGAAAGTGACCACGGAAGAGGTGTTCGAGACGGTGGACGGCTGGCTGGCCAACTTCGAGGTGAACATGAACGAAGACATCGGGCGGATACAGCGGATGAAGCGCCGGATCGTCTCCCTGGAAGAAATATATATGTATATCGGTCTGCTGACGGCCATGCGCGTGGCCCACGACAGTTCGGACAGGAACCTGTCATCTTCCGTGGAGACCTATCCGCTGAACCAGGGACAGATATCCCAGTTCACGGAAGAGGTGCTGAAACTGGTCGCGGAAAAGGGGCAGATTACCGCCTGGGACCTGTATAACGTGGCCACCGAGATATACAAGCCAGGCAAGACGGACTTTCCGGCACTGATTCCGCAAAACGGAGCAATGGCGGAGCTCCTGCTTTCCCGCCTGCCCGCAGAGGCGGAAATACAGGAGGCTGTTCCGGTGAACTGAGACACGACAAAATGAAAAAATCATACTATAAAGGGAGAACCTGACAGTCAAAGGACTGAAAGATTCTCCCTCTTTTTTATTCATCGAACAGCAGCCTGAACTCTTCCTTTCTTCTGCGCTCGATGCTCGGAACCACCTTGCCCCGGTAACATCGGAAAGAAACATACTCGTCATAGATGTCCCGGTCGCCGGCCTCCAACTTTTTCAACAGCCGGCTCTTGGGCATCTTCCCGTACCCCTTTAGACGGAAAGCTCCCACGTTGTAGGCCAGTACGCTGACCAGCAAGGAATCACGCCCCAAATAGCTGAACATACGGCACAGTTTGCGCAAATCCGCCCTCAGAATGGAATCCCCCTGAGCTTTGGAGATGTTGTTGGTGAATTTTTCTCCGGGCAGTACCTTGTGCCCCCAACCTACATAAGGCCAGTGCTTTCTTTCTCCATGCCAGCCTTCGAACCGCTTGATGCACTCGACGGCAAGGTTGAACTTGTCCTGTCCCTCCTTTACCGGATTTTCCGCCCGCAGCGGTATGCTCAAAAGACAGACGGCAGCCAGTATTCCAATCCTCATGGCAACAAGGGCTTTATTGCCATACTGACAGCTGGATGAAGGGCAACGGCCGTATCGCCAGGCTGCACTATAATCTGGGTGCCGTTGTCTCCGCTGCCGTCGTCATCTCCTTCATCCTCTCCATCGGCACTCTCGTTGTTGAAGTCGAAGGTCAGCAGGCAGAGCTGGGCGGGCTCGCTGTTGTCCTCGAAATAGATGTCTATGCTCTGCTGGTCCTCGCATTCCGAAGTATAGTACAGGCGGAATACCTCCCTGCCCAGCGGATAACGGTCGTTGGGCAGCAGCACCATGCCGTCGTCCATGCGCAGCGTGCCCTCACCGTCCGGCTGGAAATAACGGACGGTATAGCGGGCGTCGGAGAACCTCCCTTCCCGTTTCAACTCGCATCTGATTTCCACGGTCTCGCCTTTCACGATGCGTGTGGGTACGGGCATCGTCTCCACCGTGAATGGATAGGACTGCTGCACATCAAGGTCATCGCTGCACGAGGCCAGCATACTAAAGGTCATGCCCGTCAGGGCGCACACAAGGGCAGACAGCCCTTTCCTGTTCATAATCGTTTTCATATTCATTTCTTGTTTTAACGGTTTGTAAAAGATATTTCTGTCCGGACGGGAAATTGCTTTCCAAATATTCGTTCAGATCCTTGCAGCCGGCATACAGGTCGGAACAGTCGTCAATCCTGTCCCCGTAGCGTTTCCGCAGTATAGCCAGCGTCTTTTTCCCGGCGTCGTCATTGTCAAGGTAACACCGTATCTTCCCGTAACGGTCCAGATAAGGGAACGCGCGTTCAACCAGGGCCACCGAATTGAGTACCAGATAGTCCTCGCCGCAGCTGATGCCGAGCACCATCCACGAAAGATAGTCGATGAATCCCTCGAACAGGTTGCAGGTAAGGGAGCCGTTACGGATGACGGAAATGTCCTTGGGCGGCAGGCACCATTTTATGAACCTGCTCCGCAGCTCGTAACCCCCGCTCACGTTCCTGAACCCGACGGCGAAATACCGCTTGCTGTACAGCCGGAACCGGACCTCCTCGCAGTTCGCCCGTGCGATGCCGGCAGGGATGCCGCGCCCTTTCAGGTAGCCGAGCAGGGCTTCGGAGGACAAGGGACTGCGGACCACCTCCTCGAACCGGGAGGCTTCCTTCCGCTTCGCCGTCCGTGTCCCGTCCTTCACACGCACCTTTCCGGCATGTTCCGGTACCGTGCCCCCATACACCCCGGCGATGAACCTCGCCTGCGCCAAGAAGCTGCCGTTTCCGGAAAGTTCCCCGGCGAGGGTGAAGATGTCGCCGCCATGCCCCGTGCCGAAGTCATGCCAGACCCCCTTTCGGGTGTTCACATGGAACGACGGCGTCCTTTCCTCCCGGCACGGGGAGAGATACCAGCATTCGTCCCCGTGCCGTCTGACCGGCTCATGCCCCAGGCGGGACAGGAATTCCTCGATGGGAATGCCTCTTATCATTTCTATATCCATAGGCGGCTAATTGATGATGAATTTCAGTCCCAGCCCGAACTGTGTCGTGAACACACCGAGCGAGCTTCCCCAGAGGGCACGCTCCCGCACATGGGCAAGCAGTACGATGCGGTCCGTGATGTAAGTCTCAAGCTCCAGTGTCAGGGCGCCGCCATAGATGAAGGCGTCCCCGTCAAGGAGCGTGGAGCCGTCGGGCATCATCCTTTCGCCCCAATTCACCGTCTCATAGCCGGCCAACGCCGAACCGCCGATGGACAGGAATAGGGTCTTGGTCGGATCGGAGAGGAATTTCAGGTAATAGCCGCCTTCCGCCGTGAACTGCGCACGGGGAACCGGGCTTTCACGGTAATCGTAATTCCTCAGCAGGTATTCGGCGCCGGCTACCCAGTGGTTGGCCTTTTTCGTATATCCCGACACGGCGAATCCCGTGTACCAGTTCACCGGAGCTTCCGAGCCCCCGGCAAAGCCGCCCCTGAGTTCCACGCCCTTCATCCCGGGCAGGTACCGCTGGGCGTATGCCTGCCCCGACGACAGGGCAAGCGATACGCAGGCGGAAAGTAAAAACAGGCACCTCTTCATGGTCATTTCACTTTAAGTTCATTGATTACCCTCGCTCTCACGATGTCCTCACTTTCCACGGTGAAAGTCTGGTGACGGCCTCCGCTCTTCTCGTGCATCTCCACCACCAGCATCTTGTCGGCGGGGATGGTGAACTTGTCGAATACGAAGACGGTACGCTCATCCTTCTTTCCGGCAACAGCCGTGGCATAGTTGTAGGCACGCAGTGGAAATATCACCTGCTCCTGGATGGCCGTGCGTTTGAGAACTTTCTTGTCCACGATCTTGAATGTCACGAAATCCACCTCATAAGGCACGTTCGATGTATTCTTCACCTGGGTGTGGAAATAAAGCAGCCCGTTATGGGTATAGAGTCCGCGCAGCAGGTACTGGATGCCGAACGCCTTGCTCCCGATATGCTTGACATGGCGCCGGTTGTCCTTGTGGATGGCCTTGGAGATAAGGTGCACCAACTTCGGCGACTCGCTGCCGAGTTCCTTCAGGTAGATGTCCATGGCATTGTTCGGGCGGTTCACCTCGCTGCCGTCATGGATGAAGTCCTTCATCTCGATGTTGAGCAGCAGGGGTTCGTCGGCATACTTCACATTGAAGGTGTAGAAACTTCCGCTTTCGGTAATCACCGACATGTTGGTCTCCTCACGGAAATTCCTCACCGTGGCCTTTACACGGATGACATTCTCCGCGCCGTCGGCCTTGCCCGCAATCAGGTTCGGGGAACCGAGGTCCACATACCGCACCGCCGAGGGGAAGATGATGTGGGTAGTCTTCCCGTATGTCACTTCCAGGCCATAGGGAGGAATCATCCGGTCAAAGGTGAGTTTCCGGGACAGCCCGTGGTAGATGTCCCCGTCCTCCTGTCCGGGATAGATATCCGCTTTCAGGGTCAAATCATTTACGGCCGTGGTATCAGCCGACTGTGCATGGGCACTTGCAACGCCCGTAACGAGGGCAAGCATCAAAAGAATCTTTCTCATACTTCTTGAATTTTAATGGGTTGTTGTCATTGGTTGTCTTTCTGATAGAGCATCAGCTCATATCCCGATTTGAGATGCACTTTCTCCTCGCGCATCTTCTTGGAAATGTACTGCGACAGGCCCTGTATGGCTCCCCTTCCAAGCTCGGAGAGAATCTGGTCGCCCGCCGACTGGTTGGTGATGGAGATGGTCGTGCCGAGGTTCTGCCCCATGTTGGCGGCCACCTCCCTGACCGCGTTCGCCTCCGTCGAGCCGGGAATGAATATCCCGTCCTGTCCGTCACTGTCCAGCACGGCCAGTCCCACGGGGATGACGGTGCCGTCATATTCCACCTGAAGGATGTCAACGGCAAGGCGTTCGCCCTGGATACGCCCCTCGCCGGTCAGCAGGGTATTGCGCGGCAGCACGAGTCTTCCCACCCGCATGGCCTCCAGCAACCGGAGCCGCACGTTCTGCCCGCTGACGACGGTCTGGTCGCCGTGTACGCAGGCACGTATGGTGTTCCTTGCCACCTGTGTCCCGGCACTGCCCACAGCCGTATGGAAACCGGCATCCGTACCGGAAAGCAGCCTCACGGACTGGACCGAATCGGCGAGGGACTGAGGAAGGGACGACACGACCGGAGAGGACACCAGCCCGACGGGAACGGCTTCCGCATTTCTTTCCCTTGACGGACTTTCCGCCTCCTGACTGTCCGCTGTCCCCGTATTACCGCCCGAAGGCATATACTTGGCGGCAAGCTCGTAGGATTTTTCCAGCAGGGCCACCTGTTCCTCGTAGCTCGGTCCGGCGGTCTGTGCTGCGGCAGCCTGGCGGAGCTGTTCCACCTCTGCTTTCAGGGCCTCCTTTTCGGGATCTTCTTCCGGCGTCTCATAGAAACTGCCGAGTGTGGCGTTGATATCGTTGTAGGCCGAGGCTGAAGAGGCGAAGGCTTCCGACCTGCCGCTCCCGCCGCTCCGGTGCTGCCGGCTGCCGCCTTCACGGGCAACATCCACCGTCATATCCGGTTCCGGGACATTCTCCTGCCTGCGTTCATCAGCCAGGGCGGAGAAGTCGGCCAACGTGCGCATCTTCTCCTCCTGCCTGCGTCTCATGTCCGCCTGTTCGTAGGCGGCCATCTTGTCCGCCTCGATGCCGGTGCCTCTCGGGTCGGGCAGTTCGGCATTGAAGCCGGCCTTCCTTTCCTCTTCCTGCCTGTCCTTCTCCGACGGGGCGAAAATCAGCCACATGCATCCGAGGAACAGCAGGAACATGCCTGCGAAAACCAGGTATTTCCTGACTTTCTGCTTCTGTTTCAATTTATCAGTGTCCGTACTCATAACCTTACTTGTTGAACTGGTTAAAAAACTCTTCCATCTCCCGTATCCTCCCCTCGGAGAGGGAATCGGAAGGAACAAATTCTGGAATGTCAAGAGGCTCTATCCTGATGACCTCCCTTCGGGTATCCTCACGCCCGATGTCATAAATCGCCCGGAAAATCATGTAGAAATTGACCAGCGCGAAAAGGGAGGCCGTCACTATGACGGCGATTGCCCTCTGGCGGGGTGTGAGCCTGTCACAAAGGCCGCGCAGCCTGCCCCCGATACAATCCTTGATCTTTACATACATCTTTCTCATACATACATTTTTTATCTGTCATACATTCTGATATCCCTGTTTTCCACCACGCGGAACGCCTCCAGGATGAACCCGTGGGGATTGTTATCGCTTCGGGTGGAGTTGAGCAGCCGCCCCTGCGTCACGAGGCTTCGCTCCGTGACGCTCTTCTCCCTGATGATGAGAAGCCGGGCGTAGGTCGTGACACCATACGGGTAGGCGTTGAAGTCGCACCTGACGCTGTCCACCTCGATGCGCTGGTTCACATTGCCCGAGATGACACGGTTGTAGTACCCCTGTTCCGCCAGATCCACATAGTGTGTATAGGCGGAACGGTCGCTCAGGAACATGGCCCGCTGGATGTTGCCCTCGATGGCGTCCTTGTCGGGCGACAGCGTGTAGAACAGTTCGTGGAAGCGCCTGACATGCTCCCTCGCCTCGACGGGACGGTTCTGTTCCAAGTCTTGCGAGAGGGCGAGCATGAGCGACTTGCCCGCGTCCAGGACATAGATTTTCTGCCGCTGTGATTCGGCGAAGCTGTACGCCTTCCATACGGAGAAGCCCACGAGCAGGGTGCATACCCCCAGATAGACAACCCCGAACAGGCGCAGGTGCCTGAAAGCGGTCTCGATGTTTGTCAATGATTTGAATTCCATTCTTTTTCAGTTTTAGATGATTGTCATTTGAACAGCCTTCCGACCACATTACCTGCGGCGGCACCGGCGGTACCGGCCACCACGGAACCTGTCTTGGACGCCGTCTGGCTCACATTCTTCCCGTAGTTGCCTGCCCCTCCGCCTGCCTGCACGATCCAGTTCGCCACGGTCGGAATCGTGAAATACCCGATGATGCCGATGATGAGGAACGTGATGTACACGGCGTTGGAACTGTCCGGAATGAAATTGGGGTCGGACAGCTGCTCGATGTCCCTCTGAAGCATCAGAGTCTGTATGCGGGCCAAGACGCTGCTGAACAGGTCGCTCACCGGCAGCCACAGGTAGATGCTGATGTAGCGCACGAACCACTGGGAAAGCGAGGCCTGGAATCCGTCCCAGCACGAAATGGCAAAGGAAATCGGTCCGAGAATGGAAAGCACGATCAGGAAGAATGTCCTGAGCGTGTCGATGACCAGCGCGGCGGCGTTGAACATCAGTTCCAGCAGCTCGCGGAAAAAATTCTGCACCGACTTCTTCATGTTGTACATCGCGCGGTCCACATACATCCCGCAGGCCTCTATCGCGTCCAGCGCCCCCAGTTCGTCCAGTTTGTTGTCGAACGCCTCCTTGTCCACCAGGTAGGCCGTCTCGGGATTGCGCTTCATCGCTTCGAACTCCAGCCTGTCCTTCTGCTCCCTGTACTCGTTCATGTCGAAGGTCTGCGTTTCCAGAATCCTGTGCGTCCCGGTCACGACGGGAGAAAGGATGCTGTTGAGCGTGCCCAGAACGACCGTCGGGAAGAACATGATACAGATGCCCAAAGCGAACGGGCGAAGAAGCGGGAACACGTCTATCGGCTCGGCCCTCGCCAGCGACTGCCAGACGCGGTACGCCACATAGAAGAGGGCTCCCAGTCCGGCAAGGCCCTTGGCCACGCCGGTCATCTGCGAACAGAGCGGCATCATGTCCGTGTACAGACTTTGCAGGATCTGGTGCAGATTGTCAAAACTCACAGCCAACAATACCATAAGCAATCCTCCTTGAAATTACCAGTAGCGTTCGCCGGGCGATCCGTAAAGGGCCATCACGCGGTCCAGGTCATTCTGCTTCTTGGCACGCAAGTAGGACACGCCGATGTTCTTGTTGGTGTAATACTGAACGAGGCTGCGGTATTGCAGCATGTCGGTATAGCAGCGGTCGATGATGTCCATGCGTTCCTTGTCGTTCATGGAAAGCCCGTTCTCGTTGACCACCGTCTTCAGGTCCGTCAGCAGGTTGGCACTCTCCTCCAGCAGTTTCGTGTAGCCCAAGGCGATGGCGCTCAGTTCCTCCGGCGTGAAATAAGGGTCGCTGAGCATACGCTCATAGCTGGTCACATAGATTTCCGTGATGTCGCCGACCATCAGGATGGTCTGCTGGACTTTCCGAGCGTCGCGTACCAGGTCCTTCACTTTCTTCAGACCGTCATAGAACTCCTTTCCCTGCTGGTAGATCTTCACGGTTTCCTGAAAATTGTTGAGCATGTTGCTGGCCGTCGAGGACGTGTGCACGATGTTCTTGGCGGCGTTGATGATGCCCTGGGCCAGATTGGTCGGGTCAGTCACCACCCACTGCGCGTGTGCCCTGCCTGCAGACAACAGGCAGAACAGGCATAATGCCGTAATGATTCTTGTTTTCATTGTCGTTTGATTTTAATTGTTGGTAAATCGGTTGTCTGTAATTTCAAATTCCCCTTCCGCGTCCTTTCGCCTTAGGCTTGAAGGAAATGCGGGGCTTCCTGCGCGGCGTGTCCTCACGGAATGCGGCCTGTTCCTTCTTTGCCCGTTCATTTTTGAGGAAACGAAAGAACTCGTCGGCATACGGCCTCCGGCCGGTCATTTTCACAAAGCGGACGTCCAGCTCCCGGTACGCCTTTTCCGCTTGTCTGCATATGACCTCTGCCGGACTGTCCTTGTCAATGCCGTATTTGGCCAGGAAGGACGGGGTGACATGGATGATGTCATGGACAGAATCCGGCCGGGCGGCAATCCGTCCGAGTCTCTCCAGCTCCCCGTTCAGCCTGTCAAGATAGGGGTCGGGAGGACGGCGGCAGACACTCTCGAAGGCTTTTTCCACCGCGTTGGTCAGCCGCGCGTCCACCTCCAGCACATCCGGAAACCTGCCTTCCTCCCGTTGCCTCAGGTATTCGTCATAATCCATCCCGTTGATTTTCTCATACAGCAGGTAGTCCCTGTCGAACCCGAAATGTTTCCGGACCGGTTCTGGGATGTCCGCCCCCATTGTCAGGTATTCATAAAGGAATGCCGATGTGTCCCTGTCAAGCCATTCCCAGCCGCTTTTTCTTGAATTGTCATTCATAATGAATCCGTTTAATGTCTTTCATTCCGTTTCATTTCAGCCAGTTGCTTGATGGCCAGTTCGATATTGCCTCCCAGTTTCCGGGTGAGCCGTGCCAGTTCGAGCTTTTCTGTCTCCTCGGTGGTGTAGCAATAGTATTCCTCGGGGGAAACCTCCGTGGCATAGACCGCAGACTGCGTTCCGCCCAGTCCGATCCACACTTCCTTGTACTTCCGGGAAGGGCTGTTGGCCATGTTGATGGAGAGAATCTGGGCCCGTTCCTTGTCGGTCAGGCCGAGCAGGGACTGGATCTCGTCGAACTTGTTCATGTACTTCCGCTGGTCGAGAAGAATTTTGCAGTCGCTGTTGTTGATGATGGTGCCCTTGACGATGGGGGACGAGATGATGTCATCCACCTCCTGCGTGACCACCACCGCCTCGCCGAAGAACTTGCGGACCGTCTTGAAAAGGTATTTCAGATACTCGGCCATGCCCTCCTTGCTGATGGCTTTCCACGCTTCCTCCAACAGTATCATCTTGCGGACTCCCTTCAGCTTCCTCATCTTGTTGATGAAGGTTTCCATGATGATGATGGTCACAATCGGGAACAAAACCTTGTTGTCCTTGATATTGTCCAACTCGAAGACAATGAAGCGCTTGTTCAACAGGTCGAGCTGTTTGTCGGAGTTCAGCAGGTAGTCATATTCGCCGCCCTTGTAATAAGGTTCCAGCACGTTCAGGAATCCCCACACGTCAAAATCCTTTTCCCGTGTACGCTTGGTCTTCAGGATTTCCTGATACTCGTCCCGGATGAATTCATAGAACGTGTTGAAAGAGGGAACGACCGTACTGTCCGTACGTATCTTCTCCAGGAAAAGGTTGACCGCGTTGGAGAGCGCCACCTCCTCGGCGCGTGTCGGCGGCTCGTCGTCCCGTTTCCACAGGGTGAGGATAAGCGTCTTGACGGACTCCTTCTTCTCGATGTCAAACACGCCGTCCTCCACATAGAAAGGGTTGAAGGCGATAGGGTCACTCTCCTCGTAGGTGAAATAGATGCCGTCCTCGCCATGCGTGCGGGCATGGATAAGATTACACAGCCCCTGATAAGAATTTCCCGTATCTACAAGCAGCACATGGGCTCCCTGTTCGTAATACTGGCGCACCATGTGGTTGGTGAAGAATGACTTTCCGCTGCCCGATGGTCCGAGGATGAACTTGTTGCGGTTGGTAATCGTACCGTTCTTCATCGGCAGGTCGGAAATGTCCAGATGGACGGGCTTTCCGGTCAGACGGTCCACCATGCGAATCCCGAATGGCGAGAGTGAATCCTTGTAGGACGTTTCCCCGATGAACAGGCACAGGGCCTGCTCGATGAAGGTGTGGAAACTCTCCTCCGCCGGGAAATCGCCGGCATTGCCGGGAATGGCCGCCCAGAAGAGCGTCGGCACATCGACCGTGTTATGACGGGGCTTGGCCTCCATCAGGGCAATCTGGCTGCCCACATCGTTCTTGATACGTTTCAGCTTCTCGCGGTCGTCACTCCATGCAAAGACATTGCAGTGAGCGCGGACGGAAGTGAGCCCCTTGCTGTGCGCCTCGTTCAGGTACCCGTCTATCCATTCCTTGTTGATCTGGTTGGAACGGCTGTAACGGGACAGCGAGTGCATGTTCCGGGCGGTCTGCTCGAACTTCTGCAGCGTTTCGGCAGGGCTGTCGATGAAGACATACTGGTTCACGATATGGTTGCACGTGAGCAGGATGCCTATCGGCGCGGCGAAGGAGAGGCGGCAGTCGCTGCGGTCGGTGGAGAGCCGTTCATACCGGCTGTCCGTGCCGACGGCTGACGGCAGGTCCTCCGGGTCTGACAGCGTGTGCAGGCAGAGCAGGCTGTCCCCGATTTTCATCTCCCCGGCCCCGATGGTGATGTCCTGAAGGCAGGTGCAGCCCTCCTGCGAGAGCGAGAGGTACTTCTCGATGATGCCCGCCGAGGTTCCCGTACCGGTGATTTCCCCGTCGGACAGCCTTTCCATGCGGACCAGGCCGCTGTCGTTGACGATGCGCTCGAACTGCCCGCAGCATTCCAGGAACTGCGCGACGGCTTCCTTGTCACGCATCTCCTTGGGGATGATGAACCCGCGCGTGAGGGCGTTGAAGCTGCTTGTCGTGCGGCTGTGCTCTTTCGTGGTCCGGGTCAGGAACAGGTAGCAGGTATGCTTCAGGTACGGACGCTCGTTGAAGTGCCGCTCGAAACTGCGGCTGAGGAAACTCCGCTCCTCCCCGCAGGCCTTCGGCCTGTAGCTCTCCTCGATGAAGATGTCCTGCTTGTGCACGATGCTGTATTCCGGCAGGACCTTGACGGCCTTTACCCAGGTGGAGTGCATGGCCTCGTATTCAGCCCGGGTCAGCGTGAACACCTCGGGCAACTCCACCCGGTAGGCCACGGTGATGTCCGCGTCCTTGCTGATGATGCACCCGTGCTCGACGGCCATCAGCGGGAAGCGGCTTTCCAATGTGGCGGCTTTCATTACATTTCTCATACGCTTCTTCTTTTTGAATGGTTGGGAAAAAACAGCCGGATAAAACTTTTCCGGTTGATGATGTAGCGGGGATGGCGGCGCAGCGCCTGGAGCTTCATCAGTCCCCATTCACCGTATTTCGCGTTCAGACGGAAAGTCGCCCACACGAGCACCGAGGCGCAGGTGACGCCGAAACCGATGCACACCCACTGGTCGATGCCCGCCATGTACATGACGACGAACATCACGAACAGGGCGAGCAGCCCGCCGGCAAAGATGAACAGGTACTGGCTTTTCAGCCCCTTGAACTCAGGGCTGCGGCCAATCCCCTTGTTGACCGTGTACTCCGCCATAATCAGAGGAAGAATGAACGTAAGATGGTGGCGGCGACAATCAAGAAAATGCAGGCGCCGAACCATGAGGCCGCCGTCTTGGAAGTGTCCGGGTCGCCGGACGAGAACTTGGAATAGACCTTCACGCCTCCGATAAGGCCGACCACGGCGCCTATCGCATAAATCAGCTTGGTTCCCGGATCAAAATAGGAAGTGACCATGTTGGTGGCTTCCGTGATGCCACCGATACCGTTACCTTGGGCGAAAGCCCCTGTCGTTGCAAGCAGCAGCGCGGCTGCGAAAATGAATCTTTTTTTCATGCGTCGAAACTTTTAATTGGTGAGACAAAAAATGATTTCGACTGCGAATGTATAGCATATAATTCATTGATTTACAAGTCTGTCGATATGTGTCACCGGGTGTCGTCACGTTACATCGGCAGGGTGTTCCCGGGCAGGTGAAAACCGTATGGAAGGCGTCCTTTAATCCTTACCGCAAAGGTATCCCCGTGTCCTGACGGATGCGGCAAGGCGGACCGCCCCCGGCCGTCAGGGAGAAAATCATCCTCGCTGCGCTTGCGGTATTTTCTCCCGCCGGGCCTTGCCGCATACCGGACACGGGGCTGTCAGGCCGGTAAGGAATTAAACTCCGGAGGTAAAAGCCGGGGATGGTAACACTAAAAAACAGAAAAGAATGGATATGGAAGAAAGGAAAGTGGCGGCGTTCACGGGCCACAGGAAGAAAAGGCTGCTGTGTGAAGGCACGGACAGACAGGTTCCGGTCAGCCGGATCAGGGAAGAAGTCGCGGATCTGGTCATGTACCTGTACGGGCAGGGATACCGGGAGTTCTATTCAGGCATGGCCGAGGGGTTCGACATGATAGCGGCGGAAGCGGTTCTGCAACTGAGGGAACACCATAAAGACATGGCATTGGTGGCGGCAATTCCTTTCAGGGGCCAGCCCGCATGGTTTGACCCGCAGGACCAACTGCTTTACCGTGAACTGCTCGGAGAAGCGGACAGGGTGGTCATGCTCTCTGAAAAGTATTACAGGGGATGCTACCTGCGCCGGGACGAATACATGGTCAGCAGGGCCTCCATCGTGGTGGCGTATTGGGACAATGTCCGTGAGGGCGGCACTTACTATACAGTCAGAAAGGCCGTGGAAAGGGGACGCAGGGTCATCAATCTGTACACGGGCGAGGAAATAACAGGAGCGACGGATTTGTAAAAAAACCATTAACAATAAATACAAAACAAAGATGAGAAGAACAGAAAAAGAGAAATCCACGCCGCCGGGGGAACTGCTCCGGCAGGCGGAAAATCAGCTGGTGTCCGCACTCTGCGGCATCCGGGAAAATTCCGACGGATGGCTGCCGCATACCGTATATGTGGAGGAGGATGGCGACTGCCCGGTATATACCATGTACCGTCTGCTGGACATCCGGAAGGACGGAGGCTGTACATTGTACAATCCGCAGACGGGAGAACACTTCACTTCCAGGCACCTGCGTGAAATCAACATCGAGTGGCTCGTCACCCTCTGGGAACGGTACCTTGAACTGTGTCCGGAAAAGCGTGCGGCTTCCGTTCCGGAAACTTGCCCGGGAAAAGGGACGGACATCCGTGCCTTCGTATGGTACTGCGGTCTGACGGGACGAAACGTGTCCGATGACAGGCTGGTCAGAATGTGGAAGGAATCACCGCTCCGAAGTACGGAGGATCCGGAGGATGAAACGCTTTATGAGGTGGAATGCCTGACACTGGACGAACTGGCGGAGCGCATCAACGATGACTGTTTCGCCTATACGGAGGATTATGTCCGCTTCATCGATATGGGACACCTGCAACCGGGTATGGAATGACATAAAAATCCCCCTGCATCTCCCGCGTTAGGAAGATACAGGGGGATATGAAGCCCGGCATTTATTCCGCTGTCATGGAAGAAGCGGCATCCCGTTCCTTGCGCCGTCTGTCCTTTTCCTTTTTCCGCTGTTGTTTCCTGATTTCCATATCCTTTAATATCTGCTTCAGCGGCCTGACCGTTTCCGGCTCTTCACGCTTGAAGCACTTGAAATAGATGTCCTCGATAAACTGCGGCAGAGGGGCTTTCCACGGCTCCTGCCTGTGGTTGTCGATTTTCCCGAGCTTGTCGGGATTCAATCCCAGTTCCCGTGCCATCTGGACCTGCTTGTCTGAAAGGCGGTGGCGTTTTTGCGCCGCCAACCATTTTTCCAATATTACTTTCGTTACTGCCATAATCAATTCGTTTACTGCAAAAGTAAGAGCTGTAAAAGCAGAGATATCGGTTTTTCTCTTAAAAATCTCAAAATGGTAGTTCAAGCATATTTGTTGATATCAAAAGCCTCTTTTCCCTTGGATACCGACTTCCGTTTTGCAAGCGGCCTGCCGGATTCGTCCAAATATTCGTTGAGCAACCGGGATACCTTTTCCTGATTGCACAGTTTGTCAGTAAGAAAAGAGAGTATGACCGTCTCCTGCATCTTATGATGTATGGTTGTGGCGGCACGGACAGCTTTCTGTTCATCCGGGGTGTCGGAAACAAGGACCTCCGCAACATTGTTTATCTCCTCGAATGTCAAGGCTGTGCTAAAGTCCGGGTCAGGTTCGGCGTCCACAGGAGCCATCAGTTCCTCCTTGTCCTCGGCTGTAAGTCCTTTGTTCTCCTGCTCCACATCATCGGAACTGATATCCCCGTCTTCCTCTATGGGAACTTTCTCCATCGGCTCGGAACGGACCGGAACAGCCTTCATGGTATTCGGATCTTCCAGATAGACAATCTTCGTCTTGCCTATCACATCGTCGTCTGCTGGAGAAGAAGACGGCGTGTCCGGCTCCGGCTTTCCCCGTGAGATGCCTGTCCCTGCTTCCGGTATTTTATGTCTTGCTTTTCCGCAGGCATTGCGCCCCGCCTGCTCCATGCGTTTCCTGCGGCGTTTCCATAGACGGATGCGGACAATCCGCATCAATCTGAAAAGACGCTCCCATATCCCGTACATCCGCCGGCCGAAGATGAATGCCCACAAGTGCCACAGCACATAAACGGCACATGCCGTCTTTACCGTAAAATAAAGTGTCGTTTCCATAATCATAGCGGTTTGCTTATGCTGTCCGAATGTAATTGGGATATCTCGTCACGGTAATTTCTCAGATGTTCCTCCACAACCTTGTTCACATAACCGGAGATAGGCACATTAGGAGCGACAACGGCTAAGAAACGTCTGATAAGGGCATGGTTCTCTTTGCTGATATAGACCTGGGCACGGCTGCCGACAGGCTTGCAGTCCAGATAGGTGGCCGTGTATAGCGATATCAGCGAATGTCGGATATCCACTTCCTTGATACATTCCATGACGGGAGGCACGGATACACACTCCTCACCATTATCCGGTTCAATCCCCTCAATTATCCTGTCAGGAGAGGCAGAAACCCTTTGGGAAGCTTTTTCTGTCTTACGTGATTTCCTGACTATAAAAAGTACGATTCTGTAAGCGGTGTAGATGCAGCAGGCGATGGCTGCGGCTTGAAAAACAATCTGTGTCATGTCTAAAACGGTTTTAATGGTTTGTAATATTCTTTGTTGTATAATTCGCTGATTTCCTCCCAATGCCGTTGGATGTGCTCCACGAGGATATTGCTTATGTATCCGGATATGCTCATGTCCGGAGCGATGACCGGAAGGACACGCTTGATGCATTCGGCCACCTCGCGGTTTATATAGACATGGGAACGGTTGGATGCCGGAATATTGACCAGGAACCTTTCCCTGTAACCGTCCGTTTCCTCTTTCTTTTTCCTGGACCTTACAGAGACGGTCTTTCCCGGCGGGTGGCCGGCAGGTTCTGTGGCGGGAGGGGCTTCCGGTTCCGGCTGTCCCGTACTTTCTTCCGCAGGCATCTCCCTGCCGAAGACGGGAATCTCCCCGACAATGATATCCTTGAGGATGTCCTCATCCACCTCCACCTTTTTCTTTGTCATGGCTGTTTCAGTTTAAGTTTGACAATAAGTTCCTCCGCCAGTTCCGCCAGACCGCTTCCTTCAAGCTGCCTGGCAGGAGGAGGCAGCAGGGTACAGCGGAAAAAGGCGCGTTGGGAATGGGTGATTTCTTTCTCATAGCGGCACAGGTCGGGAAGCGTGCTGTCGAGGACTGTCAGGCGCAGTTCCTTCATGACTTCCGAATAGGACTTGTAGATTCCCACGTTGGTACGCTTCTTCATCCTGTTCCAGAAGAAGAGAATGTCCTTGAGCGGCACATCTTTCCTGCTTCTGACATAATCAAGCACCGTGGTCGAGAAGGCGAGCGTACTCTGCATGATGATGAGGTCGGGAATGGTGGGAGTCAGGACATAATCCATATTGACGATGGTGCGGAACACCCCCGAAGACTCCACCGTTCCCGGCAGGTCCACGAATACAAGGTCATAGTCCCCGCTTGCGGCAACCGCGTCCGCCGCCTCCCTTGCCTTTTCCGCTGTGGAACCGACAATGGGATACGCCTTCTTCTGTATACGTTCCCACTGCTGCCGCAGCAATTGCTGGTAATAGGTGCTGCCTGTGACGGTTTTCTTGTCCCGTTCCCTCATGCGCACAAGGCTGTGCTGGGGGGAATCGCAGTCAATGATTGCCACGTTCAGGTCTTTCTCGAAATGGAAGTAGCTGGCAAGCACTACCGTAAGGGCCGATTTCCCGACCCCGCCTTTCTGGTTGCTGATTGCAACGAATAAAGGTTCTTTGCTCATAATCTTTCTTTTTTAAATGGTTATTGAATAATTGTCTGTTTCATCCGTCCGTCAATCCGTGAACGCCTCTTTCCGACCGTCCGTCCGATGCCGCATCCGTTATCGTGTCCATCCTTCCGACCGACAGCGTATCCGTTACCGTATCCGACTTTCCGTTAATGGCCGGTCTGTTGGTCATGACATTCCGACAACCGTCATATCCGACATTGTTTCCACTATCCCGACCGCTAACGGAAGCATCGGACAACATGACCATCATTCCACTATTGGAGACCCGGTTTCATCCGTTCACGCTGCAAATAAAAAGGGATTTTTCCGAATAACCGCCATCATCCGGGGGCGGTGACGACCCTTGTCGCCATATGACATCATGTTACATATAATGAACTGTTTTACAGAAAGATAAACAACAATAACTTTGCACCGGAAACGGAAATGGATACCGCTGTGGGGCAATCCCGGGGCCGAAGAATGAGGCCGACGGTCAAAACTCAATTTGACGAAGGCAAATTCATGTTCAAGCGAACATAGCAAGTTGTGTTTCGGGCAGCCCGAAATGATTCGGGCATCCCGAAACAAACTTGCCGCTCGCCTGGCGGCTCGGGAGGGATTTCCTCCAAAGTCGGAAATCCATGACGGAAGATACAGAACAGAAAATCTCAATGCGTATGGAAGAAAACAACAAAAGGAGGACAAGGAGAAGCACGGGCAGGAAGCCGAAAACTGACCCGGCTGTATTCCGTTACGGCATCAAGCTGACCTCGGAAGAGAACGGAAAATTCGAGCTGCTGTTTGAGAAATCGGGCATGAAACAGCGGGCAAGGTTCATCAAGTCCATGATTTTCGGACGCGAGATGAAGGTCGTCAGAATCGACAAGGCGGCGATGGACTACTACATCCGCCTGACGAATTTCTACCACCAGTTCCAGGCCATCGGCAACAACTACAACCAGACGGTGAAGGCCGTCAAGTCCAACTTCGGGGAGAAACGGGCGTTCGCCCTGCTGCGCAACCTGGAGAAGGCCACCATCGACCTGGTGGTGCTGGGCAAGCGGATCATCATGCTGACCCGGGAGTTCGAGGAGGAGTACCTTATAAAAAGGAAGAAGGAGGAACAGCGGAATGGTGGCTAAGATCAACAGGGGCGCATCGCTCTACGGGGCGGTCGCCTACAACCAGCAGAAAGTGGATGAATCCACAGCCCGCATCATCGCGGGCAACCGCATGATGACCGACCTCACCGGAAATCCCCACAATGTCATGCAGCAGACGCTGTGGGCGTTCGAGAGCTACCTCGCCGCAAACAGGAACACGGAGAAGCCGGTGCTGCACATCTCCCTGAACCCATCGGCGGACGACCGCCTCACGGACGGGCAGTTCGCGGAACTGGCCCGTGAATACATGCGGAAGATGGGCTACGGCGACCAGCCCTATATCGTGTATCTGCACGATGACATCGGCCGCAGGCACGTCCATATCGTCTCCACCTGCGTGAAGGAGAACGGGGAGAAAATCAGCGACACCTATGAATGGAACCGCTCGATGAAAGCCTGCCGGGAACTGGAGAGCAGGTTCGGGCTCAAGCCGGTGGCGGACAAGCGGAACGAACTGCTGGAGCCGTATCTCAAAAAGGCGGACTACAGGGGCGGGGACGTGAAACGGCAGGTCGGCAATATCCTCAAAAGCGTGTTCACCGCCTACCGCTTCCAGACATTCGGGGAGTACAGCGCCCTGCTTTCCTGCTTCAACATCGAGGCGAAACAGGTCAGGGGTGATTTTGAGGGCACGCCTTATAACGGCATAGTCTATACCCTGACCGACGACAGCGGCAGGCCGGTATGCACGCCCATAAAGTCGTCCCTCATCGGCAAGCGCTTCGGCTATGAAGGCATAGAGAAACGGATTGCCGCCAATGTCCGTGACTTCAGGAACCGGAAATGGCAGCCGAAGATACGGGATGATGTGGCGCTTGCCGTGCACGGATGCCGGGGAAACCGGGAGGACTTCGTCCGGCTGCTCGGGGAAAAGGGCATTGACGTGGTGTTCCGGGAAAATGAGGAAGGGCGTATCTACGGCGTGACCTTCATCGATCACAGGAACCGGGAGGTGTATAACGGTTCCCGTCTGGGCAAGGAGTTCTCCGCCAATGCCTTCGAGCAGCTCTTCAACAGGCCGCAGGAGTTCCCCGAACCGGAATTCCCCGGACAATATGCCGGCGAACGGGAGAACCTTTCCGACAGCATGGAGAGCGCCATCGAGCAGGCTTTCGGAATATTCAGTCCCGACATCAACGGCCCCGACCCGCAGGAGGAGGCGCTTGCCCGCAGGCTGCAACGCAAAAAGAAAAAGAAACGCCGTTCACGCGGCATATCCTGATTGTCAATTACCAACCATCAAAATTTTTAATTTATGCAACAAGAAGATGATTTAAGGGGATTGGCCAAGGTCATGGAATTCATGCGGGCCATTTCCATCGTGTTCATTATCGTCCACGTCTATTGGTTCTGTTACCGTTCATTCGTGGATATGGGTATAGACATAGGTGTATTGGATAAGATACTCCTTAATTTCCAGCGGACGGCGGGGCTGTTCAGCAACCTGCTGGTGACGAAAGTGTTCGCCTTCATATTTCTGGGACTGTCATGCCTCGGCACAAAGGGCGTGAAGAACCAGAAAATGACCTGGCGGAAGATATACGCCGCCTTCCTTTCGGGGCTGGTGCTGTTCTTCATGAACTGGTGGATGCTCGACCTCCCGTTCAGTCCGACGGTGAACGCGGCCGCATATACGCTGACGCTCACCGCAGGCTATATTCTCCTGCTCATGTCGGGAGTATGGATTAGCCGTATGCTGAAACACAACCTCATGGAGGACGTGTTCAACACCGCCAACGAGAGTTTCATGCAGGAGACAAGGTTCATGGAGAACGAGTATTCCGTCAACCTGCCCACGAAGTTTGTCTATCAGGGCAGGGAATGGGACGGCTGGATCAACGTCGTCAATCCTTTCCGCGCCTCCATCGTGTTGGGAACGCCGGGGTCGGGAAAGAGCTATGCCGTGGTGAACAACTACATCAAGCAGCAGATTGAGAAATCCTTTGCCATGTATATCTATGACTACAAGTTTCCGGATCTCTCGGAGATAGCCTACAACCATCTGCTCAAGCACAGACAGCAATACAAGGTCAAGCCGGAATTCTACGTCATCAATTTCGACGATCCCAGACGCAGCCACCGGTGCAATCCCATCAATCCGAGATTCATGGCAGACATATCGGATGCCTATGAGTCGGCCTACACGATAATGCTCAACTTGAACAAGACCTGGATACAGAAACAGGGTGACTTCTTCGTCGAGTCACCGATTATCCTGCTTGCCGCAATCATCTGGTATTTGCGGATTTACAAAGACGGAAAGTATTGCACGTTCCCTCATGCCATTGAATTTCTGAACAAGCCCTATGCGGATATTTTCACGATTCTGACCTCATATCCGTCCCTTGAAAACTACCTTTCCCCGTTCATGGACGCCTGGCAGGGAGGCGCACAGGACCAGTTGCAGGGCCAGATAGCGAGCGCGAAAATCCCGCTTTCGCGCATGATTTCGCCACAGCTGTACTGGGTGATGACGGGTGATGATTTCACGCTGGATTTGAACAATCCCGAACACCCCAAGCTCCTCTGCGTAGGCAACAATCCGGACAGGCAGAATATCTATTCGGCCGCTCTCGGTCTGTATAATTCGCGCATTGTCAAACTGGTGAACAAGAAAGGTCAGCTCAAGAGCTCCATCATCATCGACGAGCTGCCCACCATCTACTTCCGTGGCATTGACAACCTGATCGCCACCGCCCGGAGCAACAAGGTGGCCGTCTGTCTCGGCTTCCAGGACTTCAGCCAGTTGGCGAGGGATTACGGGGACAAGGAGGCGAAGGTCATCCAGAACACGGTGGGCAACATCTTCAGCGGGCAGGTGGTCGGCGAGACGGCAAAGAGCCTGTCGGAGCGGTTCGGCAAGATACTCCAGCAGCGGCAGTCCCTCTCCATCAACCGGCAGGACACCTCCACATCCATCAACACGCAGATGGACTCCCTCATACCCGCCTCCAAGATCGCCAACCTCTCGCAGGGTACCTTCGTGGGCAGCGTGGCCGACAACTTCGGGGAAGAGATAGAACAGAAGATTTTCCATGCCCGCATCATCGTGGACAGCGCGAAAGTGTCGGAGGAGATGAAAGTCTATAAGAAAATACCGGTCATCAACGAGTTCAGGGACGCGGACGGAAACGACATCATGCAGCAGCAGATAGACCGCAACTATTCGCAGATAAAGGCCGACGTGCTGCAAATAATCGAGGACGAGATGGAGCGCATAGCCAACGATCCGGACTTGAAGCACCTGATTCCAAAGGAAGAAGGGAATAAGGAATAATATCCGACAGGCCGCTTTTTTATTTCCGCCTGCAAAGGTCGTCCCGTGCCTGTCAGGATTGAGCAAGGCCGGGTCCTCGCGGGTTTCCGCAAAAATCTTCCGCGCTCCGCTTGCGGTATTTTTCCGGAAAGCCTTGCACAATCCGGCACGGGACGGTATGGCAGGCAAGAAATAAAATATCGGCTCACGAGCCGGTGGATGTTTAACAGAATAAAACCAGAAAGTCATGGACAAGACAAGAACGGCCGATATCCGCAAGGAAGCCTGTGGTGAGATGTGCAGGAAGGAACGCATGGCGGCTGAAAACGGGGACAGAACAGTCATTGGACAAATCCATTGGAAAGGACGCGCCTATCCCGTCAGGGAAATTGATGCTGGCAGCAGCACGTTCAGGGTGTCGGTAGAAAGCCTGCGGGATGAACTGATAACCGATATGCGCAGCGGTATCTACGAGGCGATGGAGGTATGCGAAGAAATCGACGGTTTCTGTACCGGAGAGGAATTGCGCACACTGCCGGATGCCGAGTTGTATAGAATGTATTGTTGAACGAGTTATGGAAAGAAATATGAAAAAGAGAAGCAACTTCACACCAATGGAAAGATTCCGGGAGATTCTTCACGGGAACGGATTACAGTCCATGAATGTAGGGACCAACCATATCCGCATATTCAAGGACGGCAGGAAACTTTTTGACTATTATCCGCTGCGGATGAAACTTTTCGATTACCACGACTGGCACCAGCTGACTTATCCCTTTGCCGGGAACGGTGACAGGACATGGGAGACGGAACTTGGGAACATTATCCGGAAACTGACGGCATCACCGCAATAAGCATCCCGATGTATGAAGGAGAACAATTACATGCCGCCCGTTTGGGACAACATACCCGAATGGGCGGTCTTTTCATTGGAATACGGCATTGAGGAAGAACTCTTCCTTTCCGAAGAGGACAAGGGAATGATAACCCGGTTCATTGCCGAAAATTTTCCGAACGGATACACGATGAGCGTGGATTGGGATTCATTCCGGGAGTTTGACCCTCATCCCGCATTCGGGAAACCGTGCAAGACCTACAGGGTCAGTTTTGTAACATCCAAATAAAATGCAATGTCATGAGAAAGATTACATTAAGTGAGTACAACTCCATTCCGGAAACCTGGCGCGGAATCTGGACAACAGAGCGTTGGGACTTGCCGGATTGGGCAGGGATGCGTGAGAGGCATATGGGCAAACGTACCCTGATGGTGAACGACAACGGGACTTGCCTGTTGGTCGAAGGATCGGGTTTTGAAATCGTGGATGACAGTTCATGGAAAAAGCCGGAAGAAATCAAGAAGGAAATCCGCGAAAGATATCTGGAATACCGCGCGGGAAAGGGGCATGAACCGCATTTCCTGGATTGCGTCATACGATGGAATGACACCTTTGAAACCCAAGAGGCAAGAATCGCCCTGGACATGGAGTCGGATACGGAAAAGGATGATGAGATTTTCTTCTACTGTGATTCCCTTGACGGTCTGCAATCGCTGGCCGACAAAGGCGGGGAAGATTTCGTCTTGGCCGAATGTTACGGCTTCGGTGAGTATGAAGAACTATTGCAACAACTTAAAGACAACCGGATATGACAATCAAATGCCAGGAACACTACGACAAGGTGGTGGAATACGCAAAAAGCATCGGAGACAAGACCTTGCAACGCTGCATTGAAGACTTGAAGCAGTGGGAAAAGAACTCGAACGGGAAAAGTGAAATCGAACTCTATTGGGATATGGCGCCATATTCTTTCGGATTCGCCGAAAGGACACCCGACGGACGGACAGGCGTCGTCGGAGGGCTGCTCTATCACGGCAGGCCGGACAAATCCCTTTCCAAAATCCTGGAGCCGTTCCACGGCTGGAGCATACACACGTAAGAGAAAGACATAAAAAACAAGAAGTCCCGGCCGTAATGACCGGGACTTCTCTACTTCCTTTTTATAGTGCAGATACGACGACTAAGCTCGTACGGGCACTTTTTACATTGCAAATGTAAGTATAACTTTTGTTCCGCCAACCAATATAGTGAATATAGTGAATATATGGTTCTTTCCAATAATTTTTTCCAAGATTTTTTTGTAGATAAGAAAATAACCTGTACCTTTGCATACGAGTTCATCCCTCATTTGAGGGAAGGAAATCGAAAAACGCAAGCCATAGAAGCTCTGCGTTTTTTGCTTTTATAACAGTTCCGGTAATCTGAGCCGGTTATATTTCCTTATTATTTTATCACGGGCGTAATCCTTTCCTTCCAGACGATACGCCGTCAGAAGATAATATGATGACTGATCTCTTCTGGGTTCAAGAACAATGACATAATGCTCGTCAATGTCATATATATAAGTCCGTTTGCCCCTTGGCTCACTGACGGAAAAATACAACATCCTGTCCACTTTGTTCTGTTCCACATGATACTTGATCCAATGCAGCCGCTGTGACCGGGACATGTCAAATTCCCGATGATGCTCCTCCTTGTCGGTCTCTTTCCTTGTGAGATGATTGAACAGTACTTCCATGGCAATTATGCCATCCTCTTTGGGTGTAGGATATATGGGCTTGCCATTGAAACTGAAATTCGGATTGTTCTGAATATCCCTGTTGAAGACCCCGCGCAATGACTTCGTCCTCTCAAACTCTGACATACCGAGCAACTCAAGCAAATCATTATATCTCTTCATTAAATTGAACGGCATGGCTATTTCAGGTTTATAAAGAAAAGGTTCAACTTTTCAGAATGGTTTGTCATATCCAGATTCTGGGTATGCAGATGCTTCTTTATACGCTCGATTATCATCATCTTGGCTGCATTCTTATGTTCCTTGTCATTCACATTATAAGATACGGCTCCCATGATAAGGTCTGTGAGCTGCATAAGCAGACTCTCATGAGAACAAATATTTTGTACATTACGGAATACTCCATATTTCGTATTCAGAATCTCCTTCAGCTTACGCACTTTTCGGGCACTGAATGCATCTTTGATATCAAGGTAAACATTATAACAATCCAAGGTGTCAATTTTATAATTGAGCAGCAGATAATACATCTTGTAAAAGAAGTCGTCATAGGAGAAACCCATCTCATCGCATTTGATTTGCGATTTTTTTATTCCTATTGCACGGAATCTCAAATCAGTGTCGAAAAAATAATCAATCAAGGCCAGATAAAATCTCACTTTTGACATTGAAACCTTGCTCCATTTTATCTCTGCATAAAAGTTATGCTCCTTTTTAAGTTCGTCTATTCTTTTACAATGTCTTCGAATCTGCGGATAAGCACAACTTACCGATCCCAAAAACATATAGTCCTTGTGGTCATGCTCAATATGGCAGCTCTCATCGCAATAAATATTGAAGGTCTTGTTCATAACAGGACAAAGGTACTCTTTTTATTTGAATTCGCTGTCCTATGTCTGCATAACTTTTCAATATACAGTTCCTTTTCCATATTTTTCTATGAAACGGCATCATAAGCCCCGCTTCACTTGACAAGTCCCCCGGAGAAGATAACTCGGAGGGCGAATACCTCCACGTTCGGGCCTCCGGTTTTCGGGACAGAAAATTCCCGATGGTAATTTTCAGCCCGAAAAAACGCTCCGGTATTGCCGTCCGAGTTGGGGAAAGGAGCGGGACTTGGCAAGCGAAGCGACCTACGACGCATAAGTACAGGGTCAAAGAAAAGCAATCTGGCGGGGCTGTTTTTTGCAACATCGGAAATCCCAATGGGTTGCCGCCTTCACATCACATTCCCACCGAATATCCGCCTCCTGTCTCCAGGAACACATCAGGACGGGACAAGGGCTTCGCTCGCTCCCAACTCTGCATATTACAGTTTCCGTTTTGCCGGTGTTGTCCCGTCCGGCGGTGACGCTGCCCGGTTTTGTTCCCGTGCCGTCCCTTTCCCTGCCGCACCCTCCGCTGCGGGGCTGTTTCCCCTCGTGTTACCACGATTTCTCCCTTTCCGTACCCGAGCCTGCGGTGAAATAGGATGACATACGGTGTAATGTGTCTCCTAACGCATTATAAATCAATTATTTATCAAAATCAATCCTATATATTTGCACCGACAACATCAGTATTAACGCTAAAAAACTTTCAGTTATGGCAAAGAAAAACGCAAGGGAAGAACCCCCGAAACCGACGGTCGCCGAGAACGCCCAGATGAGCGACATCGTCTTCATCCTCGACAAGATGGAGCTGCTCCTGAAGGCGGTGTCTGAAATCGGGCAGGACGGCAAGTTCAAGACGGTGGACGCCGACAAGCGGCACCGCAACTCCTTTCTGAAGATTGACCGCTATGCGGACATCTTCGAGAACTTCATCAAAAATTTCTGGAGCCAGTTCAAGGACCCGACCCGTTTCGGCATCCTCTCCGTCAGGGAAGGCAGTCTGGACTCTCCGGAAGTGCAGCAGGCCATAGAAGATATGGCAAACGGAAAAAAGACAGAGGCCGTGGAGGAATTTCTGAAAAAGTATGAGATTGTCCCACGGAACAAGGAAAACCAAAGTATCAACCCACAAAATCAAGAAGAAATGGCAAAAAAAGAAGAAAACCAGCCGCAGGTCGCCGCAGAAGGAGGCCAGCAGCAGAACCCGTACCGTTACAACGAGTCCATGATCAACTGGGAGCAGCTGAAGAACTTCGGACTGTCCCGCGAGTACCTCCAGGAGCGCGGGCTGCTTGACCAGATGCTCAGGGGCTACAAGACCAACCAGGTCGTGCCCATCACCATGAACTTCGGCTCAGCCGCGCTGCGTACCGACGCCCGCCTGTCCTTCCAGCAGTCAAGAAACGGGGAAATCGTGCTGGGCATCCACGGAATCCGCCAGAAGCCCGACCTCGACCGCCCGTATTTCGGGCACATCTTCTCCGACGAGGACAAGCGCAACCTGCTGGAGACGGGCAACATGGGGCGTGTCGTGGAACTGAAAGGACGTAACGGGGAGTATATCCCGTCCTTCATCAGCATAGACAGGCTTACCAATGAGGTGGTGGCCACCAAAGTGGACAACGTGTTCATCCCGAACGAGATAAAGGGGGTGGAACTGACCGAGCAGGAAAAGAACGACCTGCGGGAAGGCAAGAAAGTCTATATCGAGGGCATGACAGCCAAATCCGGCAACGAGTTCAACGCCTTCATACAGGTCAACGCCGAGCGCAGGGGCATCGAGTACATCTTCGAGAACGACAAGCTCTTCAACCGGCAGTCGCTGGGAGGCGTGGAACTGACACAGAAGCAGATCGAGGACCTGAACGCGGGCAAGGCCATCTTCGTGGAGGGGATGAAGCGCAAGGACGGCGAAATCTTCTCCTCCTTCGTGAAGCTGGACGAGGCGACCGGAAAGCCCGCCTATACCCGCTACAACCCGGATTCCCCGGAAGGCGCCCGTGAGATTTACATCCCGGACGAAATCAACGGGGTGAGAATCACGCCGGAAGAAAAGAAGGAGCTTCTGGCGGGGAGGCCGATTTTCCTCAACGACATGGTGAACCGCAAGGGCGAGGAATTCTCCTCGTTCATCAAGGCGGACCTGGAGACGGGGCGGCTGAGCTACTCCCGCACGCCGGACGGCTTCGACCAACAGGTAGAGTTCAAGATACCCGACAAGGTATGGAACGTGGAACTGACCCGGAAGCAACGCGCCGACCTCCAGGACGGCAAGGCGGTGCTGGTCGAGGGCATCAAGGGCTACGACGGAAAGACCATCTCGCAGTATGTCAAGGCGAACTTCAACCAGGGCCGCCTGGACTTCTACAACGAGAACCCGGACCACAAGCAGAACGCCTCGCAGCGCAACGTGGTGGCGGCGGCCCAGAAGCAGGGACAGGAAAAGGGCAGCCGCAAGTCCAAGGGAATCAGCGCTTCCTGACATGTATCCGTGAAAAGGAAAAAGAAGTTTTAACTCAAAATGAACAAGAAGATGAACAAGGAAAACAACAATGCGCCTTTCAAGGCGGAGGATGTGGACTGGAACGAGCTGGCCGCCATCGGCATCCTGAAGGACGAACTGGAAATGGCCGGGGAACTGGACACCCTCCTCAGGGGGGATAAGACCGGCGTGATACCGCTGAGCCTCGTGCTCCTCGGCGTGGACGTGGTGATGGATGCCACGCTCCAGCTGGTACGCAAGGGCGAAGCGCCACTTCTTGAAATCCAGGGTGTCACCCCATTGGGCAGATAACCGGACAGTAATATCGAATAAAGAATGTCAAACCGCCGTTTCCTGTCTTCCGCATGGAAAACGGGAAACGGCTTAAATTTTATCGAACAACATGATAGCAATCATCGCAGAAAAGCCGAGCGTAGGCATGGACATAGCCCGTGTGGTCGGGGCAGACAGTAAAAATGACGGCTACTGTGCCGGAGGCGGGTACATGGTCACATGGGCATTGGGACACCTCGTGTCGCTGGCCCTGCCGGACGCATACGGTTACACGAAAACGGCGGCGGAGGACCTGCCGATGCTGCCGGAACCGTTCCGCCTGGTATCCCGCCAGGTACGCACGGACAGGGGCATGGTGCCCGACCTTGCCGCCTCGAAACAGTTGAGAATCATAGAAAGCGTGTTCAACCGGTGCGGCAGCATCATCGTGGCCACCGATGCCGGACGCGAGGGCGAGCTGATATTCCGCTGGATATACGACTACCTGGGCTGTACGAAACCGTTCAGACGGCTGTGGATCTCCTCGCTCACCGACGAGGCCATACGGAAAGGGCTGGAGGAACTGAAGGACGGTTCGGCGTATGACAGCCTGTATGCCGCCGCCGACAGCCGCGCCAAGGCGGACTGGCTGGTGGGCATGAACGCCAGCCGTGCCCTGGCCATAGCCTCCGGCACCCCGAACAGCTCCATCGGGCGGGTGCAGACCCCGACGCTGGCCATGATATGCGCCCGGTTCAAGGAGAACAGGGAATTCGTGTCCGCCCCTTACTGGCAGCTCCACATCACGCTGGACGGCAAGGAATCGTACCGCCGTTTTTTCCGTGTCGGGAACTTCGGCGACAAGGCGGAGGCAGAAGCCGCATACAGGGCCATCCCGTCCGGTTCCGTGGCGGAAATCACCAAAGCGGAACGCAGGGAAGTCCAGCAGCAACCGCCGCTGCTCTACGACCTGACGGCGCTCCAGAAGGACTGCAACGTGCATCTCGACCTGCCGGCGGCCAAGACGCTGGACATCGCCCAGACGCTCTATGAAAAGAAGCTCATTTCCTACCCGAGGACGGGAAGCCGCCACATCCCGCAGGATGTCATGGCGCATGTTCCGGAACTGCTGGAAAAGATTTCCGCCATGCCGGAATTCCGGGAATACGGGAAGACGCTCGACCTCTCCGCCTTGAACACCCGCAGCGTGGATGACACGGAAGTGACCGACCACCACGCCCTGATTACGACCGGCATCGCCCCCGAAGGGCTTTCCGAAGCAGAGTCCGCCGTCTATGCCCTGATTGCCGGACGGATGCTGGAAGCGTTCTCGCCCTGCTGCAAAAAGGAGGCGCTGCTGATGGAGTGCCGTATCGGGGAGACGGTTTTCCGCTCGAAGAGTTCCGCCGTCACCAGTCCAGGCTGGCGCGGGGTCTTCGGCAGGAAGGAGGACAAGGAAGAGGACGGGCTGAACGACGGTCATGCCGTTTTCTCCGAAGGGGACCGGATTCCGGTATCGGGCCACGGGCTTGTGCAGAAAAAGACCGTGCCCAAACCGCTCTACACCGAAGCCACGCTGCTGGCGGCAATGGAGACATGCGGAAAGGACATCGCCGACGGAGAGGCGCGTGAGGCCGTCAAAGATATTGGAATAGGCACGCCGGCTACAAGAGCCGCCATCATCACCACTTTGTTCAAGAGGGATTATGTCGAACGGAACGGGAAAAGCCTCGTGCCTACGGGAAAGGGACTTCTCCTCTACGGGGCGGTGAAGGACATGCTGGTGGCGGATGTCTCCCTGACCGGAAGCTGGGAGAACGCCCTGTCGCAGATAGAGCGGCACACGCTCGACCCGGATGCGTTCATGGCGTCCATCAGGGACTATACCCGCAAGGCCACCGGGGAGATCCTGAGACTCTCCCTGCCGGCAGCGCCCGTCCGCACGTTCACCTGCCCCAAATGCAAGACCGGCCATGTCATCCTCAAGGGCAGGACGGCCAAATGCGACAATGAGGGTTGCGGCCTGCTCGTGTTCCGCAAGTTCCTGAACAAGGAACTGACGGACCAGCACCTGGAGCAGCTTTTCTCCTCCGGCACTACCCGTCTCATCAAGGGGTTCAAGGGAAAGAAAGGGGTTGCTTTCGATGCGGCGGTAGCCTTTGACGCGGGGTTCAACCTGGTCCTCTCGTTCCCGAAAGACGGGAAAGGCAGGAAAAGGAAATGACGGCGCCATTCCAGTTCGCGGGCAAAGGTCGCAGCCCGCCCGGTTCCACCGGCAAGGTCGGGCCTTACGGTTTCCGGGAAAAATCATCCTCGCCGGTGCTCCGGTATTTTCCCCGGAAAACCTTGCCTGTGGAGGCGGCCTGCACGACAGCCCCCGAAACCGGGAATGGCATTCCCATAAAACATGAAGATTATGAAAGCGAAAGAAAAAATCAGGAAAATAGCCGGCAACAGGTGGGCAAGGACGGCAGCATTGGCCCTCACAGCCGCCATCGCGTTCAGCTGGCTTTATTCGCACGGCATATCCCCCGTATGGACAGCCGTGGCCATCGTGTGTTTCAGGGGACTGTTCAGGTTCCTCTACCGGATAGCCTGTATTCTCGTGGCGTTCGCCATCATCCTGTGCATCCTGAGTTTTTTGGTCTTCTGAAATCTGACCTTGGGACGGCACCGGCCAACAGATACAGACCTGCATGACAACGGGAGTGACCGCCTGCGGTTGCCCCGTTTTTTTATTTCCGGCGGCAATTTTCTTCCGACACCCATTCCCGCAAAGGGATATTCCAGCTTCTTCCTTGCAAAAATAGCCTTTTGCCCTGTCATGTGCAAGGCGGCCCTTACGGGCTGGTTGGCCGGGAAAAAATCATCCTCGCGGCGCTCCGGTATTTTTTCCCGCCAAGCCTTGCCGTTGACAGGGCAAAAGCCAGACCGTGGCAAGTAAGAAACCGGAATACCGGCTCCTCGGAGCCGGGCATGTAAAACATCTAATTCTAAAAGTCATGGACAGAACAGAGAAACAGAAAATCCGCCGGGAAAACAGGACCGGAACCGCTTGTGGCCATCCTGCCGGGAACAAGGAGAGCAATCCCAAAAGAGAGGCTTCCGCATTGTCTAACCCATCAATCCGATAGCGTATGTTATATTACAGTTTCAAGAACTTCGACGAGTTCAAAAGCATTTTCAGGATTGAAAAGAGGGACGGCATTACCGTCAGAAAGAACAAGATCCTGCTTGCCCACCTGAAGAATCCGGAACTGTTCAGGTATTGTCAGGAAACCGGCGATTACAGCCTGCTGAGGGTAAAAGACATGGCAGGCCTGCGGAATATGGTCTTCAAGGCCGTGTGCGAATCAGGAAAGGAAGACGAGTCTCTTCCCAACAAGATTGAACTGATGGGCAAGGAATACTGGAGCGCCCGCTACAAAACCGATGAAATGCAGGGAATATGCGAGGACGGCGACAAATGCTCCATCCGCTACGTCAACACGGAGCAGGGAAAGGCATTCAAGATGAAGTCATCTAAATTCATGAGGGCCGTAATGCTTGAGACGCAGGCTGGGAAAGCCCTTTCCCCGAGTGTCGTAAACTGGATATGCGGCGACGTGTTCGCCAAAGAATGGCATACCTTCACCTATGGCTGCACCTGCGGCATGAAGCTCCATGTGGACGGCGATTTCAGAAAAATATACGACAGCGGAGAATGCCGGGGGGATTTTGATTCCTGCATGACGGACAGGGACAGGCATCCATTCTATATGTATGCGGTAAGGGCAAAGGCGGCATACCTCACGGATGAAGACGGCCGCATCGTGGCAAGGGCGGTCCTTTTCACCGACGTGACGGACCAGGACGGCAGGAAATGGCGCCTTTTGGAACGGCAATACGCCACAGGCAGGGATGACATGCTGAAATACATCCTTATCAACAAACTCATACAGGAAAAACAAATAGACGGGTACAAAATCGTGGGAGCCTCCTGCAACGAGGCGAACGCATTCGTGAGCGTTGACGGACAGTCCCTTTCCGACATGAAATTCGAGATTGGCTGCAACCTGGGCATGGATGATGTCCTTTCCTACCAGGATTCCTTCAAATGGTACGACATCATGGCGAGGAAAGCCTACAACTACCCATACGGCGAGGATTATTACGAACTGGACACCACCGACCGTAACCTGTGCGGGGATGAAGATGACAATGGGGAAGAATCGGAAGAATGGGACGAATACCACCAGTATTATTGCGAGGAAACGAGAACCTGCTACAGGAGCGGACTGGAAATCAGCGTGGATGTCGATTGCCTTGACGATTTCGATTACATCGAATCAAGAAATGAATACTACCATAGGGACGATACCGCCTGCTGCGGATGTTGCGGAGAGCATATACTGAAGGAGGACGGACTATATTCGGAACTCACCAGAGAATATTGCTGCTGTGAACTGTGCAAGTGGGAGGCGGAAAACCAATACAGGAAAGAATTCATGGGTCATACCGACTATGAATTATGCGCCAAGCCCGACGGCACCGCTGAAATCGTAATCTGGAACGAGCAGGCTGGAGCTTACAGGAAGTTCTCCATCCGTACCGCCGTCCTTGACAAGCTGATAATGGAACTCAGACGCGGTTATCTCAACGGGCAACCGATCGAAAATCCTGATGAAAGGCATTACAATTCTTATCTTGATTCATTCCTAAGCGAAGTGAGCTATGAATACGACACTTTTGAAGAAGCTGTATAGCATATACAGCCCGAGCGGGAACGAGCAGCGCATGGTCGGATTCCTCTGTTCCTACATCAGCCGCCTTCCCGGAAACATCAGCCTGGCACAGGACAATTACGGGAACCTATATGTGACAAAGGGGGAAAGCGATACCTTTCCGTGCCTGGTAAGCCATATCGACCAGGTATCCTGCTGCCATCATTCCGGAGATTTCAAGGCCGTTGAGACCGAAGACATCATATTCGGCTATTCACCGTCGATGAAACGGTTTGAAAACCTGGGGGCGGATGACAAGAACGGGATATTCGTATGCCTGGAATGCCTGAAAAAGTTCGACACCCTCAAGGTCGTGTTCTTCAGGGAGGAAGAAACCGGATGCAGGGGAAGCGGAGCCGCATACATGCCCTTCTTCGACAATGTCCGCTTTGTCATCCAGCCGGACCGGAAAGGCGACTCCGACCTGATTACAGCCATCAGTTTCACCGGGTTGTGTTCCGAACCGTTCATTGAAGCCGTGGAGCCGGGAAAATGGGGGTACCGTGAAACGGAAGGGCTGGTGACGGATGTCCTTGTGCTGAAAGAGAACGGGCTGGATGTCTGTTGTGCCAATGTCAGCTGCGGATACTACAATGCGCACACGGACGAAGAGTTAACGGTAAAGAAAGACCTCCGGAAATGCCTGCGGTTTGTCGGGCATATCATCGAAGACTGTACCTCCGTCTATCCGCACCGGCCGGCAGATTTACCGAACTTTTTCCTTGCTGCAATGCGAAGACATCATCCATAGGACGCTGGACCGGGATCCCATGCTTACTCCGGAAGAGCTCCACGACATATTCTGCACACATTTCACGCATCTGACTTTGGACGATTATAACAGGATATGCGAGGAATACTGGATGATGGAAACCGACACGGAGGACATGGACACGGCGGGCAATGAAGAGGATGCGTAAGCCGCGCGGATACGGGACAGGCAGGTGCATGACATCAGCCCAAAGTTATTTGACATCAAAATACATCATAATAAAATGGAAGAGCCATGAATAGAAAAGCCAGACAACTTACAGATTATGTGCCACAGTACGTAAACCTTTACCATGTGGACTACCGCGATGACCTTGACGAACATGAGGACATCCAGGAAGAATGCATCCGCTCCAACAGCCTGGAAAAGCTGTATGAAAAGACATACGAGTGGTATGAGGAGCAGGAAAGCTTAAACATGCAAGGCTACCTGGAGGAAACAAGGAAGAGCATGGAAGCGGACAGCCTTGCGGGACAGTTCGAAGAACATGAGGACGAAATCAGGGACCTCATCTATGACCGGAACGATTCCGACCCGGCCAAGGACCTGATACGCAACTCTTCCGTCACGAATTTCTTTTATTCGCTCGGAGTGGAAATCTGCGGATACCAAGCCGGCATCCCACAGCGGGGAGAATCGACCGCCATGGCCTGCTACAAGGTGCGCCGGGCACTCCATCTGAAGAAAGGACAGTTTGACGAGAAAATTGAAGAACTGGTGGAGAATGCCGCATACGGCGGGGAACTGCGCGTCTATTTCAATGCCATGTTTGACAGACTTGTCAGTGAAGACGCGGAAAACGATTTCAGGAGCATCCGTTTTTATGGGAACGTAGTGGTGGCCATTGCCGACAGCCTGAACGGTTCCGGATACCATGTGCGGCTTCCATTGGACCTCACGCTGCCTTTCCGGAGGGACAACCTGTTTGTCGATTCGCAGGTACACTATTCCTATGCGGATGAAGTCTGCGGCATGGCCAATGGCTGGTGCGACTCCACAAAATGGGAAACAGGCATGGCGCCTCTTACCGGTTCAGTCCGTAAAAGCCGGATGGCTGAACACCAGGAACAGGAGGCCGCTTACGAGAAGGCATTCCGAAGCGGGAAATGCACCTTCGGTGACATGAACTACAAACGCCACCGTGACGTGCGTTATTCCAACGGGTATCCTGCCGGATGCAGGTGTCCCCATTGCGGAACTTTCTGGATTGACTGAGCAAACAGGCGGAATTGCAGCATACATACCTGGATTTTTATGAAATCAGTTTTTTCTTTTTCCATGAGCCTCATGCAATATGGGGCTCTTTTCATACCCGTTATGCCCGGATTCCCCTGCATCCATTGTCCCCATGTGCCCTTGGTTTCCACATACATTGCATGGGAAAAGTGGAAAGACAGGAATGGAAGACACAGACATTGGCGACCCGATGAACTACAGGGCAAAGTTGGCAAATGCTTCTTGTCGGACGGCAAGGTCTGGCCTTGCGGTTTCGGAAAAAATCATCCTCGCCGGAGGCTCCGGTATTTTTCCCGAAAACCTTGCCTTTCCGGAAGCATTCGCCGCCCGGCCCCCGTAGTTCAACGGGCTGCCAAAGCCCGAGTATTCACATTAAACAATAAAGAATTATGCGACAAGCAATCATCACAAGACAACCGTCACCGGCCCCGATAGGGATGCCCGTGGCAAGAAGACCGAAAGTGCACATCCCGCAGCCGGCAATCAAGCTGCCGCCAAGAGGAAGCGGTCCGGTACATATCTCCAGACTGCTGAACCCGATACTGGAAATATGCAGCCATCCCGACAGGGACAGGCTGCTGGCGGAGTTCTTCAAGGAAGATTGAAAACATTGTCAAACCATTTAATACTGAAGTTATGTTTTTTACACAGTTCAATCAACTGATGGCCGGAAGCGTGGACATCACGCTGGTCATCCACAAATCAGCCACGGGCATGACGGTATCCGTACTGCCCAAGTCAAACGGGCTCAAGGACGAGGCCCAGAACCACATCGTGCCGCTGACCCTGTCCGGGACACCGGAAGAGCTTGACGGCGGTTTCTTCCAGATTATCGCAAGACCCGTACAGAAGGTATCGGGGCTGCTGACCAACATGGCGGAGTTCGAGAAACAGGCGGACAAGACCGCGAAAGACAGCAAGGCGGCAAAAGAAGCGAAGGCGAAAGAAACCAAGGAGGAAAAGGAAAAGCGGGAGAAGTATGAGAAACTGATGAAGAAGGCGGACGAGCTGGCAACGGCGAAAAACCACAAGGAGGCCGTGACCGTGCTCGGACAGGCCAAGGCGTATGCCAACCCCCAGCAGACGAAGGAAATCGAGGAAAAAATCAAGGCACAGACCGCCGAACTCGACAAGGGCAGCCTGTTCGGCATGGAAGCCTTTGACCAACAGCCGGCTCCACAACCCGCACCGCAGCCACAGCCGCAACCTGCGCCACACCCCCGTCCGCTACAAGGACAGGCTCCGGGGAACATTCCGCCGCAGCCGCATCCGGCAAGCTGGGGGCAGCAGCCTGCCAGACAGCCGATACCGCCACGACAGCCTGTGCAGCAACCGGCTCCTTATCCCGGAGGACAACAGCCATACCATGCGCAGCCGTATCCCGGTCAGGGAGGACAATACCCGCAGCCGAACGCATACGGACAGCAGCCGGCCCCACAGCCGCTACAGCCGGCAGCAGGCTTTGACGGGGACATGCCGCAGTATGACGGGTATTCGATGATGGAAGGCGGAACATCCTCCTACGGGCAGGACGAACCGGACTACAACCCGGAAGAGTATGCGAACTACCCGGATTTTCCGATGGAAATGCTGAAAGGCGGAAACAGATACCAGACAACTAACCAACAAATGTAAGATTATGCCACTCGAAGTAAAAGGAATGACACGTTCATTCAAGTTCAAGAAAGGAACGGAGTATGTGACCCTGGCTGATCCGGGTACGGATTTCACGCCGGACATGGTCATGAGTTATTATTCGAACATGTATCCGGAACTGACGACGGCAACCGTCCACGGGCCGGTCATCAGGGAAGACATGGCGGAATACGAGTTCAAGACCACCATCGGGACAAAAGGGTAAAGATATGGCAAAGGACAACAGAAAAAAGAAGGAATCATGCAGACTCTTGAGCGAATCCCAGATGGAACAACTTGCAAGGTACATCATACAAGAAACCGGGCAAGCCTACCGTTACGGAACGGAAAAGGAAAGAAGGATTGCGGCGCCCAGCGGTGCCGTAATCGTTTTTTAAGCACGGTTTTCTCCGGCATCGTGCCCGGATTCCTCATAAAGGACCATGCCGGGGAACCGTTCAACATACTGACGGATGAAAACTACAGGTTCCTGCTCGGCTCCTACCGGAAGTATGCGGAACTAATGGGAGCAAAAGCCCAGCATGTTCCGGGAAGGAGTATCGGGGAAAGCATCAACCAGCTGGTATATGACATGGAAACCCTGCTCAAGGACAATGTGGGCGTCAATATAGAGCAGAACGGGCAGCGCCTGTATTTCAACCTGTGGAAATACCACCAGTGGGGAGAATATACGCTGTATTATTTCCCCGTAAAATTCGTGGAAGAGCTGAATCCGGCACTAAGGCGCATCGCCATATCGTTCATCAGCGGTATGGCGAAAGCCAACGGGATAGCCACGGTACTGGACGGTGACGAGACGGAAACGGTACTTGACTGGATTGAAACGGAGGACCGGAATGAACCGGAAGACGATGTGCGGCGCAGGAATGCCCTCGTCCGCTCATACCGGAGCGGGAAAATCAGTAGACTGCTGAGACAGGTGGAGAAGACCTCCTATTACAAGGACCTGCCCGCCGCCATGCGGAAATATTCTCCACGGGACAAATGGGAAGCGGCTCTGCTGGAACTGATGTCGGAGGGGCTGCAGTTCCTCCACCCGGAAAAGCCGATCATGCACTACTGCTATGACCCGTATTTCGAGGAAGAGCCGGATTACCGGCCGATGGGACTTGACAGGCAGATACGGATTACTTATGATATCCATGACATCGTGACGGAGAGCCTTGAAGATCAGTACAACTCCGACAGGCAGGAAACATATGACCTGATTCCCGTCACCACGATGGAAATATCTCCGGAAACGGACAGCCTGTTCAAAATGGACGATGATTATCCGGAACGTTTTTTCAGGTGGGCGGACAGATTTATAAACCATATATCAAAAAACAAGGAAGATGGAGAAGAATGAGCTTACGAACACGATACATGCCACGCTTTGCCCCAGGGCAGTGCTGATAGCCTATACCTATGAGGGGAATAATAATAAGTATTTCCTGGAGCGGCGGAGCATTGACGCGAGGGGAAGGATGGGTGAAGGACATCCCGTAACGGTGGAATTCATGAACGAACTGGTGCGGAACTATTCGGAGGCGCACAGCGGTACGCCCCACGGCAGGCTGCCGTCCAATCTGCTGTATGCGGATACCCGCAAGGGAAGCGAGAGATATGTCTGGTACAATCCTCCCGGAAAACGGATGATGTACTTTGTCGGCGGCCTCGGGATAGAGAACGCGGAATACCACCTGCCGGGAATCATCTATGAAGCCCGTGGCACACGGCTGGACGTTTACGCCTGCAAGGAAGACCGGCCCGGCATGGAAACTGCGCTCTATGCGGCGCCGCTTTTCAACGTGACAGGGTCAAGCGTCTGTCTCGGCTCGGCAAGGATAGAAAAGCCAAGGGAACTGACCTATGCGAACCTGCTCGAATACTGGGAGAGGAAATTCTGGCTGACGGAGTTTTCCCATCTGGGAGGACACGGAAATCCGACGAAGTCAAACCTCGTGCTGGTGACAAAGGCGGCAAGGGACAAGCCTTTCGACCTGAAAGAATTAAAGCCGTTGAAGAATCTGAAACTTAAAGACATACTGGAATGAAAAGAGTACACTATATCGACAATTACCTGATAAACCCACAGCATCCGGTGACGGTGAATGTCATCGGTGCGGGCGGGACAGGTTCGCAGGTGCTGACCTGTCTGGCACGGCTCGACACGGCGCTCAGGGGGTTCGGGCATCCCGGGCTGTTTGTGACCCTGTATGATCCGGACACCGTGACGGAAGCCAACATCGGACGCCAGCTCTTCAGCCCTTCGGACATAGGCCTGAACAAGGCGCAGTGCCTCGTCACGCGCATGAACAACTTCTTCGGGAACGGCTGGAAGGCGGTGCCGGACATTTATCCGGCCATCCTGAAGGATGCCAGGCGGGACAACCTGGCCAATATCACTATCACCTGCACGGACAACATCAAGTCACGGATCGACCTGTGGAACACGCTGAAAGCCGTGCCGGTTTCGGAATACAGAAATTACGAGACGCCCCTCTATTGGATGGACTTCGGAAACACGCAGACATCCGGTCAGGTCGTGCTGGGAACGGTACCGAAGAAAATCAAGCAACCGGTTTCCCGGCTCTACGAAACTGTAAGCTCGCTGAAAGTCATCACCCGGCTGGTGAAATACGCGAGCGTGAAGGAGAAAGATTCCGGTCCGAGCTGCTCGCTGGCGGAGGCCCTGGAAAAGCAGGACCTGTTCATCAATTCCACATTGGCGCAGTTGGGCTGCAACATCCTGTGGAGGATGTTCCGCCACGGGTTGATTGAGCATCACGGACTGTACCTCAATCTGGAAACGATGAAAGTCAATCCGATACCTGTATAAAGTCGGAATGAAAGCTAAATTTATGTTCCAAAGCATATATGCGACGATTTTTATCCATAATTGCCGCTGCAAGCCGAAAATTTTCTATACCTTTGTATTTGGATAAGTATATCATAATGGATTATGACGGCACAAAACAGAAAGACAGGCAACTATTTCTAACAGAGAGTATAGCCTGTGCTGCCATTCCGGAACGGAGTGGCAGGGTCTTTTTTATGAGTCATAATTTATTGTCTATCAATGCGCAAGTAAGTATTAAAATAAACAGGGATACGGCCATATTTCTAAATAAATGTTTGGAAAACCGGAAAATCCGTATAAACACACACACACACACACACACACACACACACACACACACAAGGGCTCGCGCGTCAAGATATTACAAAATATTTAATTATCAAAGGATTACGGAGGACAATTCCGTCCGGTTATCCCCGACCTTCGATAATCATTCATCAAAAATACAGTATTCCTCCGTGTTTTCAGGAACGAAGCGGAATGGAAGTTTTGTCTGGCGATATTCATCCAACGGGTTTTCCGTGCCTGAATGTCGCCAGATTCTTATATACAGGCTATATAAAAAGGCCACCATATTGTTTAAACCTAAAATGAAATCGTGCCATGAAAACTATGCCCGTAAATAGGCCGGAGATACCTCCGCCAAACCTTGAACAGCTTTTTAATGCTGCCATCCGGTATATGCAAAGCGGGGAATACGCTTTTGCCTACCGCTGTCTTGGCATGACAAACAAATCCGATTTGCATACATCGTACAACAAGGCTTTGTGCTGCTACCAGGTGTCGTGGTTCAGCGGATGCCGGAACTTGCTCATGGAAGCGGAAAGACAGCTTCCGTCCCTGACAGACATCCGTATGGACGATTTACCGGAGGCATTCTCCCAATGGGAGCATGAGAGCAGTCCCGACCTGTGCCCGATGCCGTATGGTACACCGCTATCTATAGCCGCCATCCAGATACTGAAGCTAAAAGTGTACAACTCGTACAAGCTGCACCTGTACGGCGAAATGAGGGATGCAGCCTCCCGGCTGGGCGGAAAATATAAACATATCAACGAGCTCATAAAAGAAACACACCATGGCAACATGTAACGATATTTATTCAATGTACCAGACGAGGAAGCCCGAGGAAGAAATACTCCAGGCTTTCAGGGAAGTTCCGATGGACGATCGGGGCGACCTGTACGACAACTATACGCCGCTTCACATCGCCTGTCACTTTGCCGATGAGGAAGCCGCCCGCATCTGCGTTTCACGCGGAGCTGATGTGAACGCGAAAGATGACAAAGGGCATACGCCCCTGTTCACGTTGGCCAATGTCCTGTGTGAAAGCCTGACCGAAGAAGACCGTAGAGCCTCTATAGCAAACCTGCTGCTTGAGTATGGGGCGAGGGTATCACGTTCCGCCCCCAACACGACCGCCCTGATAGAAGCCGTCCGGCGCAGGCATTTCCGAATGGCTTCGGCCATCGTCCGATACGGCTGCCGGATAGACCAGACAAACAGCAGCGGCGAAAATGCGTTGCATACTGCTTGTGAAGCGGCCAACGTGGAAACGGACTTGCGGCGTGCCTTGCAGAACCTGCAGGAAATTCGTTCGCTCGCCACCGTAAGCGAAGAAGTACGGAAACAGAAACTGGCCGAGTACGAGGAAAAGGTGGCGTATTATGAGAGCAAAGAGAAGGAATCTCTGGATTTTATCCGCCTGCTGTTAGCCAATGGCCAGATAGACCCGGACGGGAAATCAGATTCAGGGAGCACCCCATGGGATTGCGCCGTCAACAGCAAGTCCATGAAGGCAGCCGCATTGCTCTCCGGCAGCGACCCCGACCATGACGAGCTTGCCGCCCTGCATGGCAACATGGACATCTTTCAGGCTATGTGGCACAATAACCTGAAAGCGTTGGATGCTTTGTTGCGTTCCGGTGTGGAGTTACAGACGGTCTGCGAGCACAAGGAAATGTACGACTTTTACGACAAATCTCCGTTGGCATGTGCCCTAATCCGTTTTAGGGAATACCCGGAAATGGCGGACATGCTGCTGGACGCAGGCGCCGATCCCAACTACCGCTTTGGGGAGGAAAGCACAGCTTTTGAAATCGGTGTCCGAATAAATCTCCGTTCCTCGAAGACGGAACGCCATATTTTGCTGTTGGAAAAGATGCTCCGCCACGGATGGAATATTGAAATGCCGGCAGACAAAGAAGGGAACACGGCTTTGGCCGTCGCCTGTCGCCATTCAACCGGCAATTTCGGGAATGCAGCCATCCCCCTCCTGCTGAAAAATAAAGCCGACGTGAATGCGGCTAACCGCTGTGGACAGACCCCGCTGATGCTGTTGTATGGCGGTCGTTTTTGGGACGGTAAGAGCCACTACAAGCCCTACGAGGGGCGTGTCTGCGGCGATGAAGAGGCGGAGTTCCTCGAAATGATTTTGGAAGCAGGAGCGGACACCGGCAGGAAAGACATCTGGGGCAACACGCTGCTGCACTACCTTGCCGGGGGCAGCGGAGAGTCTGGTGCCAAGAAAGCAGCGGACCTGCTGGCCGATTTCGGCGTGCCGGATGTGACTATAGTGAACAACGAGGGGCTTACTGCATTGGACATTGCCACCGAAAAAGGCAATGAGACGATGGTGAAGTTCCTGATAAAATACGCTTAACGATATGGACAACAACCTGACATTTCTCAATGCCTGCCGTAACGGGCAAAAAAACATCGCCCAGATATTCCTGAAAAAGGGAGGCATAGACGTAAACAAGCGGGATGCGGAAGGCAACACGCCGCTGTACTACGCCTGTCTGAAGGGCTACCGGGATCTGGTGCTCCTCTTGCTGGACAGCGGGGCCGACGTGTCGGTGACGAACAACCGCTCGGAAACGCCGCTTCATGCGGCGGCAAGAAGCGGCAACAAGGAAATCATTGAAAAACTTGTCGCGAAGGGTGCAGACCTGAACACTACGGACGCAGACGGCAGGACACCGCTGCTCTGCCTGCTGGACAACAGACGCACGGACGCCGCCCTCTTCCTTATTGGCCGGGGAGCCGACACGGAGATTGCCGACAGCGATGGACATAAGGCCATAGACTATGCCACCGCAAACGGATTGCGGGAGGTGGTGTCCCGCCTTTCAGCGGAGAACACCAGTGACGTTTCCGGCAATACCCCGCTCCATCAGGCTGTATATAACGGCCAAAGCGAAATTGTGCGTACCTTGCTGGCTTCATCAAAAGCAATGCTGGATGTCACTAACGATAACGGGGAAACACCTCTGATCATGGCGTGCATAAACGGAAACCTCATGGTCGCTACCCTGTTGCTCAACGCCGGAGCCGACCCGGGCAAGGCTTTGCTGAACGGGAATGCCCCATTGCATTATGCCGCCTTATCGGGAAATAGGTATCTCGGAGAAGCGTTACTGAAAGCGAAAGCCAGCCCGGACGTGCGGAACAGTAATGGCGAGACGCCGCTGATTGTTGCGTCAAGACAGGGGCACAACGAGTTTGTCGCCCTGCTAACGGAACATCATGCCGATGTCAATATCGCGGACAACCTCCAACACACGGCCTTGTATTACGCCGGTGAACGAGGTTATAATGAGATAGTAGAAATGCTCCTTGAAAATGGAGCGGAAGGATAATGATGATAATATATTAACCATTTGATACGAAAGAAATATTATGGCAAAAGAAGCAAACAACCCGATGAGTCCTGAAGAAATGGCAAAAGCCAGTCAGGACGCTATCAAGGCTGCGATGGAACAGGCTCAGGCACTGTATGGCAACATTCCCGGATTTCAGGCTTTTGACCTTGCCAAGATGCAGGAAAAACTGATGGCTGACGCAGTAGCCAACATTCCCGGTATGGAAGGGAAAGTACAACAACCGGAAATAGAGGACACCTCCGCAATGAGTCCGGAAGAAGCAAGGAATATGTATTCGCAGCAACTGGATTTTATCGGCCACGCGATGGCGCAATGCGACCCGGATATGATAAGCGACGATGTGAAGAACATGTTCGGCAACTTGGACGAGATGTTCGATTTCGAGTGGGAAATAGAGAACAAGAATGACGGGAAGCTGACAATCCCGCAGCAACGGCTGCTGGCTTTCGGTGCTCCGTTGCTCGTGCTCAGCAGTGACTATGTGGATTCCATAGAGACCTCGCATGAGATGTCCACGTTGAAGGAGATGCTTGAAGACTCGTGGGATGTCTCGGACAGGGCATCCGCATTGGAAACCATCGACTGGTTGTTAAATGAAGGTCATCATGCGGAGGTGGACAAAGTTCTGGCCGAAATTGCCGCTAAAGGCATGGAGAATATATCCGAAGAAGAATTGCAGGACGAAGAAACGAAAACGGGCGAAGTCTGCACCACTGTCTGGAAAATGCTTGACGAGGACTATTGTTCCGCCGAAGACCTGCCCGTCACAGCACTGGCATGGGACCTTGTCCGCGCGGCAAACATTGCCCGATGGACTTACCTATGTGGATATATCAATGAACAGGAGATGTGGCAGACCATGCAGGCGGTTGCGGAGTCGGCCGAGGAGCATTTCGCGTCGTGGAACGCATATGGACTGAGTTTCGTGCTTGGCCGTGGCGCATGGCAGGGAGACACCGACCAGTGCGAAGGAGCTTATGAGATCGTGTCCACCCTGCTGGAAAAGGCAGAATCCCCGTGGATGCAATTTGAGTTTAACCCCTCTAACGGATAAATGTCATGACAGCCATTATCATAGCATCTGTTTTCGGATTTGTCGTCCTGCTCGTGGTGATATGGGGGATTGTGACCTCGAACAGCCTTATCGCGAAGAAGAACCGTGTCAAGCAATGCAAGAGCGGCATCTGCGTGGCTTTGAAGCAAAGGAACGACTTGATACCCAATCTTGTCGCCTCCGTCAAGGCATATATGGGGCATGAGAACGAGATACTTACCCGCATTGCCGAATTGCGTTCCAAGGTTTCCAACGCGTCCGAATCGGAACAGATCAAGGGAGGAACGGAGATTTCATCCCTGCTGGGAAAGCTGAACGTGGCGGTGGAGGACTACCCGGAACTGAAAGCCAACGAACAGTTCCACCACCTCCAGTACCAGATTGCGGAAATGGAAAACGAGATTCAGGCCATCCGGCGCACCTACAATGCGGCCGTGACCGACTACAACAACGCCATTGAGATGTTCCCCTCGTCCATCATTGCCTCGTGGAACAAGCATGAGCAGCAGGAACTGGTCGAGTTTCCTGAAACCGAGATGGCGGCAGTGAATGTAAAGGAAATGTTCAAATAGCGAAAGTATGGAACAGAACCCCATAGATTTCAAGCCCCTGTCGCGGCATCTGCGGAAAGGGTTGTCCCGTGTCCGCCGGTTACGGCAGGTGGTGCGGTGTCTGACAGCCATTGTCTATACCGCCACCCTGTGCTGGTTTGCTTTCTGCCTTTTCGGGAGTTTGCTGGTCAACTACGAGACGATAGACTACGAAACCTCGATGAACAACTGGAAGTATATCATGGCCGGCTTCATTGCGTTCTGCATCTTCCATTACGCCTTCATGAAAAGCTTTAACGCCTTGAACCGCCAGGAAAACGAACTGATGGCCGGCATCCTTGCCACTTTGTTCCCCTCGGCCCGATATGCGCCGACCGCGAGGATGAACCAGAAAGCATTGGAAAACAGTCGGCTGTTCGCCACTCCAGGGTCAGATATTCCAATCAGCTCGACCTGTTACGGCTATGTGGAGATCCCATCCGGCGACCATTGTATTACCGTGGCCGATGTGGGTGTCACGTCCTCCAATAGAAAGGACTTCTCCTTCTTTAACTTCCTTGAGGTGCCGTACCAGTATTTCATCCGTCCCATCTTCGGTAGTCGAATTGAGAGCACCATGCACAGTTTCCGGGGCATGTTCGGATGCTGTGCACTCCATCGCACCTTCCGAGGATATGTGATGTTGCTGCCCGACCATCTGGAAGGTAAAGTCGGGTATCTCGCGCAGATGGTACAGGGTTTCAAGGACAAATACGGTGCGAAGTTCGTGCATCTGGAAGACCCGGAGTTTGAAAAGCTCTTCGTGGTCTATGCGGATGACGAGGTGGAAGCCCGCATGATACTCACCCCGGCGATGATGAGGAGGCTGACGGCACTGCGGAAGTCATTCGACCGCGACCTGATGCTCTCTTTCAACGGTAACATGCTCTATTATGCCTCGGAAACGCCGGACGGGTTTCTGCGTCCCGGACGGAAGTCGCTGGATGACGAACACCTGCTGGAGCAACTTTACCGGGAAGTGAATTTCTGTCTCCGTATAGAAAGTGAAATAAACAACAATAATATTATTAACAAGTAAAAAGAACTGTAACATGAGTGAACTTAAAAATTTATCCGCCGTCCTCGAAGGAGGAACTATCCCTACAGGATATGACGAGAAAGCAATCGGCAAACTGTCAAAGACCTACCTTAAATTGGAAGGTCGTAAAGTAGTAAATCTTTATCCTATCCGAACCGTGATGTATGAAGACAACCGCTATTGCCTGTATGCCTGTCCGTTAAAAGGCACAGAGATTGACGAATCGACCTTGCAGGGCATCAAGGAGGAAGTCGATATGCTGGAAATCGGTCATATCCGATACGATTCAGTACAATCCTGCGGATATGACTATTACATTGTCGATCCTGATACCGGACGGCACATAGTGAAAAAAGAGGAAGACAAAGATGCCGTGATGGAGATAAGCGACCACTTCGACGGCATCATCCTGTTTACCAAAATGGTCATGTCGCCCAGAAAGGCATATCAACTTGACTGCCATCATGCTTTTGTCGGGCTGGAAAAGCAACCTAATCAATTCAAAATTGAGGTTATTTCAAACAAGGTGATAGGAGAAGCACCTACCATATTGGATTTTGAAGCGCCACAGGACTCTCCGGCTGTGGAGAAATACAAGTCTGCTATGACAGTACTGTCCATCATCATCACTATCGGAGTACTTATTTGGTATTTCTTCTTTAGGTAATTGCCAGATTCAATAAGATACAAACTATTCGTGAGATGACAACATTCAATTATTCATCCAAGGCATCAGTCAAAGGCAACCTGACTGAAATCATCACAGGAGTGGTATTGATAGTAGTTCCGATAGTTTTTCCTTTCGGCATAAAAATCGGAGCGACCCGCATACTCAGTCCTTTACCGACAGCAATCATCTTTGCCCTTGTCGGTCTATATATCATGTTTAAGGCATGGCGAAAGATACGACAAGCCGGTAAATTGTCTGCAAAAAACAGCGTGATCACAGTTGACGAAAATAAGGTCTCTTATCCGGAAATCTCAAAAGGCAAGGTTGAGATGCGCTCTTTTCTGCTGTCCGAAATATCCAATATCGATTATAATTATGGTAAGGGTATTTTGACCGTATCGTTGGCAAACGGTTCCTCAATCAAGTTCGATTTGGACTTTTTTGACGGGCAACCACAGCTTAAAGAGTTTGTCGAGTCATTGAAGAAATGAACGGTCCCCGCCACAGCCGGATGGCTGTGGCGGGTATTCTATTTTGTGGTAGAACTGACGACATACTTGTATTCCATTACAAGGAAATAGCCGGTATAACTATTAATAACATTAAATTCAATCCGATATGAAGAAGATTTCTATAATAATATTGCTCCTGACCGTCGGGCTTCACGCAAAGGCCCAGCTCAACATCGTGCCCCAAAACGACGAAGTGAAGGAATACACCGTACAGAATGCGCAGCCCTACGACAGTCTGACGAACGTGGACAAGCGAAGTTTCGCCTCCCTGCCGGGACAGACCTTGTACATGCATGGGGCAAGAAACGACCAGGACGGCTACTGGGATGCCTTCTTCACTGCCAACTTCCTCACCAGCGACGAACGTACAGTGTACAAGGCGGTGAACATCAGCGTCACCCCTGCCAAGGAAGTCGTAGGCAAGTACTATGATGTACTGAAAGTCTGGACGAAGACGGATTACTTCTCATACGGCTGTTGCCTGCTGTTGCGTGAGAAAGAGAGCGGTAGCGAGATGTATTACAACCCTTTCAAGTATTCTCTAAGCATGACCTGCTTAGGTTACTACGAAAAGCTGAAACGCTATATAGGGCAGGTGTTCTTCTCATTGGGCAAGCGCGTTGAGACCGAGGACGGCCAGATTATCACTCCTGTCGAAGGTGCGGAATATCGCTGTGTGGATATCGGCCTGAAGATGAATAGTGACGGGGCGTTTCTGCTGATGGAGGGTGCGGACGGTGTTCGTGTGGAAGCATTCCCTATAGGGGGTGATGAAGTGTACGAATTCGTGAGTGCAGACCGCATCGCCTTGCTGACGGAACGCTACGGCAAGAAATACGGGAAGCAAATCGCTTTCCGCAAGGTCGATACCGGCATGACGGGAGAAATGGTCATCACCGCATGGGGCGAGCCATACCACAAATCGCAAAGGAAAATAGAAGGAAGGACACTGGAAACATGGCGCTTTTCCGATGACCGCCATGTAGACCTACTTGACGGCAAAGTGTATGACATACGAATTTATTAGGACATGGAAACATACCGAGCAAAACCCCGAATCAGGCTTTCGCCTACCGTCAGGTACGGCAGGAAGTTCATCGAAGTAGCCTTCGACCACGACGGCCTGCGCCTGCCCTTGTCGAAGGAGGAAGGCGCGCAGCTTGTCGGCGGCAAGGCTTATCTGCCCGAAGAGAGCTTCGTGCTTGCGGAGTTCTTCGACCGCTATGTGAAGATGGCGTTCATCGACTATTCCGCCATAAAAGGATACACGGGCCGGAAAGAAAAGGAGGACAGCCGTCCGCCTCTTCCCGAAGGCTATCTGGAGAAACTCCGGCAGGTGCGTTACAGCGACCACACGGTGAGGGTATATACCGCTTACTTCCGGGATTTCCAACAGTATTTCGAGGGGCGGGATGTAAAGACCGTCACGCCCGACGAGATAAACGGCTACCTGCTGCATCTCATCCGCGAGCGGAACATATCCTCGTGCCAGCAGAACCAGCGCATCAACGCCATCAAGTTCTACTACGAGAAAGTGCTCGGGCAGGAACGGCGGTGCTACAGGGTGAACCGTGCCAAGCGCGAGAAGACCCTGCCCGACGTGCTGGGCAAGGATGAAATCAAGCGGATACTCGACGTGGCGGCAAAAGACCTGCGCTTCTTCTGCATCTTCTCCATCCTCTACTCCGCCGGCCTGCGCATCAGCGAACTGCTGGAACTGAAGCCGGGAGACATCAACGAGTCCCGCAACCTGATACGGGTGCGGCAGGGCAAGGGCAAGAAAGACCGGTACACGCTGCTGTCGAGGCCGCTGATGAAGAAACTGGCGGAATACAACCGTCTGTATAAGCCCCAAGTGTGGCTCTTCGAGCGCAGGCCGGGCGAACCCTTTACGGAAAGCATTGTGTCGAAACGGCTGAAAGCCGCCGCACAGGAGGCGGGCATCACGAAACGGATTTATCCGCACCTGCTGCGCCACTCCTTTGCCACGCATCTGCTGGAGCAAGGGACGGACATCAAGATTGTGAAGGAATTGATGGGACATAACAACATCAAGACAACGGAGCGGTATGTCCACATCGCCGACACCTATAAAAGCAATATCAAGAGCCCGTTGGACGACCTGCTTATGGAGGACAACGAGGTCTGATACCTAAAGGAAATAACAGCGGATTCCGCTGATAGTATAACATTCAAGACAATAAACAACTAATAATCAAATGATTAGATATTAAAATAGAGTAAAAAAAGGACTTGTGTGCGAGCTATGAAAGAAGTGCTAAACGACATATATACAGACGGTTGCAAAGAAAAGAAGTACCGCTTGTCCGATTTCTTCAATCGGTGGTGGGACGAATACGCACAGCACCCGGCGGAGTACATCACCCCCGAACAGTACAAGGCGGTGAACGCTATCCGTGTATGTCGCACAACCGCTTTGGGGATAGACACATACGTTTGTCCCGATTGTGGGGAAGTACGGGAAATCAGCCATAGTTGCAAACACCGTTTTTGCCCGTCATGCGGCTGGCGTGACACGCTGAAATGGGCGGCACGCATGAAAGAAAAGATGCTGCGGGTGCCGCACCGCCATGTGGTGATGACCTTGCCACATATCCTGCTGGACTTGGTGAAGCGCAACAGGAAAGAAATGCTGAATATACTGATGCGTACTTCGGCTGAAACGCTGAAAGACTGGATGATGCACAAGTTCGGCTTGAAAACCGGAGTGATTGCCGTACTGCATACCTACGGGGAAACGAAACAGCTCCATGTACACACGCACATGATTATGTCATGGGGCGGCATAGATAACGACGGTAAGATAGTCATCCCCGAACATGACTACGTGCATATCCCCTCTATCTGTAAGGTATTCCGCTACAAGTTTGAACACGCCCTGATAGAGTTGTTCGATGCGGGCAGGCTGGAGCATGACTTCCACGACCGCATGGAGTTTATGGGCTTCATCAAAAAAGTGGCAAACAAAAAGGACTGGATTGTACATTTGGAGCAGCCCATACAGATGCCGGAACAGGTGATACAATATGTGGGCAGGTATTCCAAACGGGCGTGTCTGAGCGAGTACAAGATTACGGTAATGGACGGCGAAAACATTTCATTCCGTTACCGTGATTACAAAAACTCACCCGACAGGAGGAACCCGGTTGAAAAGGAACTGACGCTGCATTACCGGGAGTTCTTCCCCCGGCTGCTGCAACACGTTCCACTGCGCTATTTCCGCATCGTGAGGTACTACGGCTTCTATTCCAACAAAGGCAACCTGCCGGAAGAATACTTCGGACGGGATGAAAGCGAAATAAAGGAAGCCGAATTGCAACAGGCAGAAAGTGAATACGAAAATCCGTATTTCTGCGAGCGTTGCGGACGGACGAGAGTTTACAGCCATACCACGGTAACGGGTGGCGGCATGACATACACGGTAATACTGGAGCATTGCGACATACACCGGAAAAAAGCGGCATGACAGCAACATGGGATAGCTATGCCCTGCCGTGAACAAGAACAGTGAAATCCCATGAAAAGAAAGAAAGGAGAACTGAAAAATGAATGAAATACGGATAAGAGCAGTAATGAAACGAACGGGGTGCGGGCATGAACTTCACACCTCTTTCTGCCGGAAACAGCAGTCAAAAATTGAAGTTCTATATAGTATGTAATAAAGGAAATAAAAATTGTCTCGAACATGAGGATGAACCGCCCTAAACGGTCGGCTATCCTCTAAACATTAGCTGCTGAAGAAAGAACAAATGAAGAAATGGAGTAAATTGCAAAAGGAACTATATCTGATAATTGATCCAACGATTGATTTTCAGATTCACTGTGTCGCTTATCCAATGAGAAGCCGATATGGTAATACAGATTTGCCCCGTTATTGGATTACGCTGGGTAAAGAGATAATTTTTGATTACCCCAAACAGTTTGTCACACCTGATGGTAGAATACGCAACTTCAAGCCACATGGGATAACAAAAAATTACCCATATAAAAATGACGTGTCAGATATATCCGATTTAATACGGGAATATATAGATACTCCCGTTTCGGAAATTGTGACAAAGCATTTTGAAAATGACTATTGGGGATTGGCAAATATCCTACGTGCGGCTGACAGACGTATCGGACAGCGTAGATTGGATAATTTGCGTCGCAGAATCAAAAATCAGGCGGCTCAAAAAATTTTGGAATTAAGAATTAAAACCACAGCAGCTAACAAACAGCAAACCGACTGAATAAGCGGAACGCTGTCAAACATTAGTCACTAATAATATACACTAAAAATATAACAAATATGGGACTTGGATTCAACATTCGCACAAGGATCAGGAATATCGAAACATTCAAGCGCACCGTGGAAAAACTGGCCGCTGAATCCGGCTATCATGCAGAGCATGACGAATCAGCAACGAGGGTAAGTTTTTGCAAACTGGGCGACCTGTTCCTGAGCTATCAACATGAGGGAAAAGAAAATACGGAAGACACTGTTTCCGTAACCGGAGAATGCCAGACCAACATGCTTGGTCCCGGCTTCCACAAGGCAGCAATAGAGTTCATCGACAGGCTTCAACAGGCGACTGGAACCCGGTTTGAGGTTGAAGACGAGACGGACTATTACACGGAAAGGGACTTTGAGGCCATGAAGAAGAAACATTTCCACAAGTGGCTGGCCAAACTGTTTGAAATCATCCAGGAGCAGGAAGACAAAGGCAGTACGTCCCTGTCAATCTGCTGGGATCTCAATAAATATTACCCTCAATCGGACAGCGGCATTGTCATCTCACCTTTGGGTTCTTTCCGCCTTTCAGAAGTCATCAGACGTATCCGGGAAGAAGGAATCGAATCTTTTGCCGATGATTTCTTCATCTGGAACAATCCGGAACGTGATGCACGTTTCCATAGAGGACTGGCCCTGAACGCCATGTGGGAGGACTGTTATTTCATGCCGTCGGAAAGAAGTGAAGAAGATGCCCGCATCAACGGGTACATCATAAGCGAGCTGGAAACGGCAGCATCACTTGACCCGTCTCTTCCTTTCCCAAAAAAGGAATACGAGGAACTTTGCAGACTGCATGGCTGTACCCCTGTCCCGACTGACGGGATACCTACATACGAAACGGAATTTACCATCGGCTACCGGCGAGGAATTGTCAACCATAAGGTCGGAAGGATCAGGTTCAGTCTGCCGGGCAGCTATCTCGAAGATACGGATGATGGTACCCTCGTCTATTATGACGCGGCCACAGACAACTGGCACACGGTCAGATGTACAGGATACTCCACCAATGGTGAGCCAGATTTTCTTGATGTGGAAGAGGAAATGATTGAAGAAAGGGAATTTGACGGCGGAAAATACCGTCTCTATGACATGGGTACCGGCCAAGATTCAGAGAATGAAGAACCTTATCCCGTTTACAGCTGTCACGCACTGTGTTCCAACCAGTACACCCTCTTCACGTTGTGTGCCTCCAGGCTGGAAGACCTGAAAAAACTTTCAGGTGAATTCCTCCCGACTTTGGTTGCAGACCAGCCTATAGAACCGGAAAATAAGCAAATCATATATACCGGAGAGAACATGAATGACGAACTGATGAAGCAGATAGACGAATGGCACAAGGCCGAAAAGCATCAGGAAATCATCGATGCACTGGAACAGATTCCGGAAGCAGAACGGGATTTTGAAACGACAAGCCTTCTTGCAAGGGCGTACAACAATATTGAGGAATATGCCAAAGCCGCTGAACTGCTCGAATCCGTCAAGGAGGAAGGCACTGAAGATGAACGGTGGAATTTCAGAATGGGATATGCCCAGTATTTTCTGAACAATTATCGGGAGGCCCTGGATTATTTCAGCAAGGCAAGGGAACTTAATCCGGAAGATGAAGACACCCTGAGTTTCATCCGTCAGTGCAATATGGCCTTGCCGTTAACCAGACGAGTGAAAGAATTCTGGAACTGGTTTGTAGAAAACGAAGAAAAGCTGTCAGGCATGATGAATCCGAAATCCATGGAGGAAGCCGATGCCTTCATGGAGTTTATCAGTAAAGGAACCAATCTGATATCGGAAGACATGCACTTCAATATCGGAGGTGACCATGAGTTCACGTTCTCGGTCGAAGGATGGCCGGATCTCTTCATCATCTATCCTTACATCATATCCTGTATGCCGGAGTGTCTGAAAGGCAAATGGAAGTTCTTCCCCTTCAACCCGGGCAAGGTCGGGTCTTTCGTATACCGTGTACACGATACCGATGTCGATATGGGCAAGATCATGGTAAAAGCATCCTATGACGAAAAGAGAGAAAACTTCAACATCAGGTATTACGACAAAAATCTTTGTGCCTTACCGGAGGAAAATAGTGACGGAAACTTTCATGTCATTCTGGAACTTGTACTGGGAGAAGGTGTCTCATTCAAATATGTCAATGGTATAAAAAGAGCGTCAGGCATTGAGGAAGGCATGATTGCCTTGTCCGGGTTGAGACAGCACATAGAGGAAACCGTGAAATCCCACGGCCATGAATTCTTCGAGAATCCGAAGGACGTTTATACGGGATATCAACTGACCCCGAAGGAAAGTGATGAACTGCGCTTTGATGTGATAGTAGGATCTACCTGTCTGAGCTCCATCGTAGCTGACTATTATCATGATTCAACCGAATTGTTTGATCATGCCAACGGTTTCGGTGCACAAGCTCTTTACATAGTCTTCCAGAATGGTGCTGGCGAAGATAATATATTGAACTTCCGTCATGATCTTGAAGACAGGATAACAGAAGAGATTCTTGAGCCGGGCAATCTCGGTGTGATAACAGGGGGTGCAACCGGAACAGAATACAGTTATATTGATCTGTTCGTCTATGACTTCCCGGCTTTTGCCATGAAGGTCAGAGCCCTGCTTAAAGAATACTCTCAATTCTCTTTCTACATTTCAGACTTCATCCGTAATGGACATATATTGCAACTGACAGAAGCGGACAGCGATGTCATACCATACACAAAGGAAAATGCAGAGGCTTTCTTCAAACAGATAGAGGACTGGAACGACAACGACAGATACACGAAGTGCATAAGGGCTCTTGAGACGATACCGGCCGATGAAATGGACTATGAATCAACCATGCTTCTTGTAAGAGCCTACGAGAACTATGCCATCCTTGGCGACAACAACGAAGAACCGGAAATAGAAGAATGCGACAGGGCGCTGAACAAAGCCCTGGAACTGCTGGAGTCTGTCCGTGAAACCGGAGAAAACAAGGCAAGATGGAACATGCGCATGGCCTACGCCTACCAATATCTTACAGGCCAAAAAGAGAAGGCTGTCGCTTATGCGGAAAAATGGGCGGAACTTGATCCGGAGGACAACAGTGCAAAGGAAGTCATCGAAGAGTGTATGGAGGAGATTTCGAAGCGGGAGGACAGTTCAAACGTAAAGGAATCCTATACAGTGGAGCCATGCGATACAGGCAACACGCATATTGAAACAAGAAAGACTGAAAATACCGAACTAAGGGATAAGAATATGGACAACAGACAGAAAGAAGCAGCTCTGGCTGCAATGACAGCCTGGCTCTCGCACGCACAGGAGTTGGGACATAAGCCGGCGGAGATCGAGTGTACGGGAACATTCGTACTGCACGATATGACCTACTACATCTTCAAATACAAGGATACCAAGGACAGTGAATGGCTGCTGGGTGTGAATGGTGGATACGAAGGAGACAGCTTGTCGGACTGCGGCCATACCTTCAGTGAGATGGAACCTTATAACGAAAAGACGGCTGTCAAGGATGCTACGGCCCTTGTCGAGATGGTGCGTTCCTACTGGATGGAACAGGCAAAGCAGGCCGAGGAACGTGAGAAGAAGGCCGGCACATTCGTGGGATTCGCCCTGCTCTCCGACAACAGCTGGGACAAGGAAAAATACATCAGAGATCTGAAAGAACAGTGGGACATCTCCGCTGAAGAGAAATCTGACGAGGAACGGAATCCCGAGTCTCTGGTCTTTGACGTAGGTGACATGATGGCGGCGGTAAGCCTGATGCCTGCCCCCGTACCTAATGGTGAAGCCGAAGAATGCGCGAAGAACAATTACATGTGGCCGGAGGCCGAAAAAACAGCCAAAGAGCATAAGGCACACATCATGGTTGCCGTTATCGGCAAAGAGAAGTCCCTGATCGAAAGAGGCAAACTGTACGTGAAGCTGTTGTCTGTCTGCTGCCACCAGAAGAACATAACCGGTATCTATACCAGCGGTGTCGTTTTCCAGCCCCGTTTCTATGAAGGCTTTTCCGGAATGATGAAGGAGGATTCGCTGCCTATATACAACTGGATATGGTTCGGGCTTTACCGTACCGAAAAGGGAATCAGCGGCTACACCTATGGAATGGAGTGTTTCGGCAAGGACGAAATGGAGGTCCTTGACGTGGATGCCGACCCGTCAAAGGTGAGAGACTTCCTGGCCAGCATGGCAGGATATGTTCTGGAATACGATGCAGTTCTCAACGACGGAGAAACCATAGGCTTCTCGGCTGTCGACAAACATAAGATAACACGTGGACAGGGTGTTGCCCTTCCGGACAAAGTGACTCTGAAAATCTCATACGGCAGCGAAGACGATGCCGATGGCGGTCCCGATTTCCCGGATGACACGGATGAAGTGATGGACGATGCGGAAGGCCATCTGGAGAAGTTCAAAGAGAAGGATCTGCCGTTAGATACAATTACGGCCTACAATCATCTGGCAATATATCTACGCTGGTGCATGGTAAATGACCTTATGAGGGATGATTTTCTTGAACAGTTCGGAGACCTTGTATCCCGGATCAAAAGCGGCTCGGCCGATGATGACCTGAGGGTGTTCATAAAGGACAACCTGAACGGGCAGCTTACAAGATTCCTGTTCAATAAACAGGGCCGTGCATTTGCCGACTACTATTATGGCAGTTATTATGGCGCCAATGAAACTCCATTTTACCCCGGAGACATTGACAACCACGCCCTGGATTATTTCGGTCCGGAAAGGTATCATTCCAATGAGTTCAAAGAGGAAGCATACCTGTTTGTCCCGTATGACGAGGATTATTACCAGGCAATGTCACAACGCATAGACAGACGCTTCGCCAACTGGCAGGGGCTGCATATAGACAAAGATACCGTTGAGCCAGACGAACTGGCCCGTGCCTTCATGGATTATCTTGATTGTGAATGTACCTATTTCCCATCCATGAGTGACGATGACCCTATCATGTCAGCCTATACCTATGCCCAACGGCTCGGCGTGCGGGAAGGCTTCATCCCCGTTCTGGTCAATGTCGATGAAGGTTTGTGGGAAAACATAATCGGGAACTCGGATCCTGAGAGCGAAAGCTCGGATGATTACACATTCAACCGGGAAAAAGTCAATGAATTCCGCAGAAGGCTGCTTGAGGCTCCTGTCATGGACGGTAAATCCATCCTTGACAAGCTGACCGGGCAGGACAACGATGATATTGATGAAGAGCCTGAAGGCGGATTCGACAACAACCGTTACTCGAGCTACTGGAATACCGATACGAACATGACGCATCCGCTGATCCTTGCCCGTATTCCGGTCACGGAGCCGTGGAAAATATTCGCGTACCTGCCATTCGGCAACTGGAACGACTGTCCTGCAAACCCCGAACTGATGGCTATCTCAAAGTATTGGTACGAAGAATACGGTGCTGTTCCGGGAACCTTTACCAGCGACCAGCTGGAGTATGAACTTCCAGCGCCCGTTCCGGAAGACAAAGCAATGGAAGCCGCAATACAGCAATATGCTTTCTGTCCGGATATGGACCAGAACTGTAACGGCATAGGCAGTCTTGCCGACACGTTGCGTCAATCCAGAATATGGTATTTCTGGTGGGATTAACCGATTCGTTTCACATTCAAAAGCATTTCAATATGAATCAAGTATTTCAACAAGACCTAAATACAAAGGAACTGCAGCCCGGAGGGCCTTTACTTATAAACCTTCTGTTCAAGGAACCGGTTGAATTGCCGGACACGCAGAGGGTGGCTGATGTATGCCGGAAGCATTTCGGCAATGTAGAATGCCGCGAAGGTGATGACAAGTCTGTCTTCATCACCGCCCTGGACCACATGGTGGAGTTTGAGGACGGGAAAGCACCCGTGCAGTTCCTGATGACTTCGTGCATGGACTTTGACGGAAAGACCGTGGACGACTTCACCCGGAGCCAGATGTGGGACTGCCAGGAGAGCCGTGACCGTATCCTTGAGGAATGCCGGTACAGTATGCTCGCTACGGACTTCCTTGCCCGTGGCCTGTCTTCTCTGGAACGTGCCAATCTGGAAATGGACTACCTTGAAGCGCTCGCCGAACTGTTCCCGTCTTGCGAAGCGTTCTTCTTCAGCGGCAGCGGGAAACTGTTCGAGGCGGAGGAAATCCGCGGCAATCAGATAGAAGGTCCTGACCGGTTCATCCGCTATGCCGTAAACGTCCGTTTCTTCACGATTCAGGGTTCCGACGACATGCTGGTCGATACACTCGGGATGAACACGCTGTTCCTGCCTGACCTGCAGTACCACTTCCGCGGACTTGATCCGAACTGGGTAGTGAACCATGCCTACAACGTGGCCTCCTATCTGCTTACAAGCGGCAATGAAATAGACTCGGGAGAAACCGTCGATGGAATCAAAGACGGTTATATGGACCGCAGCATCCAGTGGAAATGCCAATACGAAGACGCGCTGATACAGCCCAAACGTCCCGTACTTGACATCAACACGGGAGAATATGCAGCCGGGAACAGGGAATGATTTACCAATGACCAATTAACTTGTTGCGTATGCCATTGAACTTGACAGAAGAACAGATATTGCAGCTCGCTCCCGACGACTCGTCTGTAAAGGCCGGCAAAGGACTTGCGACCTTGAGCAAATGGGTACTGAGGGAATGCAGCGGACGTGCCGTCTGGGGTCATTGCCAGGGAAGCGGAAAGAATCCCTACCAGACGGTGATAGACTTGAATGACATTGCGTTCAAGTGTTCCTGCCCGAGCCGCAAATTCCCGTGCAAGCATGGGCTTGGCCTGCTGTTGCTGTACGCCCGCCAGCCTGATCAGTTCACGCAGGCGGAAGAGCCGGAATGGGTGACGGCGTGGCTTGCCAAAAGAACGGAGAAGGCCGAAAAGAAGGAGCAGAAAGCCAAAAGCGAAACCCCTGTGGATGAAGCGGCCCAGGCCAAGAGGCAGGAGAAACGGCACCAGAAGGTACTGGGAGGCATATCCGACCTTGAGGTATGGATGAAGGACCTGGTGCGCAACGGATTCCTGAATGTTCCGGAACGTGCCTATACCCTGTTTGACAACATGGCCCGGAGGATGGTGGATGCCCAGGCACCGGGACTTGCGGGGAGACTGAGAGCCATGGAGGCTATAGACTTCGACTCGGAAAGCTGGAAATCCGACCTGACGGAAAGCATGGGCAGGCTGTACCTGCTCATGCAGAGCTACAGAAACATGGACGGCCTTCCCGAAGAATGGAAGGACGAGATACGCACGCAGATCGGATATCCCCAGTCCAAGGACAACGTCCTTGCCGGAGAGCCGGTGGCGGACAGCTGGCTCGTGCTTCACAAGCAGTCCCGTAAAGTCAACGATGTCAATACCGACATCTACTGGTTCTACGGAAAGGAAAGCGGGCTTTTCGCCAGATACCTGAGTTTTGCCGTTGCCGGCACCTTTTCCACCGAGAACTGGATTCCGGGCAGTGCCTATAAAGGGGCGCTATGCTTTTACAACGGCACGGGTACATGCCGGCGTGCATTGTTCCGGGAGTCCGTACTCACGGAAGAAAACTTTGTGCCGGCGTGCAGCCCTGACCTGAAGCAGGCTGCCGCGGTGTACCGCACGGCCATGCTGACGAATCCGTTTTCCGAGGACATCACCCTGCTTGTGGATGACGTGAGGGTTGCCCGTAACGGGAAAGACTACACGATGCTGGACAACGCGGGCAATGCCGTCCGTGTGGCGATTCCCGAGGAAACCTACATCGACATCCTCGCCATTACCGGCGGCAATCCGTTCGCCTCGCTGGTCATTGTAAACGGGGATATATGGGAACTGAAATCCATCTGGTACAACAAAGAATATCATACTTGGAGAGATGAATGTAACTGAACCTATCATACAGGCTGCACTGCTTGGAACAGCCAACCGTGAATTCGTTCCCGGAGCCTTTCCCGAGTCCCTTCAGACTCTGGTTGACGGGATCCGCGGGAAAGCCGAAGACACGGAATCGTTCCTGTACATGACAGCCGCATCCGCCTTCGCCTACAGGCGTGCCGGATGGGAACCGGCCGGAGCGGAAGGCATTGTCCCCGTGGAAGCAGCCCCGGAAGAGGAACTGCCGTATTTCGACAAGGACCGGAGCCAACTCTTTTCCAGACTCCACAGCACACGCTATATGCTGGCCTACGCCTACCGTCTGGCGCAGGGATCGGGAAAAATCATTTCACCCGAATGCCTCCAGCCGCTTATCCGGCGTGCCTATGACCGCAACAACCCGTTGCGGTTTGAAGAACGCAGGCTGCTGAAAAATCTCGTCGGGAACAGAGGCTTGTGGCTGATCAGGCAGATGGGCCTTGCCGGAGAGGAATGCGGGACCACCGATTCCTGGGACACGGCCACCCACGGCGAGCGTAAGGAGATGCTTGCCAGATTCAGGCAGCAGGATCCTGCCGCAGCCCTTGAACTGCTGAGGAAAGACTGGAAGAGCGAACCGGCCAACCAGCGCAACGAGCTGCTTGAATGTCTCCGGACAAACATCAGCAAGACCGACGAGCCCTTCATCCAGGAAGTGCTGGCGTCGGACCGCAGCTCCATTGTCAAGGAAACGGCACGGAAACTTTTGTGCATGATTCCCGATTCAGCCATGGTGACGCGCTGCTGCGAACTCCTGCGTGGACATATCAGACACAACATGCTTACCGGATGGTCATACGACGAGATCGGATACACCCCGGAGATGAAGGCCATGGGGCTGTCCGAGGTAAGCTCCAACAAGAAAGAGGGCGATTCCGAATTCATCCTGAGACAGCTCGCCGAACGGGTGCCGTTGAGTTTCTGGTGCGAGGTATATGGTTGCGGAAAGGAAGAGGCAGCGAGAAAATTCGCCAAGCATCCTCCTTTCAGGAAGTTCCTGGAGCTGGAAGACCCGATACTCAACTTCTCGGACGGGCTGTGGGCTTTCCACACCCTGAAGGAAGACCCTTCCTATCTGCGCAAGCCGGAACTTGTGGCGATGCTCACCCCCTCCCAGCGGGAGGAAATCAGCTGGCCGGAAACGGTCCGGGATTTCGGATTCATACCCGACTCATGGTACGGCAACGACTACGAGGCATGGGGCCCGAAATTCTCTTCCAGCGTCCTGTCCTGGATTCTGAAAAAGGATTACCTGTATTATGCCGCAGACATGGCGGAACGGCTTGCCATGCATATCCCGTCACATCTGAGGAACCTGATCGAGGCCAAGGCCGCCTCTTCGGCGGAGGCTTCGCCGTCCATGAACGAGTTCTGCTCGAAGATGCTGGAATTCATGGATCTTAAATCTGAAACAGACACTTTGTTAAATGAAAAATAAATATTGATATTCATATGAGCACTTTACTGAGACAACATGCCGAGCAACAGTTTGCAGAGGAACTTCATGAACTGAAAAAGAACGAGACCAACCCGATTCCCGAAAACTGGGAGATGTCACCCCAATCCGTGGTCACCTACCTCATGGGCGGGACACTGAAGAACGGTTTCGAGGTTTCACCGAAATACATAGGCAACCGCCGCCTGATGGAGATTGCCGTTGCCACCCTTGTCACCGACCGGGCGCTGCTTCTGTACGGTCTTCCCGGTACGGCCAAGAGCTGGGTCAGCGAGCACATGGCGGCAGCCATATCCGGAGATTCGACGCTGATAGTACAGGGTACCGCCGGAACGGGAGAAGAGGCCATCCGCTATGGCTGGAACTATGCCCGTCTTCTCGCCGAGGGGCCGAGTGAGGGTGCCCTGGTGCAGACCCCGGTGATGAAGGCGATGCAGGAAGGCAAGATCGGCCGCATCGAGGAGCTTACCCGTATCGGTTCTGATGTGCAAGATACACTCATCACCATCCTTTCGGAGAAGACCCTGCCCATCCCCGAGCTGAACAAGGAGGTGCAGGCCATCCGCGGATTCAACATCATAGCCACGGCCAACAACAGGGATAAAGGTGTGAATGACCTTTCAAGCGCACTGAAACGCCGTTTCAACACGGTCATCCTCCCGTTGCCCGACACGCTTGAGGAAGAAGTTGACATTGTACGCCGCCGCGTGGAGAGCTTCGAGAAAGTGATGCAGCTGCCGGCAGAGAAACCTGCCCTTGATGAAATCCGCCGTGTCGTCACCATTTTCCGTGAGCTGCGTCAGGGAGCCACCGGTGACGGCAAGACGAAGCTCAAGAGCCCGAGCGGCACACTGAGTACGGCAGAAGCCATATCCGTGGTGAACAACGGCCTTGCCATGGCCGGCTATTTCGGCGACGGCCAGATCCATGCGGAGGACCTCGTTTCAGGCATCCTCGGTGCCGTGGTGAAAGACCCCGTACAGGACAAAGTGGTATGGCAGGAATACATGGAGACGGTGGTCAAGAACCGTGAGGGTTGGAAAGACATCTACAGGGCTTCAAGAGATATGATTTGATTGACGTATTTTGCATGAGACAAGTAATATGACAGACATTCATCTATTGGGAATACGTCATCACGGGCCGGGCTCCTGCCGGAACATCCTGCAGGAACTTGAGCGTATCCGTCCCGACCTCATACTGCTTGAGGGACCGGCGGAGGCCGAGGCTCTCATGCCGTTCGTCTCCGACGGGCAGATGAAGCCTCCGGTAGCCCTGCTCGGCTATCAGCCCGATGCGCCGCAGAATGCCGTATTCTATCCGTTTGCCGACTTCTCGCCGGAATGGCAGGCTTTGCGCTATGCTCTCCGGGAGAATGTCACCTTACGCTTCTTTGATCTCCCGCTTGCCCATTCCCTTGCCTTCGAAGCGGAAAGGAAGGATGGCAGCGAGCCTGCAGAAGCGGATGATGAAGCCATTAAACAGCCGGGTGATCCGTTTGACCTGCTGGCAGAAGCTGCCGGCTATCCGGACGGTGAATCGTGGTGGAACATGAACATAGAACAGCGCAGGGACGGCAGCGGCATCTTCGAGGCCGTCAAGGAAGTAGTGACCGCACTCAGGGAAGCCCTCCCGGAACATACCTCCCGCAGGGACCTTGTCCGTGAAGCGTGGATGCGCCGCATGATACGAGCGGCCCAGAAGGAGCCTTTCGAACGCATAGCCGTAATCTGCGGGGCATGGCATGTCCCGGCACTGGAGAACATGCCGAAGGTAAAGGACGACAACGAGCTGCTGAAAGGGCTCCCGAAGGTAAAGGCGGAATGCACATGGATTCCGTGGACGTATGACAGGCTTACCTTCCGCAGCGGTTACGGGGCCGGCATAGACTCTCCGGGGTGGTACCATTACCTGTGGCATCATCCGGATGATGACGGCACCTGGTGGGTCAGCCGTATAGCGGCCCTTCTGAGGAAGAAGGACATGGACATCTCGGTGGCCCACGTAATCGAGACAGTCCGTCTGGCGCAGACGACAGCGGCGTTGCGTGGTCTGCCCGCCCCGACGCTTGAGGAATACAACGAGGCGGTGACCACCGTAATGGGCTTCGGGGACGACATGCTGCTGCAGCTCGTCAGGGAATCGCTCATCGTGGGCAACCGGCTGGGCAAAGTCCCGGAAGCGGTGCCCAAAGTCCCTCTCCTGATTGACGTGGAACGGCAGCAGAAACGCCTGCGTGTCCCTTTCACGGCGGAAATTAAGGAGATGACACTTGACCTGCGCAAGGAGACCGACCTGGAACGCAGCCTGTTCTTCCACCGCCTTGCCCTGCTTGACATAGACTGGGCCAAGCCTGAAACCGCAGGCGGCAAGGGTACATTCAAGGAAAAATGGAGTCTTTACCACAGGCCGGAACAGATTGTCTGCATCATAGAACGGGCAGTCTGGGGCAATACCGTGGAGGAAGCCGTGCAGAAGTACGTCTCCGACCGTATGACCGGAATCACCAGAATCCCCGAACTGACGGGACTTCTTGACCGGGTCATTCCGGCCAACCTTCCGGAGCTTGTGGAGGCGATGACCATCCGTCTTGACCGTCTGTCGGCGGCATCCACAGACATTGTGGAGATGATGGAAGCTGTTCCCGACCTGGTGAACATCGTCCGTTACGGCGATGTCCGCAATCTGGATTTCAGCAAGGTGGGCAACATGCTCCGGGCCATGGTGGCACGTATCCTTGCAGGAGGTCTGCTCGTCTGCATCAACATCGACGAAGAGGCAGCCGGAGAACTTCTTGAGCACCTGTCGGCTACCGACTATGCCGTCTCCACGCTTGATGACGAAGAACTGAACGGCATGTGGTACGGGTTCGTGCAGCAGATCCGCAATTCATCGGGAGCGCATCCGCTGCTCTCCGGGTACGCGGCACGCATACTCTACGACAAGGGCAGGATATCGCGTGAAGAGATGCGTGACACCTTGAGTTTCTATTCATCGGTGGGCAACGCACCTTCCGACATCGCATACTGGTTCGAGGGATTCCTGCGTGCATCAGGTTCGGTACTGCTGCTGGACGACAACCTGTGGCAGCTCGTGAACGGCTGGCTCTGCGGCCTGAGCGACGCGAATTTCATAGAACTGCTGCCGGTGATCAGACGCACATTCAGCAATTTCACCACGGCCGAGCGCCGCAAGCTCGGCGAGAAGGCCAAAGGATTCGAATTGAACGGAACCGATACCGGAACCGCCTCCGGGGAACATTCCTGCAATGACGGGGATGCATCCAAGGTGATACCCCTGCTCGGCAGACTTCTGGGAATCGGATAAAAAGGAACAGAACATGGAAACAGAATATTTGAAAAGATGGCGCATGGCTCTCGGCGGAAACGCCGCTGACGGGACGGGTGTAACGCTGACAGTGGAGGAACAGCGCCTTGACAGTTCGCTGGAAGCTGTCTATGACAGTGACCGCCGAGGCGGACTCGGATCGTCGGCCCCGAAGGTAAGCCGCTGGCTTGGCGATATCCGGGAGTTTTTCCCGCAGACCGTCGTGCAGGTCATACAGAGGGATGCCATCAAGCGTCTGCATATCGATTCGCTGCTTACCGAGAAGGAGATGCTGGCAACGGTTGTCCCTGACGTACATCTAGTGGCTACACTGATGTCACTCGGCAGGGCCATTCCCGAAAAGAACAAGGACATGGCCCGTCAGGTTGTACGCAAGGTCGTGGATGACCTGCTGCGGAAGCTCTCTTCCCCGACCCAGCAGGCCGTCACCGGTGCTTTGAACCGTTCGGCGAGAAGACGCAATCCCCGTTACAACGAGATAGACTGGAAGACGACCATCATAAAGAACCTGAAGAACTACCAGCCGCAGTACAAGACCGTCATTCCGGAAGTCAGGATAGGCTACGGCAGAAAATGCAAGGCTCTGAAGGACATCATTCTCTGTCTCGACCAGAGCGGTTCGATGGGAACCTCCGTCGTCTATTCCGGCATCTTCGGTTCGGTACTGGCCTCCCTGCCGTCCGTGAGCACGCGTATGGTGGTGTTCGACACGTCGGTCGTTGACCTTACCGATGACCTGCAGGATCCGGTTGACCTGCTGTTCGGTGTCCAGCTCGGCGGAGGAACCGACATAGCCAGGGCCCTGACTTACTGTCAGGGTGTGATCACACGGCCGCAGGACACCGTGCTGGTACTGGTGACCGACCTTTATGAAGGCGGTGACGAGAAGGAGATGCGCAAGCGTTTCGCTTCCATCGTGGCCAGCGGCGTGCAGCTGATTGTGCTTCCGGCCCTAAACGATGACGGGGCGCCCTGCTACGACAAGCGCAATGCCGAGTATCTTGCCGGTCTGGGTGTTCCCACGTTTGCCTGCACGCCTGACAAATTCCCAGACCTGATGGCTGCGGCATTGAGCAAGCAGGATATCGGGATGTGGGCATCAAAGAATATCAAAGAAAAATAGAGGAATATGGAACTTTCAGATGAACTGTACGACAGAATTGAAGAACTGTCAGAAACAGGAAACGAGGCTATGGAAAGCGAAGATTACACTAAAGCCATCTCCTGTTTCCAAGAGGCACTGGACATCCTTCCTGAACCGAAGGAAGACTGGGAAGCATATCTCTGGCTCGCCGGCTCAATCGGTGACGCCCATTTCATGATGGGGGACTACGGCAAGTCGCTGGAGTTTTTCCGCAAATGCTACAATATCGGAGAGACAGACAATCCTTTCATTCTGCTGCGCCTTGGCGAGAACTATCTGGAAATGAAGGATGAAACCAATGCAACTGAATTTCTTCTCCGTGCCTATATGCTCGAAGGGGAAAAGATTTTCAAGGAAGATTGGAAATATTTCCAATGGCTGTCCAAACATGTGAATCTCAAACGAAAATAATAAAAGATATACGGAGTTCATGAAAAAGGAAATAACAGACAGAATCCGACTATTGGGCGGTAATGTGACAAACCTGAAAGGAGATACCTTGAGAGAAGATTTGTGTGCCATTACATTCATTATTGGGGTGCAATTCATTCTCTGAATTTGCACCTGAAAAGTATTTAATATAGAACAATGAACGAACAGATAGACAGACATTTTGAGTGGATAGCCGAGAACCCCCGCTACGGCTATCTGATAGTGGGCGGCATCCTGCTGCTGTGGCTCATCGGCGTGATATGCGGGTGGAAATGGACTTACTCGCTGAGCACATGGGGATGGAACTGGGTGCGTGAGACTTTCGGCGAGAAGGCGTTGCGCATTTGCGTGGGCGCATTGTTGGTCATCGCCCTGGCAGGCGTGGCGTGTCTTTATTTTGCCACGATATAGGAAACGAAAAAACGGAATGCCTTATGAGGAAACAGGAATATACAGAGCAAGAACGAAAACGACTTTTGAACTTGAGGTGGTGAAACATCGAGGTGTTTACGGATGAGATTCAATACTCCAAAGTCCGGAAAGTACCATCAACAGCACCTCAAGGCAGAATATGCCGACTATCGCAGCCCATATCGCCAATAACCGCCTTCCCGTCTTTTTGCGGGAATGCCTTGCGAAGATCTCGTCCTGACGCTTTGCCGTGTACCTGAAACGACAGAAAAGGAAAGGCACCGCCAGCAGGACAGGGACAATGACCGTATAGAATATCCAACCGCCTGCAATCCGATGGAACAGGGTCAACAATATCATGGCCACATCGAGATACCAGCACCACATAATCAATGTGGCACCGTCGCCCGGAGACTTTTCCCGCCTGTAAAAGGACTCCCTGACAAACCATATATAGTCAATCCATTTCAGAACAGTCATGACATTCAGTCATAATCCGACTGTAAAGATACATTTTCTTCCACATTATTGCAAGAAAATCAATGATTTACTCTATCTTTGTGAAAAGATAATTTAGCATGAAAAAATTATTGCTCCTATTGTTTCTGTTTGTACCATTGATCGCTTCAGCAAATGTGGTTTGGCCTTCCCTTTATATACTTTCACAAGTATATTGTTGGTATGTAATTGTATTGGGCTTAGTGGTGGAATTTTTCGCTGTCAAGTTCTTTGGAAAAGCCTCATGGAGAAAGTCGGCCATTATTGTTGCGGTTATGAATGCCATTTCCGCATTGGTTGGTTGGGTATTGATACCAATCAGTGGTATTCTTACGGAATTTCTGTTGTTCCCGTTTGAGCAAGGTACTTTTCATTTGTCGCATTGGATTGTAGATTACGTTTTTGTTGCTCTGGTCAATACCTGCATAGAAGGATTGTCGATGAAATGGATATTCAAATACAGGTTCAAACGTATTTTCTGGTGGCTACTTGCAGCCAATGCTGTCAGTGTGGCCTTTTCGGTGCTGGTATCTTTTCCGGATTTTTCCTAAGTCAAAATGATGAAACAGCGTTCTTTATGGTCGAAACACATATTTATCCATATTTGAGTGAGTATTCTTACTTTTGTCCTATATGAATGGAATGTTTCTGAAATACATATGTTTGGTATTACTGAATGGAATATGGAGAAAAGAATGCATAAATATAATCAGGAAAGGAAGGAAGCATACAAGCAAAAGCCCTTCATCAAACCACCCCGAATCTCATTCTGGGACAATATCTTCTATTGGTCATGGTATTCGGCCAAACATGGCCTGCCGCACCGTACCTTTGCGACTGTTACAGTTATGCAGTATGTCTATGTTGTGCTGTTCACTGCTGTCATACTCAACTGTCTTGACAGTCCGACAGCATGGCATCTGTATATTCTCCACAAGTCAAAGGGGATATTGGGCTATATCCTTGTTCCGTTTGTCATATTGATTCTGGTAAACGGACGGATCTACAAGGAAAGCCGCTATGAAAGGTTGAAAGCGGAGTTTGACCGGATGGAAAATTCAGATAAGAAGAGACGCAGAACCATATTTTGGATTTTTACAGGCATCACCCTGCTTGCCGGATATGCGGCATACAGGCTGTTCTGCCGTTTCAACATGCAGTTCCTGCTGCCTTGACATTAACAAAAACAGATTATCAAATGAAAACAACCCGCATCATGAACAAAATTATCATTTATCTGAGTGCCGTATTGCTGCTGTGCAGTTGCGGCAGTGCAAGACATTATGCAGCGTTTCAATATGACAACGGAGACGACTATGTAAGTGAAGGACTGTACCGCATAGTGGATCGGAAAGGGCGTATCGGTTACGCTGACGAGACAGGCAAGACCGTCATCCGTCCCCGTTTTGCCTTCGGCTATCCATTCGAGGGTGGCAAGGCGAAAGTCACCGATTCGGGGGAACGGAAAGAGGTGGCAGGCTCCGGAGGCGAGCACTGGTATTGGGAAAGTGATGACTGGTACTACATTGATCGGAATGGTGACATTGTTGGAACATTAATGCAAGATAGTACTCGCTTTGGGAGAAGTAAATAATATTGTTTATGACAATAGGAATACAGAATACAACTCACGTTGATTAAGAAGTTACTTGAATGTAATTCTCAAAGGAACATCAATCCATCTTTTATGATCATGAAAATGTAAATAGATAGAATCTCCCTCGAAGAAATTATCAATAATATATTTAAAATGGTTATTGAATTCTTTTAAAGAAACATGAATGGTGTCTTTATTTTCTTTAATTATCTTTTTATAATACTTATATAAATGTGTTTGGATTGTATCATTATTTTCAATGGTAAATAATACCCCTCCATAAAACTTCTTATAAGAATAAGTTAAATTATCATTTTGATTCTCTGACTTTAACCAACATTCGCCAGTTCCAGGACATAATTCATCATGTTTAGCAAAGTAAGAGGATTCAAAATAATATATCTCTCTTTTATCATTCTTCTTAAATTCAAAAGATAATGGGTATAGCAGACTATGAATGAAAGTCCTGTCCTTTCTCATTCTTAGCACAACAGGTTTATCACTTTCAATTTGTCTTACTGAAACGACATTCCCGTTAGAAGCACATCCAACGAAACCACAAATAGCCAAAATCAAAATAATGCGAGCCATGTTTTACATTATCAATCAATAAAAATAAATTAGAACCGCAGTCATCAACGGCTCCCCAACTTCCAAAAGCCGAAATGAATCATCAGGAAGGTTTCGAGGGAGCATATAGCGGCCATCACCGCACCTATCGCCAACAGCCGCCTGCCCATGTGCCTATGCTCATGGAGCCTTGTCCAAATCTTATCCCGCCGTTTTTCCGTGTATCTGAAACGGCAGAAAACGAACGGGGCAAGCAACAGGACCGGATCGGCGACAAGATAGAATCCCCAGCCGTTTACCACCCTGTGGGAAAAGGTCAGCAACGGCAGGAACGCACCCATGTACCAGCATCCCATCAGCAATGCCTCGCCGTCGCCCGGAGCCCCCTCACGCCGGTGAAAAGCCTCTCCGACAAACCATATATAGTCTATCCATCCCAGCATATCCGCACAGGTTATCGAAAACTGAGCGGAAATGTACTATTTTTCCGGCTTTTACGGCAGGATTGCGAGGTGTTTTTTATAATTTTGTATGCAAATGAAAGGCAAGATACGAAAACATATAGCGATTTTAATGTGGAAGACGCTGCACATTTGCGTGGGCGCATTGCTGGTCATCGCCCTGGCAAGCGTGGCGTGCCTTTATTTCGCCACGGCGTAGGAAACGAAAAACGGAATGCCTTATGAGGAAACAGGAATATAAAGAGCAAGAGCAAAAGCGGCCACGACGCTACTATTTCTTCGACTATTTGTTTTGGTTGGGAGAAATGGCGCAGCAGCATTACAAAGGCGAGCCACGTCGGCCCGACGGGGATAGTATGCTGATGCTTTGCATCATGGTTGTTGTCCTTGGGCCGATAATAACCATCGTCTTATGTTTCGACCCTCCTGTACGCGATTTCCTTGCAATCGCCATGATTATCTGTAGCGTGGTAATAGTCTATCTGCCCGGCAGGATATATTCACCCGCTCGGCGGAAGGCGGTCATGCGGCACTATGCGGGACGCAAGTTCAGCCCTGCCCGGTGTTACTTTTTCCTGTTCTCTCTTGGCTTTTTGCTTATCGCCAATATACCCTTATGGGGAACAGTGCTGAAATGGATAGACAAAACTATCAAATGACAGACAGTCGGAACGTGTTTTGCCGCTTCTTCTACATATTAGTGATGCTGCATAAAATCATGCATAGCCATTTCACCGATTGGAACAACAAAAGGAAGCGCAAGGCGTTGGGGGCCGGGATATATGCCCTGACCATCCTCCCCGAATTGCTCCTGCTGAACGGCACTCTGTTCGCGGCGGCGGGGCAAGACGGGTATGTGCATCTGGAATCCGACTGTCAGAAGGTCGTCTTTTACGGCGTGTCGGTGCTGGCTTTGCTGCTGATGGTCATTCCCTTGGGATTTCTGGATGACAAGAAAATCCGCAAGGAAGTCCGGCAGGAACTCCGTGAGCGTCCCCGCTACTGGAAACGGGCGATGTTGATTTACATTGCGGCTATCGTGGCGTTGGTGGTAGCGGTGAACATTGCGTTTCCCTACTTATAATACTAAGCCGGAGTCAGCGCTGAAGTTCCACAACGGTGGAAAGGTTCATTGAAATAAGCGGAAAACTTAAAGTGTTGAAACGGGTCACAAACAGCTTCCTAACTTCCAAAAGCCGAAATGAAGCATCAGGAAGACTCCAAGGAAGCATATTGAAAATTGAGCGTAAATGTACCATTTTTTCGGCTTTTACGGCAGGATTGCGAGGTGTTTTTTATAATTTTGTATTATTCTGACATGGGTGGTACTTTTTAAGTCGATAATGTTAGTGAATTGATATGAACGTCTGGAAATACATATATATCAAGTTCTTCAAGATACGCCGCAGGATAATCGGGAAAGACGGTGCGGACGATTTTGCGGCCATGTTGTTTGTAGCATCTTTTGATTCGCTTTTGTATTTTGGAATACTGATACTTATCGACAGATTAGTGGATAATGTATTGTCCACGAAATACGAGCCATTCTTCTTTGCTCTTTATGCATTGGGGATGCTAACCATTGGATGGCTTCGCAACCGTTCCTTGTGCAAAGGAGATGCGTTCGAGCGCATAAGAAAAGAAGTCGAAGCGGAGCCTCGGAAGATGCTTTGGGGGATTTTGTCCATCCTGTATATGATATTTGTGGTTTTCTTTTTCTTGTTTTGCTGCTATGTTGGCAAATACGGTTTGAGATTTTTAGAACCCTTGTAGCAACGGTAATAACCTTTAATGCTGAATGATATGAATGTTTGGAAATATACCTATATTAAGTTTTATAAATTTCTGACGAGCCTTATTGTATTCCAGTCCGGATATCGTTTGGTTCACACAGATGGCATTGGTTGGAGCATGACATAAAGTCAAATGGAATATGGAGAAAAGAAAAACGGAAGGATTAAAATAAAGACGAAACATATATGATGAATGATGATTTATTTGAAATATTGGAGGATGCCACCCTCGGCACGGAGTGGCAGGAGTGGATGAAGGAAGCGGAGAGGGCAAGCGTCCTCGTGAACCTGCGACGCCCGGAGACATGGGCGGTGCTGAGACAGCCGGCGAAGAACATCGCCGCCATGCGGTGGCTCACGGGAAAGTTGCGCAGACTGCGCCCGTCGCTGTCTCCCAAAGCCCCGTCGGAGTGCGCCCTGTACATACTGGCCGCCCATTGCCGGGACAACACCGTAACGGGCTATGTGACGGACACCTTCGTGAACAGCTACCGCACCCAGCACCGTGCCGGGACGCTGTTCTGCATGGAGGTGGTCGGGCGGATGACGCTCCATGACGAATACCCGCACCTGAACGCCCTGTACAACCTGATGATGGGTCTGGCGCTGAAAGAATGGCGGCGTCTGCTCGAAGGGGACGAGGACTATCCCTGCTTCCTGACGGAAGCGGACTTCCGCCGGGTGGAACGCAGCCTGCCGGACTTCCGGTACGGCGGTTTTAAGGAGATGGTGCGCATCATGACCGGGAACAGGCCCGTGGGTACCCTGACCGCCGGGGAACTGGCGGCACGCTGCCACCAGTCGGAAACGGTGTTCCGAGAACGGTTCAAGGAGGAGTTCGGGCAGCCGGTGGCCGAATGGCTGCGGGAGCGTCGCAAGGAGGACATCCTCGCCATGCTGTCAGATACCGCCATTCCGCTGTCCGATGTCTCCGAGCGCAACGGCTTCCACTCGCTATCGACCCTGTCGGACTACTGCCAGCGGAACTTCGGGAAATCCCCCTCGCTGCTGCGGAAAGACACAGCCGGATGAGCGTCCGCCGGAAATCAGAAATTTTACGCAGAAAATCAGAACAAGGCTTCACCCATACCCTCCTAACTTTGCGCTTTTGTAGAATCCGCAAAGTTCATGGGAAAACGACATACAACCCCCACACCCCGCCCGAAAGGAACCTTGCAGGTCAAGATCCTTTCGGGCTATCTGCTGCTTACCCTGCTGGTAGGCGGCATCGTCTATGCCGTGTGGAACGAGAAACAGGTGTTCCAGGAAGCCGAAGAGGAGGAACGGGCGATGCTGGAGCAACGGCGTCTGACAAACTCGGCTTTCAAGAGCCTTATCGCCCTGCTGCTTTACAGCGACGGCGCCCTGCTGTGGGACAAGGACGACCTGCGCTCCTACGAAGAGAAGGACCGCCGGATGTCGGAGATATTGGAAAAGTTAGGCTCCGTCTATTCAGACACCCTGCAACAGAGCCGCATTGACACGGTGCGGCTGCTGCTTGACGAGAAGAAGGCCCAGATATACCGCCTGGCGGAAACGCCCTCGACGGCCAGCCGCATGGACAGCCTGCTCAGCGAGCGTCTGCCTTCGCTGGAACATTCCGCCTCCGTGCCGGAACGCGTGGCCGGCACACCGGAGAATGAAGGCGGGAAGAAAGTCAAAAAGAGTTTCTGGGACTGGCTCAGGCCCAAAAAGAAAAAGGAAAAGGACGGGAATGCCGGAGCGCATGGAGCGGGCACCGTGCGTGTCGTGCCGAACACCCGCCATGTGCGTGACATGCGGCAGTTCCGTAACGACGTGTTCGCCGCCCTCCGGGAGCAGAAGGAGATGTACCATGCCCTTTCCGACTCGCTGGAGCGCCGCAACCGGGTGCTGAACCGGCATATCAACCGTCTGGTGAACGACTTCGAGCGGGACGCCATGCTGCGCACGGAGGAACGGTTGGAACGGGTGTCCGCCTTGCGGGAAGAGGCCTTCGCCCTGATATGCGGCATCTCGTCGGCGGGGCTGCTGTGCGCCCTGCTGCTTTACGTGTTCATCTACCGCGACATCCGCCGCAAATACCGTGACCGGCGCGAGCTGGAGGACTCACACCACAAGAGGTATGAGTTGCTGGAGATACGCAAGCGCATCATTGTGACCTTGTCGCACGACATACGCGGCCCGCTTAACACCATCAGCGGCAGCGCGGAACTGGCGATGGGCACCAGGGACAGGAAACGCCGCAACGCCTATCTGACGGACATCATGGATTCCTCCCGGCATATCGCGCGGCTGGCCAACAGCCTGCTCGACCTTTCCCGGCTGGACGAGGCGAAGGAAACCCTTAATCCCGTGCCGTTCCGGCTCATTCCATTCCTTGACGGGATGGCAGACGAATACACACGTCCGGCCAATGACAAAGGGCTGCTCTTTTCCAAGAATGTGGATGTCCCGGACATCGTGGTTTCCGGCGATGCCGACCGCCTGGAACAGGTATTGGACAATCTGTTGTCAAATGCTGTCAAGTTCACAAAGTCCGGTTCGGTAAATTTTTCCGCCTCGTATGAAAAAGAAATACTGACAGTCCGGATACAGGATACGGGCATAGGCATGGACGGGAAAACCGTGGAGCGGATATTCCAGCCCTTTGAACGGGCCGCACCCGAAGTGAACGCCGACGGGTTCGGGCTCGGCCTTGCGATAACCCGTGGGCTTGTCAGCCTGCTCAAAGGAGAGATTTCCGTATCCAGCCGTCCGGGAGAAGGCAGTTCCTTTGAAATACGGATCCCTCTTTCTCCGACGGACGAACCGGTAAAAGACACCGCCATTCCGGTCGAGGGCAGGCTCAGCCTTCCGCAAAAGGTCCTTGTGGTGGATGACGACCCGATACAGCTCCGTATCGTCGGGGAAATGCTGGAAAGAAACGGCGTGTCCTGCTGCAAGTGCCAGAATGCCCAGGCCGTGGTAAACGAACTGCGCCGGGCCCGTTACGACATCATCCTGACAGACATACAGATGCGTGGCACGGGAGGTTTCGACCTGCTGTACCTACTGCGGCAATCCAACATAGGCAATTCCAGAACGGTACCGGTCGCGGCAATGACAGCCCGGAATGACGGGAACGACAGCCGCTATTGGGAGGCCGGCTTCTCCGGCTGTATCCGCAAGCCGTTTTCCATGAACGAACTGCTGACGTTCCTGTCATCCGTTACAGAAAAGAAAAAAGCCGCACCGACCGTTTCGGCCGACTTCTCCGCATTGGCCGCCGACATAGAAGACAGGAAATGGATTCTGGAGACATTCATCGGAGAATCCCTCAAGAACAAGGCGGAGCTTCAGGAATCCCTTTCGGACATGGAAGTGGATTTCGGACGGATGAGGGAGACGCTCCACCGCATGTACCCGGCGTGGGAACAGTTGGGCATCGCCCATGAGCTTGACGAGTACAGTGAAATCCTGCAGGACGACGGTCCGGACGGAAAGGCGGTCCATAGGCATACGGAAGACATGGTCGGCCGGATATGCCGGCTGATTGCCGAAGCGGAACGGCTGTTGTCGGAAATGGAAGATGGGAAACAGGAAACAATAGAAAACAAAGAACAATGAAACACAGGATACTTATCGTGGAGGACAACATCATGCTGGCCGGCCAGCAGAAGAGATGGCTTGAGAAATCCGGCTACGAAGTCTCGACGACGATAGACGAGCCCGGCGCCAGGAAGCGGATAAAGTCGGAACATTTCGACCTGGTCCTTGCCGACGTGCGCCTGCCCGAAGGGAACGGCATATCCCTGCTTGAATGGCTCCGCAAGGAAAGGATTGACATCCCTTTCATCGTCATGACCGGCTATGCCTCCGTGCCTGACGCTGTAAAAGCCATCAAACTCGGCGCGGACGACTATCTGGCAAAACCCGTACAGATGGATGAGCTTCTTGAGCTGATCAAGGATATACTTCGGCCGAGTTCCCAGGTTTATGACAAAGACAAGAACCTTTTCCACAGGAACAGCCCACAGATGCTTGAGGTGGAAAACCTTGCCCGGACTGTAGCCCCGTTTGACATCTCCGTGCTTATCCTCGGGCCTAACGGTGCAGGCAAGGAATCCATCGCGCAACGCATACACTATTCCAGCGACCGCAAAGATAAGCCGCTGGTGGCGGTCAACTGCGCCGTCCTTCCCAAAGAACTGGCTGCGACACTCTTTTTCGGGCACATGAAAGGGACTTTCACCGGTGCGGACAGCAACAAGGAAGGATATTTCGACCAGGCGAAAGGCGGCACGTTGCTTCTGGACGAGATAGGCACACTGTCACAGGAAGTGCAGGCCATGCTCCTGCGTGTCTTGCAGGAAGGGACCTATCTCCCGATCGGCAGCAGCCGGGAAAGAAAGGCCGATGTGCGGATAGTGGCCGCCACCAACGAGGACCTGCAGTCGGCCATTAAGGAGAGGCGTTTCCGCGAGGACCTGTACCACAGGCTGTGCGAGTTTGAGATAATGATGCCTTCCCTTCATGAGTGCCCGGAAGACATCCTTCCGCTTGCGGAGCATTTCAGGAAGAAATTCTCCAAAGAGCTCAAACGGCAGACGGAAGGGTTCTCCCCCGAGGCCGGACAGCTGATGCTTTCCTACAGGTGGCCGGGCAACGTGCGTGAATTGCAGAACAAGGTCAAGAGGGCTGTGCTGATGGCCAGGCAGCCGGTGATAGAGGCGGCGGAACTGAACATAAAGATGGAATCCTGGAGTACGGAAATCAATATGTTCCCGCAGACGGAGGCGGAAGAGAAACAGTCCATACTCATGGCATTGGAGAAAAGCGGGGGACACCGCAGGAAAGCCGCCGGCATCCTGCATGTCGATCCGTCGACACTATACCGGAAAATGAAGAAATACGGCCTGCTTGACAAATGAAAAGCCTCTTTTTCATTGTGCGGGCGTAAGATATGAAGCAAAAGGCATTATAGAATGGAAGAAAATGCCTACCTTTGCACAAAGGCCGGAATTGTGTGCCATACATGTTCCGGCCGTAACATACTGAACCGATGACGGCAAGGGCTGGAGTCCTGCCGTTTATCATACATAAGTCGCAAGACGTCTCAGGTAGAAATCTGGCAAAATTTCAAAAACAGAGGCTTTTGCGTGAGGCTTATGCTATACCTTATAGCGTGAGTCCATGCAGATCTGTTTTTGGGCTTGCCAGAGCCTCTGCCTGATAATGCGTGGATTTCACGCTATTTTTCATTTAAAGGCAGAAAAGCATGGCGAAGTTACAGGCAGTGATAGCAATGACATTGGACGGGGCCGTCCCACCGGAAGGCGAACCGTTGTTGGAGTGGGTAAAATCGGACAGGAAGGGCTTCCCGTACTGGAGGGGACGCTGCACAAGACGCCTGTTTCCCGGTTACCCGCTGGTCGATCTTATCTGCGAGAAAGACACTGCCGGGCCTTCCACGGTTTTCCATGCGGAAATATACGATGAGAAGAGCGTGGAATTTCTGCGGGGGCTGTCACTTTACAGCCTTGTCGATGAACTTGTAATCTTTCTTATTCCCTCGGTCAGTACCTTCCCTTTGTCCGTCTCCGCTCACCTCCCGTCAGGCAACTGGCGGCTCGTCAGATCCAAGACCTTCCGGAACGGCGTGTGCCGTCTGCATTATTGCAGGACGTTGCAATAGACCGTTGCAGGACATTGCAAATGCAATATGCCCGTCAGCCCTCTTCCTGGAAGGCTGATTTTTTATTTCTATGATATTCAGCGTTTTGCCTGTTTTCGGAAGAATAATCTGCCGCGTTGGTCTGTGATTTGGCCTTTATCATAATGAAACCTGTTGCGCAACAGTGTGAGAAACGAAGTATTCACGCACTAAAACAGAATTCAGTATGATACAGATAGACCGGGAGACATTCCAGATGATGCTCCACCAGATTATGGAACGCTTTGACAAGATAGAGGACAGGCTGAACCGCATGAACCGGCAGACGGCCGCCCTTGAAGGTGACAAGCTGCTCGACAACCAGGACATGTGCGAACTGCTCGGCGTGACCAAGCGCACCCTTGCGCGTTACCGTCAGAAAAAGCTCGTGACCTACTACATGATTGACGGACGCACCTATTACAAGGCTTCCGAAGTTCAGGAGTTCCTGAACCGGAAAGGGAAGGCGCTGCCCGCAAGGATCAGGAAAGAACTGGGTATTCAATCTTAATCAGAAGACGTATGGAAATAATATGTATAGACAAAAAGACTTTTGACGAGTTCCGGATCCGTTTCTGCGAACTTGAAAGCCGGCTTGCCCGGTTGTGCCGTTCAGGCAAGGACATGGGTTTGAAGAACTGGATGGACAACCAGGATGTATGCGACGTGCTTCACATATCGAAGAAGACATTGCAGGTGTACCGTGACAAGGGGCTTCTGCCTTTCACACGCATCAAGCACAAGATGTTCTACAAGCCTGAAGATGTGCAGAACCTGTTGGAATCAAGTTATCACCCCTTAAAAAGAAAGCCATGAGTTACCATTTCATAGAGAGGAAAGACCCTCACGTTGAAGTCCTTTTCCAGGGACTGGAGAATTTGGAAAGAATGTTGTCCGATATGGAAAAGACTCCCAAGCCGATGTTCAAGGGAGAACGTTTCCTGACGGACGAGGAACTGTCCGGCATACTCCGGATAAGCCGGCGGACTCTGCAGGAGTACCGCACGCTCGGTGTCATCCCTTATTACCTCCTTCAAGGAAAGGTGCTCTACAAGGAATCCGACATACATAAAATGCTGGAGGATGCCTACAAGAGATGCCGGGAAGAACAGAGGTGGGTATAAGTGTAAGACAGGAAGATGGAGAAAAAGGCCGGGCTGCCGCTTCTCCATTTTTTTCATCATCCGGCACGTTGCCGCCGTTTCCGCCTTTTCCCTTCAAGCTCTTCCTCATAAAGGAATGTTTCCCGGTTGACGGAGGAGTCCTTCAGTTTTTTCATGTCCTCTTCCACTTTTTTGTCAGTGACTTTCGCATAAATCTGCGTGGTCTCAATACGCAGGTGTCCCATCATGCGGGCCACCGTCTCAATCGGGACACCCAACGAGAGCGTGATATGGGTGCCGAAATTATGCCGGGCCTGGTGGAAGGTCAGCGGAAAGCCGTATGTCTTTCCCAGCTCCGTAACGAGTGTGAGGAAATACTTGCGGCAGTAAAGGTTGAACACCCTGTCGCTGTTCCTTTGGTCCTTGTACTTCTTGATTATCCTCAACGGGATGTCCAGCAGCCGGACGGAGGACAGCGTGTCCGTTTTCTGTCTCCGATAGTGTATCCACCATGTACCGTCTTCCGCCTGCGTGATGTTGTCCGTCTTCAGACTTTTCAGGTCGGCAAACGCCAGCCCGGTGAACGAAGAAAGAAGCATCAAAGCAAGGGAGATAGGAATAAAGAGAATCAAACGCAACTCGTTGTAATGCAGCGGTTTTGCAGTTGTTTGCCATTACAGCCAAACAGCAGGGGAAGGCAGGATAATGCAAGGTTTCCGCTACCAAGTCATTACCTGTTCCGCTGCCTGCCTGAAGCCTGAAAGTCAGTGTTCCTAATGCTTGTAAACAAGCATTATACGTGCGGCAGGGCTTCAAATCCGCAGATTTAACAGCGTCCGTTCCGTTTGCGCCGTTCTGCCCCGTTTCCAATTCTGTCGGTCGGCAATGTATCACTAATATTGCAACCAAAAAAGTTATGGCAATGAAGACAGAAATGAAAGTGCTGCTCTACATCAAGCGTAGCGGACAGGACAAGGACGGACTGTCGCCCCTCATGGGCAGGATAGCCGTCAGGGGAAAGAACAACTCCATCGCGCAGTTCTCCTGCAAGTTCAAGGTGAATGTAAAGTTGTGGAACGCCACGGCGCAACGGTGTACGGGCAAGAGCAGGATGGCGGTCATGGCGAACCGCGAGATTGAACGCACGCTGTTGCTGTTGCGCCAGCGTTTCAACGAGCTGAAGGACATCAAGGAGATTGTTTCGGCAGAAGATGTGAAGAACGCCTACCAAGGTCAGGCAGAATCGCAGGACACCATCATGAAGCTGTTTGAGGAACACAACGGTGACTACGCCTTGCGCGTGGGCGTGAACCGCGCCGTGAACACCTATTACCAGTACACGAACACTTACCGACACCTTGCCGTGTTCCTGAAAGACAAGTACCGTCTTTCGGATATGCCCGTCAAGCAGATTGACGGTAACTTCATCGAGGATTTTGACATATATATGCGAACCGTCAAGCGGTTCAAGCCAAGGACCATAGTCGGGCATATCAACCGCCTGAAATGCGTGATGATGCTCGCCGTGTTCCGTGGCACCATCCCTTTCAGCCCGTTCAAGGGGTACAGTCCGCAAAAGCCGGAGTTCAAGCAGATGTATCTTACGGAAGAGGAACTTGCCAAGTTCGCCAACACGACCTATGACACGCCCAACCGCAATTTCACGAGGGACATGTTCCTGTTTTCGTGTTGGACTGGCATCTGCTACTGCGACATGAGGGCGTTGACGGAGAAGAATATCGTGAAAGCCGAGGACGGGAGCCTGTGGATTCATACGGAAAGGCTGAAAACGGGCACTCCCGAATGTGTAAGGCTGATGGAGATACCGCTTGCCATCTTGGAGAAATACAGGGGCATGGATGCCGACGGGAAACTGTTACCCATGCTCACAAAGGAGAGTATGAACCGCCACCTGAAGAAAATGGCCGTGATGTGCGGCATCAACCGCCCGATTTCATTCCACACCGCACGTCATACCTTCGGCAGCATAATTTGTCTTTCGCAGGGCATTCCCATCGAAACGGTGAGCAAAATCATGGGGCACAAGCATATCAAGACCACTCAACGGTACGCGAAAGTCACGCAGGACAAGATTGACCGTGACGTGGACAGGCTGGGCGAAGCCATTGAAGGCAAGTTCTCCCTGTTCGGGATTGATTCGGCTCCTTCCCCGATTCATAAGGACATCACCCGGCGCAGGGTCAATCCGAGCTGGAAACAGAAAGCCATTGTCAAACAAATGATGGAGGGATAAGCCATGCGCAGCACGTTCAAGCTATTGTTCTACATCAACCGGCAGAAGTTGAAGAAGAACGGGAAATGCCCTGTCATGGGACGCGTAACCCTTGACGGTAAGGTCAGCCAGTATTCCACAGGGTTGGAAGTCGAACCGGAATTTTGGGATGCGGAAATGGGTAGGGCTTCCACCGACGGGCGCAAGGAAAATATCGCTTGCGAGAAGAAAAGGGAGTTGGTCAGATTGAACGACACCCTGTCCGCACTGGAAGCCAAAGCACGTTCCGCCTACAAGGAAAACGTGGACAGTTACGGTTTCGTTTCTGCTGAAATTATCAAGAACGCCGTGACGGGCAAATCGCAGGTGAAGGAAACCCTGCTCACATTGATGGACGAGCATAATGAGGAGTATGCCAAACGTGTGGGCATCGACAGGACAAGGCACACTTATATCCGGTACCTGACCACACGCAAGCACATCCACAATTTCATGAAGTACAAGTACGGCATGGAGGACATCCCGTTGCGCTCGCTGACCATGCGCTTCATGACCGATTTCACATTTTACCTCTCCACGGTGTTGCGGCTGAAAGTATCTGCGTACAACGACTATCTCATCCTGCTGCACAAGATGACGCGGCTCGCCTTGAAAAGGCACATCCTCAAGCGTGACCCTTTCGCAGGGCACAAGATAGAGAAAATCACGGTGAACCACCGCTATCTGACGAGTGAGCAGTTCGAGAAGCTGTTGAAAGCCAAGCTGCCCACGTACAGGCTGTGCCATACGAGGGACTTGTTCGTCTTTTCGACTTTCACGGGCATCGGGAGGGCAGACTTGGCGAACCTGACAGAGGACAACATCATCACGAAGGAGGACGGCAGCAAGTGGATTCACATCGCACGGCAGAAGACGAAAGCGGAGTGCCACATCAAGCTGTTGGACATACCGTGGCGAATTATCGAAAAGTACCGCGGCGAGGGAAAGGACGGAAAACTGTTCTTCGTTCCGCAGACTTCGAGCCTGTGCCGCAACCTGAAGATGATAGCCGAACAGTGTGATTTGGGATGCCACCTTACCTACTATATGAGCCGCCATTCGTTTGCGACCCTGATTTGCCTGAACAACGGCGTGCCGATAGAAACCATCAGCAAGATGATGGGGCACTCCTCCATCCGCACCACGCAAATCTACGCGGAAATCACCAACCAGAAGGTGAGCCGTGACTTGGCTGTGCTGTCCGAGACCACCAAAGGTAGGTTTTCTTTGCCCGATGACGGGATGCCCTCGCGCGTGTTCAAGTGCGGCAATTACAGCGGTTGGAAAAAAGAGTGTAAACGAAATTCTGACAATGAAAAATGATGCGGACATGGAAAGAGGAATAATCACAATCACTGAAAATGGGGCGCTCATTCTGCCGACCGCTCCCGTATGGATGACGCAGCAGGAGATGTGCGATGCGTTCAACGTGTTCGGTTGCTATATTCGTAAGGCTATTGCTGCCATATACAAGAACAATGAATTGGCGGTAGAAGAAACGGTGCGGCACGTCAGACAGGACGGCAAGATTTGTTATGACGTGTACAGCCTTGAAATGGTGGTTGCCATAGCGTTCAGGTTGCGAAGCCGAGAGGCAATAGCTTTCCGAAAGTTTATCATGGAAAGGCTATACACAGCAAGCCGTGAAAAGCCTGTAAATTTGTTCTTTTCGCTGTCCGTAACCAGTCCACGGTGTACGTGTTAGCAGTAAAGGATATAACATTACACAAAGAAAGCCGATGGGCGGACAATTTACTTGTCGCCATCGGCTTTCTTTGTTTTTGCACATTCAGATTTACGTTTCCATGCGGTAAGCGTTCCTGTAGCCGCTCATCAGCAGCTTTTCGATGTCAGACTCCTTGTACAGAATTTTGCCGCCCAACTGGTAGTAGGATACCATCCCGTTGTTGCGGTAGTCCTGCAAGGTGCGTCGGCTCACTTTGAGCCATGCCGACACCTCCTTGTCAGTAAGGAACTGTTCGTTACTTGGCGAAGCCTTGTGGCTTGCGTCCATTCTTTCGATGCCTTCAAACAGGGCATCCAGTTTTCCGATGAAGCCGACCTCCAATTCACGGTCGGCAAGAATCAGGTCATTCATGATTTACAGTATTTACAATGGATTTAGTGGTATTCTTATCTTCAAATCAAATACTCCTGCCACGCCAAGCGGCATCCTTGCGTCTGTCCTCCACAAGTCGGACGATGCGCTGCACGTCCTCCGGCTTGTAGAAAATCTTGTGCCCGATTTGCGAGTAAGCCAGCGTGCCGTTGTCGCGGAGCGTCTGTAAGGTTCGCGGACTGATGCGCAACTGTTGGCAGACCTCTTGGTTGTCCATCCAACGGCTGAGCCGTTTTCCTTCCCTCTTGTGGAGGATTTCATTTACCCGGTCGGACAGGCGGTTGAGCTTGCCGACCATTTCTTCGTACTTTTCTTTCGAGATAATTACTACATTCATTTCTTATACTGATTTTAGTGTTAATAATCCGTTCCGCCTGCAAAGTAAATCCGTTGTCCGCTTGAAACAATGGATTTGCAATGAGGTGGCAGCTTGTGGCAGCAAGTGGTCGGGAGTGGCGTTGTTTGCCGAACCCGTGACGGCTGTTCCAAGCGTCCGTGGTGCAAAGAAAAGTGAAGTCCAGCATAATCCAAACGCTTCGCAGAGCCGTGGCAGCATTTGGCGTTGGTGTGGTAGCCAATGGCGTTCTTCGGCTTTCTGCCAACCTTAAAATTACGCTCTTCTGTTTCTCAAAGGGCATTTCCTTAAATCCGCCCCGACCATTCCAATTAAGCCCTTAAAATTCCTAATGCCCGTTTCATGCACAATGGCAAAATGGCGCAGTCTGTACCGTTCAGGCAATGGGCAAAGTGCAAAACCATACATTGTTGCCACAGCCCACCCAATTCTTTGACTGTCTGTTTTATAGCCATTTCCTTTGCAACCGATAATCGGTCTAATGTGCGCACAACGGCCAACATTGTTAAACATTTAATTCAAACAAGTATGAAAAAGAACGTAAGCAGCCAGACAATGGATGCAGCATTGCAAACATTTTTGGGAAATAAACCGAGTACGGAAACTCTGAATCCCGACACCCAACCTGCTGACACGCAGGAGCAGCAGGGAAAGTCAAATGAAACTGTACAGGAACAGGCAGGTGAAGCCGTGCCGGAACAGACGGATGAAACTCCGCAAGTGGTACGCCGCATCAGCGGCAAGCAACGCCGGGCATCGTTGGAGGAGTACAAGGAAGCCTTCCTCACCGTTCCGGCCATCGAAGACCGCAAGCCCGTGTTCCTCAGCCGCAGCACGCGCGATGCGCTTGACCGTATCGTCCGTATGTTCGGCGGGCGCAGGATGAGCGTGTCTGGACTGGTGGAGAACATCGCACGGCAGCACCTTGACACCTACGGTGAGGACATCGAGGCATGGCGTAAACTCTGAGAATTAAGGAGTAGATTGACAGGGCGCAATTCGGAGTTACCCTGAAGCAATCCAACGGAGTTTTGAGGGGAGCAAGTTTGTGTTTCGGGCATACCGAAACCGACTGCTCCCACTCATGAACTCCGTGGAGAGCTGCATCCCGTTGGTCTAATAGGTATCTGTATTATAATCAGTAACAAAGTATGGAACAAAAGCAAAAATCAAATCGAAGGAATAAAGGTGGCCGACCCAAGAAGGGAGCGGCTGACAAGCTGAAATACTGCCTCACGGTGAAGATGGCGACATCGGATTACTACACGCTGAAAGGCAAGGCACGGAATGCGGGCATATCCGCAGGTGAGTTTCTGCGCCGTTGCATGAGGGACGGGCAGGTGAAAGAACGGCTCACACCTGAACATACGGGCTATGTCCGCCAACTCTGCGGCATGGCAAACAACCTGAACCAGCTTGCACACAAAGCTAATACGGCTGGCTTCGCCTCTGTGAGGTTGGAATGCCGTGTGTTAACAGCACGTATCGAGGAAGTGCTTAACCTGATACTTCTATGATAGCAAAAATTGTCAAGGGAAGCAACTTCAAGGGTGTAGTGGACTACATCCTTGACAAGGGAAAGGACGCTAAAATCCTTGTCTGTGACGGCTTGTTTGCCGAAGATAAGGCTACCATTGCCATGAGCTTTGAAGCACAATCGAAGATGAATCCGAAAGTGACAAAAAACGTCGGACATATCTCGTTGGCTTTTCATAAGGAAGATGAACACCGCCTGACTGACCGCGCAATGGCAGGGATAGCGTTGGAATACCTGAAAGGAATGGGAATAACTGACACGCAAGTTCTCATCGTGCGTCACTTCGACAAGGAGCATCCGCACATGCATATAGCATTTAACCGAATCGCCAATGACGGCAGGACAATCAGCGACCGCAACGAGCGGATACGCAGCGCACGCATCTGCAAGGAGCTGACGAAGAAGTACAACCTTTATTTCGCCAGCGGCAAGGAACAGGTGAAACTGCACAGGTTGAAAGAGCCGGACAAGGCCAAGTACGAGCTTTTTTCCATCCTCAAATCAGAAGTGGCAAGGTGCGGAAACTGGAACAGACTCATTGCTAATCTGAAGAAACAAGGCGTGGACGTACAGTTCAAGCACAAGGGTAAGTCGGACGAGGTGCAGGGTGTTGTCTTCTCCATGAACGGCTACTCATTCAGCGGCTCCAAGATTGACAGGCGGTTCAGTTTCTCCAAAATTAACGCAGCACTGGACAATAACAGACGCAATGAACGGCAGGGAATCATAGCATCGCCGCACCGTGAAGAACAGTCCATGCTCCCATCCGAATCAAGGGGCAACAATGACTTGTTCATCGGTTCAATAGGTCTTTTTACATCGGACAACACGGACGGACAGGCTGAGGAAAACCGTTTCGAGGAAGAATTAAAACGCAGGAACAAGAAAAAGAAACAACGTAAAATAAGATTCTAAATATGGACAACAATGAAGTTTACACGCTCTTCGAGGACATTAAGAATGGCCTTAAAGGTATTAGTAGTAAGTTGGAGAATACTCCAAAAGCACCTAACAATCAATCTGGTGGACAACCTCCAACGGTGGACTTGACATCCATAAAGGAGCTGTTCGAGAGTTCCGCAAAGGAACATCAGGCACAGACCAAAGCCATGCTGACCAAGTTCGGGGAAGCGGAAGTTTGCGCATCGAACAGGATTTTAGGTCTGTTGCGGAATTTGAAAGAATCGTTTGTCAAAAGTTCGGAAGAACGGCAGGATGAGCCACAGGAACATATCCACCGCCACAGTTTTGACATCCGGTCAAGCAAGGTGTTTTCTCTTTTGGTCGGCACGGGTATCGTGTGCAGCCTTTCCATCTGGGGCAACATCGAACTTTGGAAATCCAAGCGTCAGTATGCGGATGATGCGTTGAAGTTTCGCGTCATCCGCTCATGGGGAGGATGCAATGCCAATCATATCCTTTGGCTGAATGACGTGTTCGACATCCACCGCAACGAGGAAGCCATCGAATGGATACAGCAGGAGGCTGACGGCTACGAAAAAGGGTTAAAGACCTTATCGGACAGTCTGATGCAGGAGAAGTTGAAAGTGAAACAAATGAAGAATAACAAAAAGTAACGTGAATGGCATCGGTAAAAGTGAAATTCCGTCCTTCTTCCGTAAACGGCAGGGAGGGCAGCATCTATTATCAGGTAATACACAACCGCGCGGTCCGCCAAGTCAAGACGGATTGCCGGATATTTGGAAGTGAGTGGAACGGCAAGACATCGGCAGTTGCCGTTCCTTTTCTGGCAAGCAATGAGCGTAAGAACTACCTGCAATCGGTTGCAAACCGAATAGAATGGGATATAAAACGCCTGACGGCAATCATCGCATTGCTTGAAAAAAGGAACAAAGGTTACACGGTGGACGACATCCTCGTGAAATTCAACAGGCAAGCGGACGGGCAATCCCTGTTCCCTTTCATGCAAGGCATCATCAGCCAGTTGAAGCGGCTGAACAGAGTCCGCACGTCGGAAACATACACCGCCACGCTTGCCAGTTTCATGAAGTTCCGTGACGGTCAGGACATCCTATTGTGCGAGATTGACGGCGACACGATGATGCTCTATGAGGCATGGCTGAAAGCCAACGGCAACTGCCCCAATACGACCTCGTTCTATATGCGCATACTCCGTGCCGTCTATAACCGTGCCGTGGAAAAGGAACTGACGGAACAGAAATATCCTTTCAAGCACGTTTATACAGGCATAGACAAGACCGTGAAACGTGCCGTGCCGTTGAAAGCCGTCAAGCGCATCAAGGAACTTGACCTGACACTAAAACCGCATCTGGACTATGCGAGGGATATGTTCCTCTTTTCGTTTTACACCCGTGGAATGTCGTTCATTGACATGGCTTATCTGAAAAAGTCGGACTTGAAGAACGGCATCCTGACATACCGCAGGAGAAAGACCGGACAACAACTGACAATCAAATGGGAGAAGTGCATGGAGGAAATCGTGACCAAATACGAAGACCGTTCCGCCACGCAATACTTGTTGCCCATAATCACCAACCTGTTGGCCGATGAACGGGTACAATACATGAACGCCCTCAGCCGTGTGAACATAGCCCTGAAAGAAGTCGCCCGTTTGGCAGACTTGCAGATTCCGTTGACCATGTACTGTGCGAGACACGGATGGGCAAGCATCGCCAAGAGCAAGAACATCCCGCTTTCGGTCATCAGCGAAGGTATGGGGCATGATTCGGAGGAAACCACACGCATTTATCTTGCCTCGCTTGACACGAGCGTGGTGGACAGGGCGAACAGCCTAATCTTAAAAGACTTGTGATTGGAAATGCAAACGGAAAAGCGTTTTGCAAAAATCAGAATCTCTTGATAAGAGTTATAATTATGCCGCAAAGGTACGCAAAATATTGCAATTTTCGCACTTTTGCCTCATTTATAATGGGATATAAAGGACATTTGATACGAATTTGTTTAGCAAAACCGATTTTGGTAGCCTGTTAACTTGTTGATTCACAGCATTTGTATTCCTTGGATATATCTCTTATCAAGAGATGGATTTCAAAGAGATACTGCATATATTCCGTACCGAATCATTCACCGAAAGGGAAAAGGGTACAAAGTTCGAGCGTCTGATGCGCTCATGGCTGTTGACAGACCCACGCTACAACGAGCTTGAAAAGGTGTGGCTGTGGGAGGACTTTCCGGGGCGCAAGGACTTCGGAGGTACAGACACGGGAATCGACCTCGTGGCCAAAACCGAGATGGGCGACTATTGGGCTATCCAGTGCAAGTGCTATGCGGAGGATGCCGTAATTGACAAGCCCGCCGTGGATTCGTTCCTCGCCACCTCCAGCCGCACGTTCACCAACGAAGTGACTTTCCAAACCACCCGTTTCTCCAACCGCGTGTGGATTTCCACCACAAGCCATTGGGGAAGCAACGCCGAGGAAGCCATCCGCAACCAAGAGCCGCCCGTGACGCGCATCGGCATGGCCGACCTTGAATCCTCGCCCGTGGACTGGCAGAAGCTGATGAACGGTCTTACGGGAACTTCCGCACTCGTAGAGGGCAAGAAACCGCGCAAGCACCAGCTTACGGCCATATCCAAGGCATACGCCCATTACATTACGGACGGCAACGACCGGGGCAAGCTCATTATGGCCTGCGGAACGGGCAAGACCTACACTTCGCTGCTCATCGCCGAACAGTTGCTTGGAGGCAAGGGATTGGCACTGTTCATGGTTCCGTCCATCGCCCTGCTGGGGCAGTCGCTCAACGCATGGTCGGCAGATGCTAAGAAACACATCAAGGCCGTCTGCATCTGTTCGGATTCCAAGGCTTCACGCAAAATACAGAAGAACAAGTATGACGACATGGACGACAGTGTGGTTGACCTTGCCGTTCCTGCGTCCACCAATCCAAAGTCCATCGCCTCGCAGTTGAAAAAATACCGCAGCCATGACGGTTTGGTTGTCGTGTTCTCCACCTACCAGTCCATTGATGCCGTTTCGGCGGCACAACAGGAAATACTTTCCGAAACAAACGGCGAGTACGGTGTGTTCGACTTCATCATCTGTGACGAAGCCCACCGCACCACGGGCGTGAAACTCTCGGACAGGGATGAGAGCAACTTCACCAAGATACACTCCGACGACAATGTGCAAGGCCGGAAACGGCTTTACATGACCGCCACGCCGCGACTGTATGGCCAATCCGCCAAGATAAAGGCATCGGAAAAGGACTGCATCCTCTGTTCGATGGACGACCCGGACTTGTATGGGGAGGAGTTCTACCGCGTGAATTTCTCCTACGCCGTGCAGAACGGACTGCTGACCGACTACAAGGTGCTTGTCCTTACCGTCGGTGAGGACGATGTGCCGGAAAACATCAGGCGTGACATCACCGACACGACCACGGAACTGAACTTTGACGACACGTCCAAGCTCATCGGCGTAATCAACGGACTGTCGAAGATGATACGGGGTGATGACCACCGCACATGGGATGCCGACCCGCACATGATGCGCCGTGCCGTGGCGTTCTGTTCGTCCATTGACAGGAGCACGAGCAGAACCGGTATTGCCTCCAAATACGTGGCTTCCGTACTGCCGCAAATATCGGAAAAGTACGACGAGAATCTGGATGCGGAGAGCCTTTCTCATACCGTTTCGATAACCACAAGGCACATAGACGGCTCGATGAACTCGCAGGAGCGCAACGGAATCCTGCAATGGTTGGCGGACAAGCCTGACAATGACCGGGAGTGCCGGGTGGTGACCAACGTGCGCTGCCTGTCCGAGGGCGTGGACGTGCCGTCGCTCGATGCCGTGCTGTTCCTTTCCGCCCGCAACTCGCAGGTGGACGTGGTACAGTCTGTAGGCCGCGTGATGCGCACTTTCCACAAGGGGCTGCCCGACGAGAAGAAGTACGGGTACATCATCATTCCTATTGTCGTGCCGTCCGATGTTTCTGCGGAGGAAGCACTCGACAACAGCAAGACTTTCGATGTGGTCTGGGAAATCCTGAACGCGCTGCGTTCCCACGATGACCGTTTCAACGCAATGGTGAACAAGATTGCGCTTAACAAGCAGAAGCCGAACAAGCAAGCCTATACGCCGTCCGTCACCATCGGCCGGCCGGGGTTGGGCTTCCGAGAGGGAGAGGAAGAAGCGCGGCAGATTGAGAACGCGGAAATCGCCCGGCAGTTGGAGCTTCGCTTCGGCGAGTTGCAGGACGGCATGTATGCCAAGCTCGTGGAGAAGTGCGGCGACCGCCTCTATTGGGAGAACTGGGCCAAGGAAATCGGGCTTATCGCGCACAAGTTCATCGAGCGCATATCCAAGCTCATCCAGTCCGGTGTGCATAAAAAGGCGTTCAACGAATACCTCAAGGGATTACAGCGTGACCTTAACCCGTCCGTGGATGCGGCACAGGCCATCGAGATGCTGGCGCAGCACATGATTACCCGTCCTGTGTTCGATGCCTTGTTTGCCGATTACCAGTTCGTGAACAACAACGCCGTGAGCCGTTCCATGCAGCGCATGATAGACCTTTTGCAGGAGCAGGCTTTCGGGAAAGACACCGAGGTGCTGGAGAAGTTCTATCAGTCGGTGCGGACAAATGTCGGCGGCATAGACAATCTGGAAGGCAAGCAGACCATCATCAAGAACCTCTACGAAAAGTTCTTCAAGGGCGCGTTTCCGCTCACCGTGGAGAAGCTGGGCATCGTCTATACGCCCGTGGAGTGCGTGGACTTCATCATTCATTCCGTGAATGACATCCTAAAGGCGGAGTTCGACACTTCGCTGACCGAACAGAATGTGCATATCCTTGACCCGTTTGTGGGAACAGGCACGTTCATCACACGGCTGTTGCAGTCCGGTCTTATCCGCCCAGAGGACATGGAGCGCAAGTACCTGAATGAAATCCATTGCAATGAAATCGTGCTGCTGGCCTATTATATCGCAGATGTGAACATTGAATCGGTATTCCATGACATTACCCGTCGGAAAACCTACCTGCCGTACAGCGGTATCTGCCTGACGGACACTTTCCAACTGGCTGAGAAGAAGCACAACGAGCTTTTCACGGAGTTCTTCCAAGACAATTCCAAACGGGTGAAAAAACAGTTGGCCACACACGTAAGGGTAATTGTGGGGAATCCACCGTACTCTGTTGGGCAGAAAAGTGCAAATGACAAGGCGCAAAATTTATCCTATCCGTATTTGGAGAAACGAATCGCAGACACTTATGCTGCGGCCACAACCGATAAAGGAAGAACAATTCAGGCTCTTTATGATAGCTATATCAAGGCATTTCGTTGGGCTTCAGACCGCATTCCACAAGACGAAGGCGGTATCGTTGCTTTTATAAGCAATGGTGCATGGCTTGATAGTAATTCGGGAGAGGGTTTCCGTCGTTGTCTTGAGAAGGAATTTACTTCTATTTATGTGCTGAATCTCCGTGGAAACCAGCGCACATCAGGTGAATTGTCTCGCAAAGAGGGTGGTAAAATCTTTGGTAGTGGTTCACGCACTCCCATTGCCATTACTTTCCTTGTCAAAAATCCTGCAAAGAAAGGCCAGAAAGCAGTTATCCATTACCACGATATAGGCGATTATCTAACCCGTGAGCAAAAACTTAAAATGGTAAAGGAGTTCAGTTCTATTTCTTCTCAGAAACTGGATTGGCAGATTATCACTCCTAACGAAAAGGCAGACTGGATAAATCAACGAGATGGTGTATTTGACAGTTATATACTACTTGGCAATAAGAAAGATAATAAGCAAACTGTTTTTTCAATATTTTCAGCAGGTTGTGCCACATATCGTGACATATGGTGCTATGGGATGTCAATACATAGTGTAACCGAAAAAATGGTTAGAACTATTGACACTTATAATATTGAAGAAGAACAATGCGTTAACTGCAAAAACATTCAAGATGTGGCTACAACTGTAAATACTGACCCTATGAAGATTAAATGGGACCAAAAACTGTATGAGCATGCGTTAAAAGGTATACGCCATGATTTTACAGAGCACAATATATGGTTAGCTATTTATCGACCATATTTTAGGCAATGGTTATATTATGATAAAGCATTTAATTGGAGTCAATATCAGTTACCTAAATTGTTTCCATCACATGATGCCAAAAACTTACTAATTTGCGTATCAGGCATCAGTTCTAACAAGGATTTTTCAACGATTATAACAGACTGTATTCCAGATTTACAGACTTTGTCCAATAATCAATGTTTCCCATTGTACTGGTATGAAGAAAACAAAAATCGGGAAGGCACTCTTTTCGATGATGCGGAAACAAACCATTATATCCGCCGTGACGGTATAACTGATTGGATATTGAAAGAAGTCCGCAGCCGTTTCGGAGGTTCACGTGCTATCACCAAAGAACATATCTTCTACTATGTGTATGGATTGCTCCATTCCAAGCAGTACCGTGAGCGTTTCGCTGATGACTTGAAAAAGTCTTTGCCACGCATTCCCATTGTAGGTAATGTGCAGGACTTCATGGCTTTTTATAAAGCCGGAAAGGAACTTGCCGACCTGCACCTGAACTACGAGCAAGGTATCAATGAGCAGATAACAGGTCAAGACGGTGATTATCCGTTTTGTGCAAATATGCCGATGTTTGCGCATCGTTCTTTGGGCGTAAAAGTTATTGGTGACATTGACATCTGGCAAAACGAATGGACGGATGAAACCTACCAATATTTTACCGTAGATAAGATGAAATTCGCCAAAGTCCGTGACGAGAACGGGAAACTCGTTGCTGATAAGACACGCATCATCTACAACGGTCATATCACCATAGAGAACATACCACTCAAAGCCTACGAGTACATCGTCAATGGCAAGTCCGCTATTGACTGGATAATGGAACGCTATGCCGTCACCATCGACAAAGCATCCCAAATCAAGAACGACCCCAACGATTGGTCAAGAGAACACGAGCAACCCCGTTACATCCTCGACCTCCTGCTATCGGTCATTATTCTCTCCTATCAGACAGTAGATATAGTAAACATACTTCCTAAAATTAGACTATAATGAACAATATGAATTTTTTATATATTGACATAAATACGAATCTAAACCAATTTTTTGACAAGACTGATATAGATTATTCTGCTTATCCAGGTCATGCTTTGGATGGAAAGAACAGATATAAAAGACTATATCATTTTACATCGTTTGATTCTTTTCAAAAGATATGGAATAGCAAAAACTTGAAATTTTCTAATGCCCAAAATGTCAACGACTCATTAGAGAAACATTGCTTATGGTCAGTGCCTAATTTTCGACAATTACCTATTGTAGAAGCTTTGAGTATGCAAAGATGGGCTTATAAACAGATAAGTCTTACAATGGATTATGATTCTTACATAAAGGGTTGTATGTCAGCTGCTATGTGGGGATATTATGCAGAAAAAGGTAATGGAGTTTGTATAGAATTTGATTTTGAAAAGTTAGAAATTCCTGCAACTTGTATATTTTCACCAATAAAATATACGGACGAGATTCCATACTCATATACTATACCAGAAAGTGTCATAACACAAAACAAGGTAGCTGATTTTTTATGCCAGATTAGGCAGGAACTTTTTTTCACGAAGCATATATCATGGAAAGGTGAAAATGAATTTCGGATATTGAGTAAAATTGATAAATACCTGAACATTAAAAATGCGATTTCTGCCATATATTTAACATCATATGATTCTGAAGTATGTCTAAAAGTGGAAAATCTGGTAAAAGATGATGTCCCTGTAAAATGTGTGTTTTATACTAATTTAGCGAATAGAGCAGTTCCTGCCAGTTATGATACAAAGGTATTTCGTAGAAAAGTTGAACATTGTAAGAAAGACCCAAAGAATTGCTTAAGCAAATTGCAAGCTATGAGTTATGAGATTTACCAAAAGAATTGCGATGATTGGGATAAACCTTTATTACTCCCTAATAATCCTTTGTGATTATTTTGCTTGATAACACGGCACTTTCATTTTACCATAGTCTGCCCGGCAACATCCTGCCAATGCATCTGGGCGGACACACGAATCCGCCCCTATAGAACAATGGTGTATCGGGAAAAGTAATGTTATAAATGAAAGAACCGTGGCTTGATAAGGAAAAAAACTTCAATTTATGAAGCTACTATCAACTTAAATTGCTACCTTTGCATCAGTTGATTGACTTATTGGAAATGAGCAGAATGGCGAACTTCGGTGGTTTCTACACCATTACCTATTCTCTTTTCGCCCGATGATAACTTTCTGATTTACAGGCATATTTTGTTTAATGCAACATTTGTGAACGTTGAGAAGATGAACATGTCCCTGACAAACTGAAGTTGCGGCTTTTCCACCGGCGTTTCCATTAGCTTCTTTAAGTCCTCCAGCTTCATGTGGCGGCTTTTGCGCCGGGGAAGTTCCGGGTGCAGCCGGCAATAGGGGTCCCTGCGGAGCGTCCCCTGGCTCACGGCCCGCATGGTCATCTTCTTCAGCCTGTAAAGATGCTCATGCACCGTTTTGGGAGCCAGGCCGAGTTCCATGCGCAGAAACACCTCAAAATCATCATAGAAAACACGGTCAAGACTGCGCAATGTCACATCCTCCACACCCTTTTTCTCATGCACGAAGGCGGACAGGTGCTTGTACGACCGCATATAGGAATCGTAGGTCTCCTTGATTCGGTCAACTCCTATCCGTCTCCTGTATTCCTCGTTGTGCTCCCGGAAAAGGGCGAGCAGGGTAAGCGGCTTCTGTCCGATGCCCTTCACCGCATTCTTTACCAGTTCCGCCGTGATGAAGCCGAGGCTGTCCTTTATCCGTCTGTAATGTCCCTCAATTTCGGCGGTCAGGTCGTCTATGGCCCGATTCACGGTCACGGCGTTTGCGCTGCGGCCGTCGGCGCGTCCCTTTTCCGGGTTCCATATGGCCGGATTGACTGATACCTTCGTGCCGATCTGCTCCCATTCGGCATCTATGCTGACCTTGCACAGCAGCTGGCAGGTCCCGTCCTTGCGGACTTTCGTACGGTTGATATAGAACAGTACCGCAAAGGTGCTGCGGTGTTTGATGTCGTTGTTCTCTGTATTCTTTTTCATATTACCAGTGTATTTAAGTTATTATATGACTACGGAGAAACGCTCCGCGATTCTTTCATTCAGGGCGTTCGTGTCAGAGTCTATCTTGTCGTCAGTCACTTTGGCATAAATCTGCGTGGTCTCTATCCGGCTGTGGCCGAGCATCCTGCTGACCGTTTCAAGCGGGACTCCGTGCGAGAGGGTGATCTCCGTGGCGTAGGTATGGCGCCCTGAATGGAAGACGAGTCTGCGGTCTATTCCGCAGATAACCGCAATGCGCTTCAGATAGAAATTCATTGTGTTGTTGGCATACATCGGCAACAGCCGGCCGTCCGGTGCGGTGTCGCGGTACTTTTCGATAATCCGCAAGGGAAGTTCCAGGAGAGGGATTTCAAACTCCACTCCTGTCTTTTCCCGTGAACTCCGTATCCACCATGTCCCGTCATCGGCCAGGGAAAGGTTGTCTGTCGTCAGCAGCCGCATGTCGCCATACGGGATACCGGTATAGCAGGAGAACAAGAACATGTCCCTCACATGGTACAGGGACGGATTGTGAAGCGGTGTGGTCATGATCCGGTGCAGTTCCTCGTCCGTGAGGTACTTTTGTTCCGGTTTCGGATGCACGGGTTCGTAACCGAAGAACGGGTAGGCGGTGATGATGCCGTCAGCGATGGCTTCGCCTACCACGGTCTTCAGCCGGACCGTGAGATTGATGACAGTACCCGGAGCCAAACGGCATTCGGTACGCAGATGCAGGTCATATTTCTCAATGAAGGAAAGGTCCAATGTCGAGAACGGGACATCCGACACCTTGTATTGTGACCGGATGAACCTTTCCAGATGTCTGTATGCGTTTCTATACCCTCCGAGACTTTTTGCCGTGCGGTTTATCCCGACCCGTTTCTCAAAGTTGCCGATGAACTTCACGAAATAGCCCAAGAGGGTTTCCTGCTCGGAAGCCATACCGAGTAACCGGTGCTTCACATCCTCGGCACTGACCCCATCACGCACGGCGGACAGTTCCGCATATATGCCGAGCGCTCTTGCCCGTATCTCATCCAGGCGGCTGTTGATTTCCTTAGCCGCCACGCTCTTGCCCGTAGCCCGGCCTGCCGCCCACATCTTCTGCGGCACCCTCAGCTTCATGCTGAAAGCAGACTCCGAGTATTTCCCGATGTTCAGCCTTGCCATCACGGGACAATACCCGTCGGCATCGGACTCGCTCTTTTTAAGGTAGAACGACACCTTTACATTCGTCTGATTCATAACCTTTTCCTTTCTTGCAAAATTACCGGATAAAGGTCAAATGAGAGGCATGACGAATATGGCAGAATATAGAAACAAGTCCCATGCTCAAAAGAACCGGCCCATATTTTTCCCGCTCTGCGAAAAAATGACTATCTTCGCTAACGCAAATATGCAGGGACAGCGTTCTTTACGGTGATATGACAGAGGAATCGGGAGTCCGTTTCGCGTGGATTTTCTTCCCCGAAAAAGGCAACGGATAGGTAGCAATTCATTTTCCTAACCCATCAAAAAACGGCTGATGCACTCCAATGATGGATATGGAATACAACCGCACATCACCTTTCATTTCCAACTGTTTGCATTATTCCTCCGAATTTCATCCGTATGTGGGCGAGTTTCGCTATCTTTGCATAAGACAAGCTGCGCTCGGCAATCAGTGAGCAAGCTCACATTGCTCTCGCTGGCATTGTCTTTGCATAAGACAAGCTACGCTCGGCAATCAGTGAGCAAGCTCACATTGCTCTCGCTGGCATTGTCTTTGCATAAGACAAGCTGCGCTCGGCAATGAGTGAGCAAGCTCACATTGCTCTCGCTGGAATTGTCTTTGCAAAAGACAAGCTGCGCCCGGCAATAGCTTGGCAGGCTGCCTATCACACCTAATGTTACCATATATGAAACAACCGGCAAAGATTGACGTTGCGGTGCTGATACTGTTCTTCAACCGCCCCGACTCGCTCAAGAAAGTGTTCGACGAAGTGCGCCGTGCGCGCCCCTCGCGGCTGTTCCTTTACCAAGACGGCCCGAGGGGGGAGCGCGACATGAAGGGCATCATGAAGTGCCGTGAGGTGGTGGACGACATCGACTGGGAGTGCGATGTGCGGCGACTGTACCAGCAACGCAACTATGGCTGCGACCCGTCTGAGTATATCTCGCAGAAGTGGGCGTTCTCGATGGCCGACAAGTGCATCGTGCTCGAAGACGACGACGTGCCTTCGCAGTCGTTCTTCCCGTTTTGCAAGGAGATGCTCGACCGCTATGAGAACGACGAGAGGATAGTGATGGTGTCGGGCTTCAACAGCGAAGAGAGGCTCGACGACTGCCCCTACGACTACATCTTCACCTCGTACATGTCGATATGGGGCTGGGCTTCGTGGCGCAGGGTGATTGACCAATGGGACGGAAAATATACTTTCCTCGACGATGATTACAACATGCGGCAGCTGAAGGCGCTGATGCGCCAGCGCAAGATGAACTTCGACATGATACGCGCGTGCCACGACCACCGTGAGAGCGGGCGCGAGTTTTACGAGACTATACACTGGGCAACGATGATGTTCGGCTCGGGCCTGGCCATAGTGCCGGCCAGGAACCTTGTCAACAACCTCGGCGCGGCCGAGGAGTCCACCCACTATTCCAACAGCCTGGCTACCATGCCGCGGCGCCTCAGGCGCATGTTCACCATGCCGCGCTACGAGTTGCAGTGGCCGTTGCGCCATCCGCGCTATGTGATAGAGAACGTTGAGTTTAAGGAAAAGGTTTATCGCACACAAGCATACGGCCACCCGTGGATAAAGGTGGGGCGCTCGCTGGAGGAACTGGCGCTCAACCTGCGCCACGGAAACATGGGCATCATCGTCAAGGCCGTGCGCAACCGCATCGACAAGTTGCTCGGCCGGGCAAGGCATGCCTGACCCGTTCAGGCGGCGGGCTGCAGCAGGAAGTCTGCAAGGAACACCCCGTTGTGGGCCGCCATGTACACTATGAGCAGCAGGAGCACGCCTCTGAGCGCCATGAGCACCGCCCCCCGGGCCCTCAGCAGCATGAAAGCCATGGCCAGCGGCAGCACAAACAGCCAGTGGGGCGACATGATGTAGACTTCGTTGATGCCGAAGCCGAGCCCTAAGTGCAGCACCATGTCGAAGCCAAACCACGACAGCGCGAGCCACAGCAGGCGGCTGCGGAAGCCGCAGGCTATGCCCGCGAGCATGAGAAGCACCACAATCGCCTCTACGAAATAGTTGAACTTGGAGTCGTATTCCACGAAAACGGGTCGTGAACGGAGCACGTCGCCCAGGAAGAAATTGGCGTGGAAGAGCAGCGGTTCGCCAAAAAGGTTCTCCACAACCGTGGGCCAACGGGGCGTGGTCACGTCGCTCCAGCGCATCATTCCCTCGCGGCTCAGCGGCCGGCCCATCTTGCTTGGCGCCTTCTTCTGCTGCAGGCGGGGAGCCATCTTTGCCCTCGTGGCCGAGTCGGCCTCGGCATACAGCTTCTTCATCTTGGCCTCCTGGGCCTTGCGCGCGGCCTGCCTCTTTACGCGGGCCTCGTGGCGTGCGCGGTCGATGGGGGCCACAAACACGCTGTATTCAAACTTGCAGAACATCCACAACGCCACCGACGGCACCGCTATGCCGAGCAGGATGTTGCGCAACCTGAAGAACTTTCGGCCGTTGACAAACAGCTGCATGAGCACCGCCTTGACGCAGTTGGTGGTGGTTATGCCTGTGGCAAAGACGTAGAGCACGGCCATCTGCCACGTCGGAACAGTCTTTCGCTTCTTCATCCTCATGCCCGCCACGTAGAGAACGATGAGCAGCATGCACATGGAAAAGCCGAAGTGGTCGGGCGTGAAGCTTATCACCATGACATAGGCAAACGAGAAGAAGAGCGCCGAAAGCAGGTTGGCGTCGGTGTCATCGAGCTCCATCACCTCGCTGAGCGTGCGCCTGAAGAACACAAACGAGTAGAAGGCGCAGGCCGCCATGAGGGCTGCCGTCAGGAAAATGGCGCAGTTTATGCCCGTCAGCCCGGCCAGCCAGCCGTTCAAAAGGCTCAGCGGGCTGATGAGGAACGCCAGCAGCGGGTGGCGCTCAACGTTGTAGATGTCTATCCACGACGACACGGTGATGAGCGTGAGCGGGTCGTAGCCCGACACGCGGAAGTGGGCGAGCATGTGCCTCTGCATGGCCCCGGCGTCGCGCAGCGGCGTGAACAGCCCGTACATCTTGCACACAAAGAGGGCGTTGAGCGTGGTTACGACGATGGCGGCCACGGCTGCCGGCAGGGCCTCGTCGCGCTTAATCTTGAATATGTCGAACGGTCTTGTCATGTCGGTATCATTTCCTGAATGGCTTGTAGTGGGCTTCGTCGGCCATGGCGAGCATCTCGCGGTCGCCCCGGCTGTCGCCGAAGGCCGTGAGGCGGTAGCTCTCTCTGTCGGGGAAAAGCCCGAGTATGCGTCTCACTTTCTCTGCCCCCTTGCAGTTGGGGGTGGCAAAGCGGCCCGTGAGCCGCCCGTTGCGTATCTCCGGTTCGGTGGCTACCACCGTCACGGCGCTGCCGTATTCGGCGAAGAACGGTGCCACCCACTGCCGCTGGCTGGCGCTGACTATGAGCACGGTGGCCCCGTCTTCAACGGCCTTGCCCACGGCCCTGATGCCTGCCGGGCGCAGCAAGGCCCTGTTGCGGGCGGCAAACGCCATGCCGCATTCCTCGTAGTCGCGCTCTGCGGTGCCTGCGAAGAAATGGGCGAACACCCTCTCCTTGGCCTTGCCCGCGGGGTAGAGGCCCAGCTTGGCGGCCGCCAGCATAGGGGCGTGCAGCGCGAGCCACGCCACTACGCGGCGCGTTTGCCGGGCGTGGCATAGGAATGCGATGAACGAATCGCGGCGGGTCAGCGTGCCGTCGAAGTCGAAGGCGTATATCTCTTTCTTTCCTTCCATCTTGTCAGAATATATATATAATGGTGAAGAACGACAGTCCCCAGCAAGCCACCACCACCTGGATGAACCTGTCGTGCAGTGCTATGGCAGTGGGGTCGCCGCTCTTCTCGTCGACCACGGCTATCTGTATGTAGCGCAGCAGCCCGATGATGACAAACACGCTCGTAAGGTAAAGGTAGTCGGTTTGCATGACGGCGGCTGCCTCGGGCGACACGGTGTACATCACGTAGCACACTATTGTTACCGTGGCCGTGATGGTTATGGCCTGGTTCATGAACGTGAGGTTGTACCGCGATGTGTTGCGCCGTGGCGCCATGCCGGTGCGGTCCATGCGCAAGACGTCGTCGCGGCGCTTGGCGAGCGAGAGGAACAGCGTGAGCAGGAACGTCATGAGCACTATCCATTTGCTGAGCATGATGCCCGAGGCCTCGCCTCCCGCCAGTATGCGCAGCACGAAGCCGAAGGCTATTATGCACACGTCGATTATGGCAAACCGCTTCAGCCAGGCGCAGTAGGCCATGTTGAGCGCGTAGTAGCCGGCCACCACGCAGCCCGTGCGCAGGGCCGTGCCGCCCAGAAACGCCAGGGCTGCCACGGCGAGGGCCAGCATGAGGGCCATCAGGGCGTATGCCCCGGCCACAGGCACTGCCCCCGATGCCACGGGGCGGTGGCACTTGACGGGGTGCCGCCGGTCGTCGTCGGCGTCGATGATGTCGTTGAAGCAGTAGACCGATGAGGCCGCGAGGCTGAATGCCACCATGGCCAGCAGCGAGGCACTGACGCTGGGCCAGTGGGTGACGTTGCCGCTGAAGAACACCGGTATGAGCACGAACAGATTCTTGACCCATTGCTGCGGTCGTATTATCCTTATGTATTCCATTTCAAAGAGTAACCGTTTTTATGCTATTTTCCTTGTCAACAGACTGATGCCCTTGTGCAGCAGCCATGCCGGGGCGGCCGATATGGCCACCACGGCCAGTGCCGTGGGCCAGTAGCCAAGGCGCAGGGGCTGCAGCGGCAGCAGCACAAACTGGGCGTGGATGAGGTATATCTCGAGGCTGATGCCGCCGATGAAGGCCAGCACAGAGCCTGCCCATGCCGGGGCGTGGGCCAGCGCCCGCGCCATGAGCAGGGCCATCGAGACAGTGAGCGGTATGTAGACCATGCGCTCGAGGAACAGCGGGAAGCGCCCCCGCAGGCCGTCCTCGAAGTTGACGCAGGCCAGCGTGCACACGGCCAGCATGCCGATGAGCATCCACCACCCGGCCCGGCCGATGTGCCGCCGCTGCTCGACGAGCAGTCCGGTGTTGATGCCTATGAGGAAGATGGGTATGCGGCTGAAGAATATCTCGAGGTGTCCTACCACCGAATGCAGCGGAGCCCAGTATTGCACGAGCACGCACAGCACCATGGCAGCCACGGGCATCCACCGGCATTCGGCATGGCGGCGTATCAGTTCGATGTAGGCCGGGGCCACGGTGTAGAGCGCCATGATGGCCGGTATGAACCAGAAGGTGAGCTCGTCGTGCTGCCAGAAGCCCCAGTTGACGGCTATAGACAGCGCCGTGTCGGCTGCCGAGGCCCTGCCGTCGAGGCAGCGCGGCAGGTAGTAGGCCGCTGCCACTATGAGCCATGCGGGGTAGACCCTGACGTAGCGCCGGCGCAGGAATGTGGCGTAAGGCGAGCCGGCGATGGCCTGGAGCAGCCTTTTGCCCCGCCTGCCTGAGGCGTTGCGTGGCGCGGGCCGGGTGCCGTCGTTGCCTGCAGCGGCCCGCCTCTTCTGCATAATCTTGCCCCACGAGAACCACAGGCCTATGCCGCTGAGGTAGAGGAACACGTCGACGCCGACGTTGCCGCACCTGCTCAGGCAGTAGAAGAATGTGTCGTGGCGCATGCCGCCCACGTGGAAGAGCACCACCATGAGCATGGCGGCGCCCATCAGCCGGCCCCGCTGGCTGCTGAGGCAGCTGTAGTTGTCTGACGTTTTTTCCATTGTCGCTTGGTTGTTTATTGTTTGCTGTGGCCTTCCGGCAGCCGTGAGCCTTACCGTGGGGCGGCTGCCGGCCGCGACGGGCGAGGGCCGTGGCATGTCCGCCGTGGCGCGGCGATTCTTTTACATCGTTGCCCCTGCGGCCGTCGGCTCGTGGGGCGGGCCGCCAGGATGGCCCGTTTCGCGCCTCCGAACGGCCCTTGTGGCATTGCCGAACGGCCCGTTTTGCAACCCTGTAAGCATGGTTTTGCAACGTGCTGTAGGCCAGGGTGTTGCGCTGGCAGGGCGGGGCGGCGAAATTGTTTTACGACAGTTGTCTATGCCTTTGGCTTTGGAATCCTGTTGATTATTATCATGAACATCCACGACACGGCCACCGTGGCTATGACATACAGCAGCAGTCCGTCGTAGATGTCGCCTCGGCGGGATATGGGTATGAACACCTTGCGCAGCAGCGGATGGGCCACGAACATGGCCGCCGATATGCCGCCGAGCCACGACAGCGGGCCGAGCCACGCGGCGGGCAGCGCCTTGACCAGCCCCACCGAGGCTGCCACCACGGCCAGCGGGGCCCACAGCCACGCCTGGAACGATGTGCAGCAGGCCAGCAGCAGGGCCGCAGACACCAGTGACACGGCTGCCCACGACGGGCGGCCCATGGCGTTGAGGCGTGCGGCGGGCAGGTGGCGCGCAGCCAGCAGGCCCGTGCAGAACACGAGCATGCCGCCGATGCAGTTGTAGCGCAGCCGGTTGAGCGTTTCGCCCATGGGGCTGCATGCGGCCTGGGCCGCCCAGCACAGGGCCACCAGCGCCGCTGCCCACGCCCAGTGGCGGCGGTAGAGCGCCAGCCGGTAGACTATGTAGAGCTGCATCATCAGTCCGAAGAACCAGTAGGGGCCCGGCCATATTATCCTGTCGGGGGCGGGTAGGAGGTTGATTGCCATGAGCATCTGGGCCACGACGTTCTCGGCCTGGAAGCGGAAAGGGCCCGGGGTGATGGCGTCGACGATGATGAAGGCCACGAAGCCTGGCACCATCATGCGCAGCAACTTCATGTAGTGGTAGCGCGCAAACCGCCATGCGGGCAGCTCCTGCGGGCGCCGCTCATATTTCATCACGAGCCCGAAGCCGCTCAGGAACAGGAATACCGGCACGCCGTAGTGGCCGAAGTACGACAGCAGGTGGATGGGCAGGTTGGCGTCGGCGTGGGCCATGGCATCCCACAGGCGTGCGGTGTTGGCGGCGTTGAAGGTGTATTCGTTTTCCTTGACGGCAAACCCGAGCCAGTGGCAGTAGTTGTGCAGCATTATGGCCATTATGGCCAGCCCGCGCAGGGCGGCGCATTCATCTCGGTTGAGCCATGCCGTCGTTTTTGTCATTGTGTTCATACTCTGCTTTCAGTTTGTTGTAGTCTACGCTGTTTTTCAGCTTCCTCGGCCTGTCGGGGTCGTAGTCGGGGCCCAGCAGGTTGTATTCGCCGCGGTAGTCGGGGCAGCTTATCCCGGCCAGGTAGAGCAGCATGTGGGCCACGCGGTCGGTCATGTATGGCTTGTCTTTTGCCCCGGCAATGGCCTCCATCATGCCCGGATGGGCTTTTGCATATCCCTTGGAGCACCATATCCAGAACGGTATCTCAAACTCCTCGTGGGCCAGGCGGTAGTCTATCTCGGCCGAGTGCAGCCGGCCGTAGACGCGCATTCCGCCCCCGAAGCACTCCTCGCCGTGGTCGGGCATGTATATCGCTATGGCGTCTTCGCGCTCGAATCGCTTCAGTATCTCGTCGACAATGGAGTCGTTGTAGAGCGTGGCGTTGTCGTAGTGGGCCATCACCTGCTTGTCGTTGGGCCTGAGCCGAGGCTCGTCGTAGTCGGCTCCCGCAAACCGTTTCCTGTCGGCCGGGTAGCGCTGCGAATAGCTCACGTGCTGCCCTTTCAGGTGGAGTATTATCAGGTTGTGGTCGTCGGGCCCGTCAAACCTGATGCTGTCTTGTGCCAGCAGGCGGTCGTAGTCGGCCAAGACGCCGTCGTCGTAGGTGTGGAGGGAGGTGTTGCGCACGTCAAACTGCGCCTTGTCGAGTGTCGGGTTGTTTAGGAAGAAGCCGCCGCTGAAGTCGTACACCGCCTCTTCGGCCTGCGGCAGGAACTGGTTGGTGATGAATGTCACGCGGTAACCGGCCTTGCGGAAAAGCTCGGGGAAGAGCGGGTAGTCGCACCATTCGCCCCTGTCGCCCACGGTGTAGAGCGAGAATATGTGCTTGAAGACAAAGCTGGTGAGGTTCCATGGCGACACAACGTCGCTGAATACAGTCAGCTGCCCGTCTTCCGCCCTGCGCAACTGGCGCGGCGTGGTGGGCTTGCCGTAGCCGTACAACTGTGAGTGGTGGCGGTTGTAACTCTCGCCGATGATGAGCACTATGTTGCGGCTGGTAAACCTGCAACTGTCCACCCGGGCCTTGCCGGTGGCCTCGATGAGCTTGTCTATCTGCCTTGCCGCCAGCCTGTTGGCATAGAAGCTGAACGCCACGCGGTAGACGGGCAGGTACAGTTCGGCCTTGTCGTCGCGCGTGAGCTCGTGCTCCACGTCGCCAATGTTGTCGTAGGTCATGAGCCTCACGAACGCTTTCTTGTTGTCGGCTCGCGTGGCTATGCCTTGCTCGAGCATGTAGATGGTGGCCAGTCCCATGGCGGGCAGCACCACGGCCGACAGCCGGTGGATGAGCTTCATGTCGATGTCGAGACGTATGTGCCTGCGCCTGGCCATCGACATGAACACGTTGTAGAGCAGATGCACGGCCAATATCAGCATCACCCAGCCGAGGTCGGTCTTCAGGAGGCTCAGGTCGACATACGACTTGAGGAACTCCGAGGCCTCGCTTCCGGTGGTCTCTTCCATCAGCAGCAGCATGGTGGGGGTGAAGGTTGAGCCAAACTTTACCGTGCAATACATGTCGACGATCGATGTGGTGTACATCACCACGTATACGGCGCCCTTGATCCATCGTCTCACTTTCCACGGGATGAACGACAGGGCCACGCAGAGTATGTACAGGTCGGCAAACAGTTCGAATATGCCAAGCTCCGAGAAAGTGGGCGTTCCGAGCCTGTTGCATACATAGCACAGCACGAACATGAACACAAAGAAAGCCGGGCTCTTCTTTATAGGGTAAAAGAAGTAACCGAGAAGTCGGCCTATCAGACTGACGTATTTCATCTGTTTAGCAAGTTTGGTGCAAAATTACATCTTTTAATCCGAATACCAATGGTTGGCGGCGGATTATTCGCTGAAAGGCTGTTCTTTGGGGGTTGTGGTGGCGCATGGCGGCCGCCACGGTGGCGAAAAATGTTTGTCTGGGTGGAGAAATGCGTTTGCCTGGGTGGTGCATGGCGGGTGGCGGCCTGCCATGCGGCATAGGCGGAAGGCTTGTTGCTGGCCGATGGGCCGGCCATGCTGGCTGCCCGGCTCAGCTGCGGTTGCCCCGGCAGGCGTTGGCGTTGGCCGCATACCACCCCTGCTTGCTTATCATTGCGGCCACGGCGGGCGGCACCAGGGTGTCGATGGGCAAGCCCTCGGCCACCCGTCGCCTCACTTCTGTGCTGCTGATGTCTATCAGCGGTGTGTCGGCCATTGTCACCCCGCCGGGCAGCGAGCCCGCGTCGATGGGGCCGCCGCAGCCCTGCGCGCGCCGTGGATAGACCACTATGCGGCATGTGGCCAGTATGTCGGCGCTGTGGTACCAGCGGTCGAAGCGCTCCCAATTGTCGCCGCCGATGAGCAGCGTGAACTGCAAGCCGGGATGCTCGCTGCGCAATCGGCACAGCGTGTGCCATGTGTACGACGGCCGTGGCATGGTAAGCTCAACGCCGCAAGGCTTCAGCCGTGGCTCGCCTTCGAGCGCCGCGGTCACCATTGCCATCCTTGCGGCATCGTCAAGCAGGTCGGAGTTCTGCTTGAAAGGGTTTTGCGGCGACACCACAAACCACACCTCGTCGAGCCCGGCGGCCTCGAGCAGGCTGCGGGCCAGGGCAATGTGGCCGTTGTGTATGGGGTTGAACGAACCTCCGAAGAAGCCTATCTGCCGTGCTGTCGTGATGGTTTCCTGGTTCATTGGTGCTGTGGGGGCTTGCTGGTGTTGGCTGCTTCAGCCTTTGCTTACGAAGGCGCTGACAATCTCGAGCACTTCTTTTTCGGCCTTGCCAAGGTCGTCGTTGACCACCACGCGGTCAAACTCTTTGGCAAAGCCCAGCTCAAACTCGGCGCGGGCCAGCCTTTGCGATATTACCTCGGGGGCGTCGGTGCCGCGGCTTTCCAGCCGTCGGCGCAGCTCGTCGACCGACGGCGGCTGTATGAATATGCTCATCGCTTCGTCGCCATAGTGCCGTTTGATGTTGCAGCCGCCTTTCACGTCGACGTCGAACACAACGTTGTCGCCGCCGGCGAGCTGGCTGTCTACCTGCGACTTGAGCGTTCCGTAGAAGCGGTCTTGGTAGACTTCTTCGTATTCAAGGAATTCGTCGGCGGCTATCCGCTGCCTGAACTCGTCGGGAGAGAGGAAGAAATACTCCACGCCGTTGCGCTCGTTGCCACGTGGCGGGCGGCTTGTGCACGATATGGAAAAGGCCAGGCGGAGCTCCTTGTGGGCCATGAGCCAGTTTATTATGGTGCTCTTGCCTGTTCCGCTTGGCGCTGAGAATATGATGAGTTTGCCTTTCATTGTCATTGGTTTGGTTGATTGTTTATTGCGTTTGGGATGTGGCTGCACCACGGCTGCCGTTTAACGGTTGCCTTGGCGGGGCGCGTCGGCGGTCAGAGCACGTTGAGCACTTGCTCCTTTATCTGCTCCAGCTCGTCCTTCATCTTTACCACCAGGTTCTGCATCTCGGCGTTGTTGCTCTTCGACCCCGTTGTGTTTATCTCGCGCCCCATCTCTTGTGCGATGAAGCCGAGCTTCTTTCCCTGCCCGTGACCGTCTTCCATGGTCTCGCGGAAGTACTTCAGGTGGTTGGCCAGACGCTGTTTCTCCTCACTGATGTCGAGCTTCTCGATGTAGTAGATGAGCTCTTGCTCAAGCCTGTTCTTGTCGTAGTCCACCTCGGGTATCGACTTCAGGCCTTCCACTATGCGCGACCTTATCTTCTCTACCCGCTGCTTCTCGTATGTCTCAATCTCCGCCAGCAAGGCCGATATGTTGTCAATCTTCTCCGTAAACTTGCGTTGCAGCGCCACGCCCTCCTGCTGGCGGAACTCCGTCAGGCGGCACAAGGCGTCGTCGATGGCCACGCGCACGGCTTGCCATTCGTCTTCGCTGAGCGTTTCCTGCTCTGTCTTCGTGAGCACGTCGGGCATGCGCAGCAGCGTGGCAAACCAGTCTTGTGGCTCTGGTATGCCCGTCTTTGCTGCCAGGTCTTTTATCTGTCGGTAATAGTTTTCAACGATTGCGCAGTTGACAGGGGTGGCGTCGGCGCCGGCTTCCTTTTCGATCCATATGCTGAAGTCAACCTTTCCGCGTTCCAAGGTCTTGGCAACGAGCTGCCGCATCTCCATTTCCTTCTCGCGATATAGCGGTGCTATGCGTGTTGACAGGTCGAGAGCCTTGCTGTTTAGCGACTTTATCTCGACGTTTATTTTCTTTTCTCCGTAGGTTACGACAGCCTTGCCATAGCCTGTCATTGATTGTATCATATTTATGTGCGATTATGTTTGCTAAGTTGTTGAGTGCTTGCCGTCCTTTTTCCGGCGGTTGCAAAGATAATGTTTTTTCTGCGTTGTGCAAGCCAAAATGGATGTTTTTTGGCAGGCTAACGCCGGGAGCAGCCATTGTTGCGGTGCTCCCGGCGTTTTTGCCTTGCGTTTCACGCCATGCCTGCGCTCACTTTATCCTTGTCAGCGCCACGTCGTCGATGCGGCAGTATGCGCCGGCCTTGCCTTTGGCATGGAAGCCCACGGCCACCCGTCCGCCGCTAACCTTCACTTCCTTTATCCTCATCTGCTGCCATCTGCCCTGCTTGCCGCGGTTCAGGTTGCGTGCTTCGCGGCCGGCACCGCTCTCGGCGTACATCACCAGGCGGTCGAAGTCGCCGCCGTAGCACACCTTTGCCGTGAGCGAGTAGGTGCCGTCGGGCAGGTCGACATAGGGCATGGCAGTGATCTGTTGGCTCACCCTTCGCTCGAAGTCTACCACGTCTGTGATGTTGAGACTCTTCTCGCCGACAACGTGTAGACGGTCGTCGCGCGTGTTGAAATAGTTGAGTGTCAGCGAGTCGGGGTTGCCGATGGTCACCTTGTTGCCCTTGATGAACTCCGTCTTCCATCCTCTCAGGAACTCCTGCCTCGGCTTCACGGGGTTGGGTATCGACCGTCTGTCGGCCTCGAAGCTGCCGTTGAGCACATAGTTGTTGCCCTTGGCCACCCGCCATTCGCCCGTCGTAGCGTTGAGTTCCCATGCGCTCAGCGAGTTGAAGAACGGCCTGTCGCCGTTGAACGACAGCGGGCACCACTGGTTGTAGCCGAGCCCGTTGCCGGCAAAGTCGGCCCACCTGTCGCCGCAGTACACCACCGTTTCCTGCTTCGTTCCGCGCACGGTGACGAAGAATCCCGTCTGTGTCACGTGGGCATAGTCGGTCATGCAGCCGTCCATCACCTCCATGCTGTCTTTCGGTACGTACGGGCCGTAGATGTCGTCGGCAACGAGATAATAGGCGTGCGACGAGTCCCAGCCGTACAGGTCGGACGCGCACATGTAATACTTGCCCCTGAACTTGAACATGCAGTTGCCCTCGCGCCCTGCCCCCCGGTACACCTGGTGGCAGTCGAGCAGGCCAACCATACCGCCGCGCACGCCTATCTCAGACACGTAGATGCGGCTTCGCCCGCGCCCGTAAGAATATATAAGGTACGACTTGCCAGTGTCTTCGTCGGTGAAAACCGTCTGGTCGCCCGTGTTGTGAGTGCCTATCATGTCGTACATGCTTATCCACCGGTGCCACTTGAACCGCCCCGTGGGAGTGTCGGACAGGGCTATCAGCACGGCGCTCTCCGACGACATGGCGGCGTGCTGTATGAACATGGCATACTTGCCGATGTCTTTCAGGTAGGCCACTCCCATGCGGCCAACCCATGTCGAGCGGTTGCCTACGTTCTCGCGCAGTTCGTCGCGGTCGAGCACATCGCCCTCAAAGCGCCAGTTCACAAGGTCGGTCGAGCTGTAGCAGGTCACCGATTGGAACGTGACGCCTGTCTGCGTGACGCTGGGGTCGTTGCGGTAGCGTTCAGCCTCCTCGTATCTCACCCCGTACCAGTAGTATCGCTGCTGTCCCGTCTTTGGGTCGTTGAAGCGGAAGATGCCTCCGCCCTGGCTGTAAATAGGCACGTTGTCGGCCGCAGTCCAGAAGCGGTCGTTTTCTATCCGTTGGAAACTGCCGCTGTCGGCAGCGGCGTCTTGTGCTGCGGCAGCCGTTGTGCAGGCCATTGCTGCCGCCAGCGCCAATGTGCTTAGTAGGTGCTTTCTCATCGATTCGTCTTGTTGTTTAGTTTATAGTTTGTTGCATTCCGCCGAGTGGTGCCGGCTCCCGTCGGTGGCCATGTGGCTCTGCCGCCGCCTGTGTGCCGGTCTTTCCGTAAGGCAATGCATGCGTGCCCGGCGCCCTCATGCCTCAATGTTGACGGGTGCGCAATATTGTTGTGCAAAGTTATTGATATGACACATAAAAACCGTAAGTGTGACTCCGGCTTAATTTATTTTAACTGTTTTTGTGCCGTCCGGCCGGTATTGCTGTGTGTCGGCGGCACTATATGGCGGCAAGTAGTTATCGTTGGCCTCGCCACTTTTGTCCATGCCTTGGGCTTGCCGTGGCATTTGCTGCTGCCTCACGGGCCATTTCGGCATAAATGTTACATTTTTTGGAAACGCATCCGGGGCACGGTAACACATGATTGTGGTAACTTTGCACCTGAATATCCATATATATAATAATGTGCGGTAATGGCCCCCGCCCCGCCGTGTCGCCCCCGCCATGGCCAAGGGCCTCACGTGAAGCGAGGGCCGTGCGGCCGCCGGGCTTTGCAGCCACTGCCGTGAGCAGCCGGCCCGGGCCTGTTGCAGTAGACAGTTTTTTCGAATATGAACATACAAACCATGACATTCAGATCAAGAGCGTTGGCCATTGCGTGCTGTTGCCAGTGGACCGTGGTAGCCTCATGGGCGGCAGTGCCGGCCGAGATTTTTGTGCCGGTGCCCGCCGGCGATGCCACCCCCGTGTTGCGCCGGGCCATAGCCAAGGCGTCGGCATGCAAGGGGGCGCCGGTGGTAATACGGCTTGAGGCCGGCAACTACCACCTTTACCGCAACACAGCCTCGGCGCACGAGTATCATGTGTCGAACACGGCTTCGGCCGAAGAATGCCCCGATGCCACCAAGCACATAGGCCTTTGGCTGCGCGGGCTAAGCAATGTGACTGTCGACGGGGGCGGCGCATGCTTCGTGACACATGGCGAGATGTCGTTCATTGTGGTCGACGAGTGCGACAGCATTGTGCTTAAGAACTTCTCGCTGAAGGCCGCCGACCCCACCGTTGCCGAGATGACCGTGGTGGCTGCGGGCCCCCGGTGGATGGACGTCCGCCCGGCGGCCGACTCCCGCTTCAATCTTTCGGGCGGGCGGCTGGCGTGGGTCGGCGAGGGCTGGCGGTTCGACGGCGGCGTAGCCCAGGTGTATTATCCCCGGCGGAACGTCACCGAGCGATGCCCGTCGCCGCTCGAGGGGCTTGTCGGCGCGAGGCAGCTGGCGGGCGGGGTTGTAAGGCTCAGCTACCGCGACAGCGTGTGGGCAAGGGCCGGCCATGTGTTCCAGATGCGCCATGCCATACGCAACGAGGTGTGCGGACTGATACGCCGTAGCCGCAACGTGGTGCTCGACAACCTGCAGCTGCACTTCTTGGGCAACTTCGGCATAGTGGGGCAGTATTCAGAAAACCTCACCTACAGGCGGCTGAACTGTGAGCCCGGGCGCGGTTCGGGCCGCACCTGCGCCGGCTTTGCCGACTTTGTCCAGATGTCGGGTTGCCGCGGCAAGGTGACGATAACCGACTCCCGGTTTGTTGGGGCGCAAGACGACCCCATCAATATCCACGGCACCCACCTCAAGGTAGTAGGCTTCATGGGCGGCGGGCGCGTGCGCCTGCGGTTCATGCACGGCCAGTCGTATGGTTTCGACGCGTTTGCCGAGGGCGACGAGATAGACTTTGTCGATGTCCACTCGCTGCTGCCCCTGCAGCGTGCACGGGTGGTGGGAGCGCAGCGTGCCGGCGACTACGAGGTGGTGCTGTCGCTCGACCGTCCTGTCTCCGAACAGGTCTTGTCGGCCGACGGTGTGGCGGTGGAAAACGTTACGTGGACGCCCGAGGTTGAGATTCGCGGCAATTATTTTGCCCGGACCCCCACGCGGGGCATACTGGTGACCACGCGCCGCAAGGTGGTAATTGCCGACAACCTGTTTTATCGCCTGCCCATGAGCGCGGTGCTCATGGCCGACGACGCCCGGGGGTGGTATGAGTCGGGGCCTGTGGCCGACGTGACGGTGACGGGCAACGTGTTTGTAGAGTGTGGCTCGCCGGTCATTTCGGTAGCGCCCGAGGTTGACCGCCATGCCGGTCCCGTCCACCGCAATATACGCATCGAGGGCAACACCTTTGTCATGGCTGGCGGACTGGCCGTAGGCGCCAGGGCTACCGACGGCCTGAGCTTCCGTGGCAACAGCATATACGGGCCCTGCAGTCAGAGCCTCGACTCGCTCGTGGCCACCGACCGCTGCACCAATGTCGACATAGGCCGCTGAGCATCGGGCTGTGGCGGTAGCAAGCCTGGGCGGTAACCTAATTGCCGTGGCAATGGCCCAGGGGGCATGACGTGGCAGAAAAATCGTTATATGATGTGTTGGCCCGCGCCGCCCGGCTTGCCGGAAAAGGCCGTTTTGCAATGCAAAACGGCCTTTTCCGTAGTCTATTGCGGCCCGTTTCGGAGCTCAATACGGCCCCTTTTGCAACATCCTCGCTGCCAGGAGGTTATGGCGCCCCGCCCAAGCCGGCATAAGTCTTTGCATTCCAGCCGCCCCGTCCCCGTCGGTATGAGGCCGGCAACGTCATTTGGTGCGTGGCGGCCGTGGCCGTGCTGTGGCGCCGCCGGGCCATGGGCAGATAATCATCAAGAAATGCATCATTTATGGCTTTTGCCTCATTCGGTGCCTCTTTAGCCTCAATAATTATAGTTTTTGGCGTTTTTGTATCATCGTGCCCGGCTTGTTTGGCTTATTTTTGCACACGGATAGCCGCACAGGGGCACAGGGCAAGCCCGTTTGCCCGCCGCCCGCCGGCATGGGTCGGCGGCACGGCGCGGTTGCTGTCAGCCCGCTGCCGAGCGCGCCCCGCCCCATTAAGGCATCCAACTATAAAGATTTAGCCTAAATCATAAAATCAGTCTGATGTAGATGCGCTACGCATCATGGCATGCCCCATGGGCCGTCGTGGCTGCTGTGCAAGCTGCCGCAGGCCTGTTGGCGGGCATAGAAAGCAAATGAGAACCAATAATTAAAAACTTACAAACATTGATTTTAGCATGAGAATTAAACTTTTTGCATTGTTGTTCATGGCGCTCTCGGGTGTGCAGCAAGCGTCTGCACAATCGACGGTGACAGGACAAGTGGTTGACGAAAACTCCGAGCCGTTGGCCGGGGCGTCGGTAAAGGTGAAGGGCAGCCAGGCCGGGGCTCCCACCGATTTGAATGGAAACTTCACGCTGAGCGTGTCTCCCGGTCAGACGCTGGTGGTGTCATACCTCGGCTTCCAGACGCGCGAGGTGGTGGTGCCGGCCTCGGGCCGCGTCAGGATTGTGCTGGCAGACAACGCAAACAAGCTCGACGGCGTTGTGGTGGTGGGCGTGCTCATGAAGAAGAGCGACCTCACGGGCGCCGTGTCGCACGTAGATGCCGACGTGCTCACGCAGAAACCCGTCACCAGCGTCAACGAGGCGCTGCAGGGGCGCGTTGCCGGCGTCAACATAACCAAGGGCGTCACGCCGGGCGACGACTCGCAGATAAAGATACGAGGCACCAACACCATCAACTCCGGCTCGTCGCCGATATACGTCGTCGACGGCTTGGTGATGGACAACTCGTTTGGGTTCTACAACTCAATCAACGTCAACGACGTGGCTTCAATAGAGGTGCTCAAAGACGCATCGGCCACGGCCCTGTATGGCTCGAGGGGCGCCAACGGCGTTGTGGTCATCACCACCAAGAAGGGACGCAAGGGCGAAGGGCAGGTGAACTACGACGGATGGGTGAGCTTTTCGAAGATGGGGCACCGCCCGAAGACCATGGATGCGCAGCAGACGTTTGACTTGCGGGCCGAGGCTTTTGCCAACGGCTTTGCCTACAACAACCCGAAGGCCACCGAGGCCGAGCGCCAGGCTTACTGGAACGACGTGATAATGGGCTCCAACACGGTGTTCTCCGACGAGGAGTTTGCCGGCTACCGCAGCGGCAACACCTACGACTGGCTCAAGCAGGTGACCAAGACCGGCGTGGAGCACAGCCACAGCGTGAGCTTCTCGAAGGGTGGCGACAACAGCAGCCTTTACCTGAGCCTGGGCTACAGCGGGCTCGACGGCATTGTGAAGGGCACAGAGCAAGACAAGTATTACGGCCGCGTCAACGCCGAGGCCGACATAAAGCCGTGGCTTAAAGTGGGCACCAACACCGCATACACATACATTCACGACGCCATGCCGTCGGGCGATGTCTACAACAAAGCCCTCGACAGGTCGAACCCACTGGTAGACTACGCCCCCTACCGCGACGATGCCACACGCCACGAGGAGCGCTATCTCACGCTCTACTGGCGCGTGCGCTCTGAGGAAAACAACAACTATTTCAACCCGTTCAATTCGATGGAGGTGAAAACGGAGCGCGCCCGCTACCACTTCACGTCGGCCAACTATGTGAACATCAACCCCATCAAGGGGCTGAACATACGGTCGACGTTTGCCGTCGACCGCTCGGAGCAGAGCTGGAACCAGTTTGTGCCGTCGGGCATACAGGAGGCCATACGCCACAAGAGCGGCGACGCCTATGCCACGCAGCAACGCTTCGGCTCTACGCAGTGGCAGTGGGACAACACCGTGAGCTACGACACCAAGGTGGGCGACGCGCACAACATCAACGCCTTCGTGGGCACGTCGGCCTCGCGCTATGTCTACAATGTGGTCAAGGCCGGCGGCAAGCGCTTTGCCAGCAACGACCTGGGATGGAACGTGCTGGGCAGCGCTGCCGACCTGGAGAACCGCGAGATATGGTCGGACCTGCAGAACTCGTCGCTGCTTTCCTACGTAGGCCGCGTCAACTATAACTGGAATTACCGCTATTACCTTACGCTGACAGGCCGCTACGACGGCTCGTCGAAATTCGCCGAGGGCAAGCGCTGGGGCTTCATGCCGTCGTTCTCGCTGGCATGGGACGTGACCAACGAGAGCTTCTTCCCCGAGCAGAAATATGTCACAAAGCTCAAGCTGCGCGGAGGCTACGGCGTGGTGGGCAACCAGGACATAAGCAACTACATGTATGTGACGCTCTATACGCCCCAGGCATCCAACGGCAAGGCATTCTACGGAACCGACGGGCGCAGGGGCACGCCGGGCCTGACGTGGGAAAAACAGAAGCAGACCAACATCGGGCTCGACCTGGGCTTCTTCGATGGCAGGCTCAACGTGACGCTCGACGCCTTCTTCATACGCAACTCAAACCTGCTGATGAGCCATTCGCTATCGAAGACGTCGGGCTACACTTACACCGTGGAGAACATCGGCGAGCTTGAGAACAACGGGGTGGAGCTGACCGTCAGCGCAACGCCCGTGCGCACCAAGGACTTCGAGTGGAACGTCAATGCCAACCTGTCGCACGACCGCAACAAGGTGACAAGGCTGTATGGCGGTGTCAGCGAGATTCTAAACGGCACCGACAGGCTGGGCAACATATTCATTGGCGAGTCGCTGAGCAACATCTATACCTACAAGAGCGGGGGCATAGCCAATGAGAGCAACCGCGAACTGTGGGAGAACATCGACTTCAACGGGCGCACAGTTGGCCCGGGCGACCTGTTCGTACTCGACATCTCGGGGCCCGACGGAACTCCCGACGGGGTTATCGACAGCCACGACCGCTATGTGTATGGCAACACCGACCCGAAGGTCTACGGAGGTTTCTCGACCGACATTACGTGGAAGGGACTCACATTCAACGCCGTGTTCAACTATTCGCTCGGAGGCCACCGCATAAGCAACTATTACGAAAGCCTGGTCAGCTCGGTGGGATTGAGCTATGCCTCGGCCGACCTGACCGACCACTGGACAGAGAAGAACACAGGGGCCTACTTCCCCAGGGTTATGGCCAACACCGAAGGATACAACAGGTTTGGGGCGTGGGAGACCGACCGATACATTCAGAGCTCGTCGTACCTGAGGCTGGCCACGATGACGCTGGCCTACAACCTGCCCCAAGAGTGGCTCTCGAGCCTGCACGCAAAGTCGATGAGGGTATATCTCACGGCGAGCAACCTGTTTACCATAACGGGCTACAAGGGATTCGACCCCGAGCTGGGCGACTACAACTATCCACCCTCACGCTCGTATACACTAGGGCTTAACATAGGTTTTTGATTTCAAAACAACAAATTTTAAAGCAGCAATGAAGAAAAACATCATAGCAATAGGCATGGTTGCCTTGGCGGCAATGGCCATGCCGTCGTGCAGCGACTTCCTCGACGAGGCTCCCAAGACAGCCCTGCCCGAGGACAAGATATACTCGGACACGACATACATCGAGTCGAACATGCAGACTCTCTACAAAAACTGGAGGTCGCTTTTCACCGACCGCTACCTGTGGGAACAGATGGTCGGCACCGACGAAATACAGTCGGGGGCTCTCCAGGCACTCAAGGAAGACGGCGGAAGGCGGGGTTCACTCGACAAGTACGACGCCCTTCTGACATCTGAGCTCTCGTTTGTGGTAGAGCAGTGGGAAAAGCGCTGGCCCACCGTGGGCGAGGCGGCAAAGATAATCAACGCCATAGGCGGGGGCAACCTCGCGCCCGGCACCAAGAAGGCAAGCCTGTATGGCGAGGCCTGCTTCATCAGGGGCGGGCTCATGATGGAGCTTGCCATGCTCTACGGGCGCATTCCCATCATCGACATAGGGCGCCAGGACCAGCTGGGCTACGGCCGGCAACCGCTGGCAGACGTGTGGGCATTCATCATCAACGACCTCAAGGAGGCCGCCATTTACTGCCCTACTCAAAACGTGCCCGGCAGGGCCACCTCTTATGCCGCGCAGATGTTGCTGGGCTATGCCTACATGTCGGCACCCGAGGAGACGGGCCTGCGCGATTTCGGCAAGGCAGCCGCAGCGCTCAAGACGGTGGTAGACGGGCCGTTCAGGCTCGTGGATTATTACGACCTTTGGGACTACAGCAAGTCGAACACGGCTGAGTCGATAATGGAGTGGCAGTTCAGCTGCGTGTGGCCCGACAACAACATGGTGCAGTTCCAGATAGGGTCGAGGGCCGTGCAGTCGTATTTCGGCGACGGATGCTACATGAGCGGCTACGACCACGCCGTGCCAACTCAGTGGGCTTACAGCGACATTGCCGACGGAGGTATATGGGAAGACGGCGACATTCGCCGCGATGAGTCCATCAGGTATGACTTCACTTATTACGGCGTGACGCCCACTCTCGACAACATAACGTGGGAAGAGCTGGGCGACGACCACGACGAATTGCTGCCACACATAAAGAAATACGAAGACTTCCGCACCGACACGCATTCCGGGCTGGGGCTCAACAACATGTGGTATTCGGGCAAGAACATGCCGTTTTTGCGTCTGGCCAACGCCAAGCTGCTGTACGCCGAGTGCCTCAATGAGACAGGCGACACCCCCGGGGCTGTCAGGCAGGTCAACGACGTAAGGCGCAGGGCTTGGGAAGGCAGCCTGCCCGCCGACAAGGCATGGAGCGAGTCGATGTCGAAAGACGAGTTCCGCACGCAGGTGCTCACCGAGCGTGTGCGTGAGCTTTTCGGCGAGCGGTGGCGCAAGTTCGACCTGATACGCACGGGCCGTTTCCTCGATTACGTCTCAGCCCGCAACAAGTGGGCCAAGCGCTCGGGCACGATAAGGGCCTATAACGTTCTGTGGCCCATACCTCTGACGGAAATAAACCAGAACGACGACATGTCGGTCGGCGACCAGAACGAAGGTTATCGGTAGGCTTCGGCAGCCGCCTGCGATGCCCCGTAGGGCTTGGGGCACGCAGGCCATGGCTGCTGGGCCGGCCCGTGGCGGTGGGCGATGTCGTTTGGCGGCAGCCGTATCAATGGGCTCAGCCATGGTCGCCGCCATGGTGTTGGCGCCATGGCGATCTCACTCGTCTGCATCGCTGCGGGTTCGTTTTTACATCATTATATAATATATCAAATGAAGAAGGGTTTTATTGCATACAAGAAAGTGATAGCCTCGGCGGCTTTGGCGCTGCTGATGCCGCACGGGGCTTCCGCCGGGCACGACATTGCCGCCGGCGACTGGCAGGTGGTTTTTGACGAGGCGGCGCATACCGTGACTTATGTCCGGGCCGGACAGCAACTCGTCAGGGGCGCCTATGTCGAGGTGCACGATGCCTCGGGCAACGTGCTGCTGTCGAAAGACTACCCCAAGGTGGCCCTGTCGAAGACACAGGTGGCCGACGAATTTGGTGCCGGAGCTAAGTATACATATACTTACTCTGGGCTTGCGGGCAAAGACAACATAGAGCATTCGGTCTATGTTTACCCCGGGCTGGATTATGTGCTCGTTGAGGCTGTACTGGTGGCGGCCGGCAATTCGGCCACCACAAACTACATAGCACCCATCGTTACCACCACCTCCGTAGCCTTCCTGCCCGCCGATGGGCAGAACGTTGTGTACGACATGCCGCACGACAATGACAACTGGGTGGGCTATTCGGCACAGCCTTGGAGCATGGGGGTGCAGAACACATCGTGCGAGGTGTCGGCTTTCTATGACGTGGCGAGCCGCCGCGGACTGGTGGTAGGCTCCATCGAGCACGACAACTGGAAAAGCGGCATCACCGCAACTCCCGCCGGGCGTAACCGCCTGCGCAACCTTACGGTGGCCGCCGGAGTGGTGGGCGTGCGCACAAACGACGTCTGGGAGGGACGCTCCTCGCTCGCAAGGCATGGCTGCATAACAGGGAAGAGGGTGCGCTCGCCCCGGTTCTTCCTTGGATTCTACGACGACTGGCGCAACGGTCTTGAGGCTTTGGGCGAGGCAACCGAAAGGCTCTGCCCCAAGCTACCGTGGTCGGGAGGCACCGTCTTTGCGTGGCAGAGTTGGGGCGGAATGGCCGAGCATGTCAATTATGAGGGCGCGGTGAATGTGTCAGACTTCTTCAGCGGGCAACTCGAGCCTGCTGGGTTCTGCAATGAGAACGGCGTTTGCTATATGGTGCTTGACTCGTTCTGGGATAATTTCACCGACGAGCAGCTCGACCGTTTTGTTGAGCACTGCAGGGCAAACGGGCAAATCCCGGGCATTTACCACACACCATTCTCATACTGGGGCAGCGAGGCCGATGCGGAGGCTTACCGTCCTTACGACGGAAGCCCGTGGACATGGGCCGACATTTCGCTGAGGGCCAACGGGCAACTGCGCCGCATCGCGTCGATAGCCCTCGACCCCACGCATCCCGGAACCATCGAGTACAACAGGCAACGGTTTGCGAAGTTCAAGAAGCACGGGTTCAAATACATCAAGCTCGACTTCATAAACAATGGCACACTCGAGGCCGACAGCTATTATGACAAGGCCGTGACCACAGGCATGCAGGCCTATACCTATGGCATGGACAGGATAATACAGATGGCCGACGGGATGTTCATCGACCTGTCGATAGCGCCGGTCTTTCCAGCCAAAGGCCACGCGCGGCGCATCTCGTGCGACAGTTGGGGAGAGCTTGACAACAGCATGTACAGTCTCAACAGCATTGAGCTGGGATGGTGGCTCGACCGTGTCTATCAATACAACGACCCCGACCACCTGGTGCTGTCACGCGCCGCAACCGACGGCGAGGCCCGCATAAGGTACACATGCGGGGCTATCACGGGCACCGTGCTGCTTGGCGACAACTACAGTCTTGCCGGTTCTTACATTGGCAAGCAGGCCGAGCGCGACCTTGCCATGCGCATAGCTACCAACGCCGACATCAATGCTGTGGCCCGCCTGGGCCGTTCGTTCCGCCCGATTGAAGGCGGCATGACCGAGGCCCGGTTCACCCGGTACGGCAAATACAACTACAGCGTCGACCGTGAGTTTGCGCTCGACACCGAAGACGCATTATATTATGTGGTGTTCAACTACGACCGGGAGGCCGGCTTTGGCAAGCGGGCCCGCTTCGACCGACTCGGTCTGTCGGCGAAAGACGTCAAGTGCATACGTGAGTTGTGGACGGGCAGTGCCGTAGACATGTCTGCCGACGGTTTCATGGTAAGTGTTCCGGCAGCAGACGTATGTGTGTATAAGTTGGAAAAGAGCAAAGACTATTCTGCAATGCAGCGGGGCGCAGGCACCACTGTTGATAACGTGAATGTAAGCTACAGCAGCGGGAGCCTCCTTGTCGAGGCTCCCGGGGCTGTGGCCTCGGTGTCAGTCTATGATGCAGAAGGCGCATTGCGTGGCGAGGGACGGTTTGGGCAAGGGGTCGGCCGCGTTGTCCTGGCGCAATCGCTCGGCCGCGGCGTGTATGTGGCCAAGGTGTGCCTGGCTTCAGGCGGCGCTGTGGCAAGTAAGTTTTATGTCGGGATGTAAAGCCCCGAAAAACAGCAATGTGAAACTGTTTCCGTCATGAATGAAATGCTGGTGAGGTTGGCCGTGGTTGCAATGGCTGTGCTGCTGCCGTACATGCATGCGCATGGTGGCGGCAATTATTCGTTTAAGCACATCGACAATAGCTTAGGTTTGTCGTCGAGCAACGTCAAGTGCATCGTTGAAGACAGCTACGGCTTTGTGTGGCTCGGCACGAAGAACGGCCTTCACAGGTACGACGGCATCGACATGAGGCGGCTCAACTGTTTTGACTATGAGGCAAAGCAAGGCAACAACAACATAGCGGCGCTGTATGAAGATGAGCACAGGCGGCTGTGGGTGGGCACCGACCGCGGGGTCTACATCTACGACCCGAGGTCGGACCGCTTCGGCTTTGTTGGCGTGAAAGACGCCAAGACAGGCATCTATGCCGACAATTGGGTGCAGGCTATTGACGGCGACGGCAAGGGCAATGTGTGGGTGTTGCTGCCCGACCTCGGCGTTTTCCGCTATCACGGCGGTCGAGTTGAATATTTCCCGATAACCCTTAGGCAGGGCAAGATGAAGGAAAACGTGCCTTCGGAGCTGTGCGTAAGCAGCGACGGAGAGGTGTGGGTGGCAACGGCCGGGGCGGGGCTGTGGCGTTACGACGCCCGTTCGGGCACCTTCCGTCGTGTCGTCGACGCTGCAGGCAACCAGCTCGATGGCGTCAGGCTGGCCGCGTTGAAGGAAGACAGCGACGGCTCGATGGTCTTGGCGGCCACAGACGGCAGGCTTTTCCGCTACAGCCAGGAGCGCAACATGTTCGAGCGCATTCCCTTTTCTGGCGAGGGCCGCATCTACCTTCGGTGCTTCCTTTGCTTTGACGACGAGATTTGGGTGGGTTCGAGCCATGGGCTTTACATACTCAACAAGGCGGCGCACACAGACAGACTGTTGCTTGCCGACAGCCAGAACCCGTTCAGTCTGTCAGACAACATCATCTGTTGCATGTATGAGAGCGGCAAAGGCGATGCATGGATAGGCACGTCTTACGGCGGAGCCAACTACGTTTCTCGCAACAAATTCAAGTTTAGCGTTTACGGAAAGTGGTCGGGCATCACCGGCAGGGTGGTCAGCGGGCTTGTCCAGGCCGGCGACAACAGCATCTGGGTTGGTACCGAAGACGATGGTATATTCGTGCTTGACCCTTCCACCGGGCGTGCCACGCCACTCGGTCAGGGCCGTTGGCATGGCGAATCGACGCTCTTCCTGAGCCGCTTCAACGGGTTGGTGCAGACGGGATTTCCGCGTGTCGGACTTGTCATGATAGACAGTCAAGGCCACCCCATGCCGGCTTTGAGCATGCATGAAGCCGACAATAGTGTTTATTCCTACCTGAAAGACAGTCGCGGCAACGAGTGGGTGGGGTTGGGATATGCGCTTTACCGCCGTGACGAGGGCAAGCCGTCGTTTGTCCGTATCAACGAGACGGGCTACGACTGGATATTTTCGCTCTTCGAAGACCATCGCGGCACGGTGTGGATAGGCACCATGGGCAACGGTATCTGGCGGTATACGCCGTCGACGGGAAGATTCAAGAGGTATATCGCCGACGGCACTTCGGAAAACGGGTTGCGCTCAAACAGCATCAGTTCGTTCATGGAAGACAGCCGCGGCGACGTGTGGGTGTCGACCGACCGCGGCGGGATTTGCCGTTACAATAGCGTCAGCGACGACTTCACTCCTTACGGCACGGCCGAGGGTTTGCCCGACGACGTGGCATACAACATGCTCGACGACGGCAGGGGGAACCTGTGGTTTGGCACCAACAAGGGGCTTGTGAGGTTCAATCCGCAGAAAAACTCGGTCAGGGTTTTTACCGTGAGAGACGGCTTGCCGCACAATCAGTTCAACTACAATGCGGCAATCAGGGCCAACGACGGGACGTTTTACTTTGGCGGCATAGGCGGAGTGGTGGCCTTCAACCCCGACATTGACGACAGGCGCGAGGCCATGCCTGCCGTCTACTTCACCCGGTTGTGCATATACAACAGGGAAGTTACGGCAAGCACGGATGGCTCGCCGCTTGACGGCAACATCATGTTTGCCGACAAGTTGAGGCTGCCCTACGGCATGTCTACGTTTTCGCTCAATGTCGTGGCACCATCTTTCGGAGTGACAGGTGGCGATGTCTACAGCTACAAACTGGAGCCGGTAAACACCGAGTGGATTCACATGGCAGACAACCATGTGTCGTTTGCCAACCTGCCGCCGGGCGTTTACCGTCTTTGTGTCAAGGCCGAGCGTTACGGGCAGGTAGCCACGCGCGAGCTCGGGCTGGTGGTCTGTCCGCCGTGGTGGCGCTCGTTGTGGGCCTACCTTGTATATATTGTGCTGGCGGTAGTGGCCTTTGCCCTTTGGTTCAAGTGGTATTGCTATTACAAAGAGCGCCAGTTGCGTGAGCGCCAGCGTCTGTTTGCCGTTAGCAAGGAGAAGGAGTTGTATGAGAAAAAGGTTAGGTTTTTCACCGAGGTGGCTCACGAGATACGCACCCCGCTCACGCTTATCGACGCCCCGCTCGAGGCAATCGAGGAAATAGGCATAGGCAACAAGCAGGCTCGCCACTACCTCAGTGTGACGCGCCAGAACACCAAGCGCCTGCTCAACCTTACGGGCCAGTTGCTCGATTTCCAGAAGATTGATGCCAACAAGCTTACGTTCAAATACGAGAACGTTGACATTTGCGTGCTTCTGGGCGAGACCGTTGCCCGCTTTGAGCCGTCGATCATGCTTAAGGGTAAGACGCTGCAGTGCAGCGTGCCCGACGAGCCGGTCGTTGCGTCTACCGACCGCGAGGCTGTCACAAAGATAATGAGCAACCTGCTCAACAACGCCTTGAAGTATGCGCGCAGCGCCATAAGCGTGGCTCTCACGGCCGACGAACATTGTTTCACCGTGTCGGTGAAGAGCGACGGCAGCAAGATTAGCGGCGAGGAGAGGCAACGCATATTCGAGCGTTTCTACAGGGCCGACAGGTCGGACGGCGTGGAGCCCGGCGTGGGCATAGGCCTGCCGTTGTCCAGTTCGCTGGCCTCGTTGCTCGGTGGCAGCCTTGTCTTGGCCGACAACGATTCGGATGGCAACGTGTTCAGCGTCACTGTGCCGTTGAACAAGGAGGGCGTGAGGCTCAACAACAACCATGTTGTGGACACGTCGGGCTACTTGCTCGATGACGATTCCAACCAAGCTAACGACAGCCAGGGCGGCTACACTGTGCTGATTGTGGAAGACAATGACAGCATGAGGGAGTTTCTGGCCGACCAGGTGGGCATGGCGTTCACCGCCGAGACGGCGCGCAACGGGCGCGAAGCGTTGGAGAAGCTGGCCCAGGCCCACGTCGACATTGTCGTGACCGACGTGATGATGCCCGTCATGGACGGTTTCGAGCTGTGTCGGGCGGTCAAGGCCGACATCAACATGTCGCACGTTCCCGTTGTGTTCATAACGGCAAAGAACGACCTCGACAGCAAGATAAGGGGGCTGCAGATGGGCGCCGAGGCCTACGTCGAGAAGCCTTTCTCTGTCAAGTACCTCCGCCAGCTGCTCGGTTCACTGCTCGACAACCGTCGGCGCGAGCGCGACTCGTTCTACAAGAAGCCTTTCTTCGGCGTCAACAGCATGCACATAACGAAAGCCGACGAGGAGTTTATGAACAAGGTGGTGAAGATAATAGAAGACAACATGGGCGACGACAAGTTTAATGTCGAGCTGATGGCCGACATGCTTTGCATGAGCCACTCGAGCCTCCTGCGCAAAATCAAGTCGGTGTTCAGCATGTCTCCGGTTGAGCTTATCAGGACGGTGAAGCTGAAGAAGGCCGCCGGGCTCATACAAGACGGGCGCTACCTTATAAGCGACATCTGCTATATGGTGGGCATGTCGTCGCCCTCTTATTTCAGCAAACTTTTCTTCAGGCAGTTCGGCATAAGCCCCAAGGACTTTGAGAAACAGTGCCGCGACAGCGACCGGGGCGGCATGGCGTGAGCCTCATTGCTCCTTCATGGCCATGTGCGCCATGGGCCCGGCCGGCCGACTACAGGGCCGTGGCTCGCGCTTTATGCACCCCTTGGCTGTGAGTCAAGGTTCTCTGTTTGTTCCGTATGTGTGTGTATTTGTGCATGTTGGTACAAAAATATTATTTTTTGATGATTTATTTGCCACGCCACTGAATATAAATGGATACCTTTGTCGTGGCCAATCAGAGAGCGTAACGTTGCCGGCCGTGTGGCGGCAGCGTTTCGGCGGTTGGCCGTCCCAATAACCTAAGGACAGTATCGATAACTGTTTAAGACTGTAAATATGTATATTACGATGAAGAGAAAAACTCTGTTGATGTGGCTGATGGCCTTGTGCCTGTTGGCCCCGTCGACTTATGCCGAAGCGAAAGTGGCATTGCCACACTTCGTGACCGACAGCATGGTGGTTCAACAGAACAGTGTCTGGACTATCAAAGGCAGGGCCGACGGGCCCTCGGTAACCGCAAGGGCATCGTGGGGCGGCAAGGCCGTCACCGTGGCAACGCAGGCCGGAGGCCGTTTTTCGCTGCAGTTGCCCACGCCCAAGGCCGGCGGCCCATACACGGTCAGCCTGAGCGACGGTGAGCCCACGGTGCTCCGCGACGTGTTCGTGGGCGAGGTGTGGCTGTGCTCCGGGCAGTCGAACATGGAGATGCCCCTCGGAGGATGGGGCAAAGTGATGGATTACGAGCGCGAGATAGCCACCGCCTCAAATTCGTCGGTGCGGCTGTTGCAAATCAGCAACACCATGGCTTTCACCCCGCAGGAGGATGTAGGGGTCGAGATGGGCGGCTGGCGCACGTGCAGCCCGTCCACCGTCGAGGACTTCTCGGCCGTGGCTTACTTTTTCGCAAGGATAATGGCGGCAAGGCTCGGAGTGCATGTCGGTGTGATCGACTGCACATGGGGCGGCACGCCGGCCGAGGCCTGGACCAGCTTCGAAGGCGTGAAGACGGTGCCGGGCTTTGCCGAAGAGCTTGGTTTGCTCACCGGTTGCGGCTTTGATGCCGCCCGGATAGACAGTGCATACAACAGCCGCCTCATGCAGTGGCGGGCCCAGGCCCTGGCTTCCGGAGGCAAGGGCAGCGTGCGGGTGCTGGCCGACGGGGCCCCGGCGCTGTCGGAACCCATTGCCACCGGCTTGCCCGTGATGGCCGTGCCGGGCCAGTGGGAGATTGGCGCGCTGCCGTCGTTCGACGGCATGGTGCGCTTGCGCAAGGTGGTAGACATACCCGACGGCTGGAGCGGACGGCCCGTGACACTGAGCCTGGGGTGCATCGACGACGAGGACGTGACCTACTTCAACGGCGTCAAGATTGCCCAGGGCTCGGGCTACAACGTCAGGCGCTCATACGTCATACCGGGCGGCATGGTCAAGGGCGGTGCTGCCGTCGTGACGGTGTGCGTGACCGATTATGAGGGCGAGGGCGGCATCTGCGGCGACGCCCGCGACGTGGCCATGTCGTGCGGTGGCGACACCGTGTCGCTGGCAGGCGGCTGGGAGTATGAGGTCTTTGCCGATTTCGGCAAGCTGCCCCGCAAGCCCGTCTCGCCCTCGGGGTCGTCGTTCCCCACCGTGCTTTACAATGCCATGGTGTGCCCCATAGTCACCATGCCCGTCAAAGGCGTGCTGTGGTACCAGGGATGTTCCAACGTGGGCCGCGCCGAGCAGTATTCCCCGCTGTTCCGCAGGCTTATTTCCGACTGGCGCGAGATGCGCCACTCGCCCGACATGCCGTTCTATTTCGTGCAGTTGTCGGCCTACCTCAAGCCCTGCCTCGTGCAGCCGGAGTCGGGATGGGCGGCTCTGCGCCAGGCGCAGGCCGACGCCCTGTCGCTCGACAACACCGCCATGGCCGTGACCATCGACATAGGCGACTCTGCCGACATACACCCCAAGAACAAGCAGGAGGTGGCCCGCAGGCTCTCGCTCATAGCGCTGAAGCGCTCGTACGGTGTCGGCTGGGTGGTAGACACGGCCCCCGTCCCGGTGTCGTGCCGCTACGCCGGCGGTGGTGCCGAGCTTGAGTTCGACGGCAACATCGTCGTCGACGGCAGCAGGCCGCAAGGATTCATAGTGAAGACCGCCGCCGGCCAATGGGTGGTGCCGGCCGTGACGGTGGCAGGCAAGCGGACGCTGAGGCTCTCGGCCGACGGTGGCATAGAGGCCGTGAGGTACAACTGGGCCGACTATCCGCTCGGAAACCTGCGCGGCGAGACAGGCCTGCCCGTGGCGCAGTTTGCCCGCTGACGGGCCGCCGGGTGCCCGGCGGGCTGAAGCATTGCATTGACAACAACATTCATAACATACCAGAAGATATGAAAATTACGCGAAAACTGATCTTGGCGTTCGGCTTCTTGCTCATGTCGGGCATGGCATGGGCCAAGAGCCAGATTGTGATTGAGACCGCAAAGACCGGTCTTGTGTTTACCGTTGGCGACGACGGGCGCCTCTACCAGAGCTATCTGGGCAAGCGCCTGCCGGCAAAGTCAGACTATGCCGGCCTGCCGCTGGGCAAGGAAGCCTACCAGGCCCATGGCATGGAAGACTATTTCGAGCCGGCCATCCACATCAACCGGGCCGACGCCAACTCGTCGACGCTGCTTGAGTACAGGTCGCACGAGACAAAGGCGTGCCCCGGGGGAACGGAGACCGTGATAAGGCTTGCCGACCCGGTGTATGCCGACGAGGTGGCGCTGCACTTCATGGCATACGCCGACGAAGACGTGTTTGTGGCATGGAGCGAGGTGTTCAACCGCGAGAAAAAGGCCATTGAGCTCGAGAAGTACGCCTCGGCCATGCTCCACTTCTACGCCCCTAAGTATTACCTGACGCAATACGACGGCGACTGGGCGGCCGAGGTGCGCCGCCACACGCAAGAGCTGTACTTCGGCAAGAAGGTGATAGACACCAAGCTCGGCGCCCGTGCCGACATGTTTGCGCCGCCGTTCTTCCAGCTGTCTATAGGCACGCCGGCCACCGAGAAAGCCGGCGAGGTGCTCGTGGGCACACTGGCATGGACAGGCAACTACCGCTTCACGTTCGAGGTCGACAACCTCGGGGCGCTGCGTGTGCTCGGCGGCATCAACCCCTATGCCTCGCAGTACCGCATAGACAAGGGCGGCAGCTTCCGTACTCCCGACTTCATCTTCACTCTGAGCCAGTGCGGCACGGGCCAGGCCAGCCGCAACCTGCACGACTGGGCCCGCAAGTACAGGGTGAAAGACGGCACGGGCAACCGCATGACGCTGCTCAACAACTGGGAGGCCACCTATTTCGACTTCAACGAAGACAAGCTCCTGAAGCTCATAGCCGACGCCAAGGAGCTGGGTGTCGACATGTTCCTGCTTGACGACGGTTGGTTTGGCAACAAATATCCGCGCCATAGCGACACGCAGGGCCTGGGCGACTGGGATGTCACGGCCGGCAAGCTGCCCAACGGCATAGGCCGCCTCACCGACGAGGCACGGCGCCAGGGGGTGAAGTTCGGGCTGTGGATAGAGCCCGAGATGGTGAACCCGAAGTCGGAGCTGTATGAGAAGCACAAGGACTGGGTGATAACCCTGCCCAACCGTAAGGAGTATTACTTCCGCAACCAGCTGGTGCTCGACATGAGCAACCCGAAGGTGCAGGACTACGTGTTCGGCGTGGTCGACGGGCTGCTCACCCGCTATCCGGGCATAGCCTACTTCAAGTGGGACTGCAACAGCCCCATAACCAACATCTACTCCAACTACGAGGGGCACGACCAGACCCACCTGTATGTAGACTACGTGTGCGGGCTTTACAATGTGCTCAAGCGCATAGAGGCCAAGTATCCCGACCTGCCCATGATGCTGTGCTCGGGCGGAGGCGGCCGCACCGACTACGAAGCGCTGAAGTATTTCACCGAGATGTGGCCCAGCGACAACACCGACCCCGTTGAGCGGCTGTTCATACAGTGGGGCTATTCGCAGGTGTTCCCGGCCAAGGTTCAGTGTGCCCACGTGACGTCGTGGAACAAGGATGCGGGCATCAAGTTCCGTGTCAACGTGGCGATGATGGGAAAGCTCGGCTTCGACATCAACCTTCATGACATCAGCGCCGGCGAGCTGGCATACTGCAAGCAGTCGGTTGCCGACTTCAACAGGCTCAAGCCGGCAATACTCGACGGCGACCAGTACCGCCTTGTGTCGCCCTACGACGGCAACCATGCGTCGACCATGTATGTGACAAAAGACAGGCGCAGCGGCGTGGTCTTCGCTTTCGACATCTATCCGCGCTACGCCGAGCGGCTCTACAACGTGGTTCTCGACGGCCTCGACGCCTCGGCCATCTACAGCGTGCGCGAAATCAACCGCGCCGACGGCTCGCAGGGTGAGGCCCGCAGCTATTCGGGCGCGTATCTCATGACCGTCGGCCTGCCGCTGTTCACAGGCAACAAGCTGTCGAGCCGTGTCTACGAGCTGACTGCCGAGTGACGCGGCCCGGCACCGTGGCCGGCATACGCACGTGTTGCGGCAGCCGGGTGCTGCCGCAAGGTTAGCTTTGTTTATGGTGGAGGTGCCGTTTCCCGACGTGCACCTCCATTTTGTTTCCCAGCCCCGGGCGTTGCCATGCTGCCGCATGACGGTGGCGCCGGCGGTGGCAGAGGCCGCTGCACGGGCCTGCCGGCAGCGGTCGTGCCACGGCGGGCCGGCCCAGCCGGCCTAAGGCCCGGCTGCTTCATGCGTGGGCCCCGTGGTTTGAAAAAGCCTTACACGGCCGGCGCCGATGCCCCGCCGCTGCGCCCCGGGCCTGCCAATCGGCCTGTTTCAGGCCGCCATACAGGCCGTTCGGCCGTGCAATACGGCCCGTTTCGCAGTCTGTTACGGTCCGTTTGCCAATGCGCTGTGGGCCAGGGCGTTGCGCCTCCGAGGCGGCGTCGTGGATTATTTTTACAAAAAATGAATGTCCGCATTCTGCCAAATGCTGTGGGTTTGAAGGGATTGGAAGGAGTGGTTTGTTAGTTGTAATGAGTTGTCGCTCGCTGCACTTGTCGGCTGAATCGTCTGGTGTTGCCTGCAAAAGCTGTAGCCAGCCAACTCCCGGTTGACGCCTTGAGGCCTTGCTCCCGCCAACACCCTATTGCAAGTTGGCAAAATGCAGGCATCCATGTTTACAAAAATGAGCGTCGGGGCCGTGTGCCTGCGCCGCGCGTGGCGTTGAATCCGGGCCTCCCGGCGGCCGTCGCCGTTGGCGTGTCACGTGGTGCAATGGGCCGCGCGGCCATGGCCTGCCGGGCGCTTCCGCTGCCTCTGCGCCTCCGCTTCCGGCCACCCTTAAGCCCCATGCGGCAGGCTGCCACATGCCGTTGCCACCCGGCCAGACAGCCACGGCCGGGGGCCATGCTGCCGAAGTATCGCGTTAATTTCTTGTAAACGATTGCATTTAACGAAAAAAAACAGTATTTTTGCATTTCATTAGGATTATATTATTCATATATGTCGTGTATATTGCACATTGAGACGAGCACCAACGTATGCTCCGTAGCCGTCAGCGAAGACGGCGCGTGCCTGTTTAGCCGCGAAGATTTCGGCGGCCCCAACCACGCAGTGAAGTTGGGAACGTTTGTGGATGAGGCCCTCACGTTTGTCGACGGCCATGTAGCCGGGCTCGACGCCGTGGCCGTCAGTTGCGGCCCCGGGTCGTATACGGGCCTGCGCATAGGCGTGTCGATGGCCAAGGGCATCTGCTATGGGCGCGGCGTGAGCCTGCTGTCGGTGCCCACGCTCGAGCTGCTTTGCGTGCCGGTGCTGCTCGATCACGACGAGATTGAGGACGACGCGCTGCTCTGCCCTATGATCGACGCACGCCGCATGGAGGTCTATGCGGGCGTATACGACCGCGCCCTGCGCCCCGTGAGGGAGGTGGGGGCCGACGTGGTTGGGCCCGACACCTACCGCGACTACCTCGACCGGCACCCGGTTTACTTCTTCGGCGACGGCGCCGCCAAGTGCATCGACGCCATAGCCCATCCCAACGCCAGGCTCATCGAAGGCATATCGCCGCTGGCCAAGTGGATGATGCCCTTGGCCGAGAAGCGCCTGGCCGGCGGAAAGGTGGAAGACGTGGCCTACTTCGTGCCGTTCTACCTCAAGGACTTCGTGGCCAAGACACCCCGCAAGCTGCTCTGACGGCCCTGAGGGCTGCCTGCCGGACAACGTGCGGGGCTGCCCGTTACTTACTTCAAAGACAAAAAGGAAAAATGAACATAGAAGGATTGGACTACAACACCCAGCGCGAGCCGTTGCTCATGCCAGAATACGGCCGCGAGATACAGAAGATGGTCGACTATGCCGTCACCCTGCCCGACAGGGGCGAGCGGCTGCGTTGCGCCGAGACCATCGTAAGGATGATGATAACCAAGGTGCCCCAGTTGCGCGAAAACGCCAACTATGAGCAGACGCTTTGGGACCACCTGTACCTCATGAGTCACAAACAGCTCGACATAGACTGGCCCTACGACGTGTCGGAGGCCGAGAAGATACTCGGCAAGCCCGAGCCCATGGCCATGCCGAAAAAGGGCAGCCATGTGCGCCTGCGCCACTACGGACGGCTTATTGAAGAGATGTTTGAGAAGCTCAAGGCCATGCCCGAGGGCGAGGAACGCGACGAGCTGGTGCGCATAACGGCCAACCAGATGAAGCGCGACCTGGCTGCCTGGGGGCACGGGTCGATGGACGACGAGCGCGTGGCGGCCGACCTGGCACGCTTCACCGACGGCAAGGTGCAGCTCGACCTCGGCACCATGAGGCTCGACCGCATGCCGGCTGCAGCCGCAGGCGACGTGCAGCGCAGGAAGAAACGCAAATAACCGGGCGTCGGCATGGCATCATTCTTGATTGAGGGCGGCCATCCGCTCAGTGGGACCATAACGCCGCAGGGAGCCAAGAACGAGGCTCTCGAGGTGATTTGCGCAACCCTCCTCACTGCCGACGAGGTGGTAATACGCAACATTCCCGACATACGCGACGTCAACAACCTGATACTTCTGCTCAAGGACATTGGCGTGAAGGTAGACCGCCGGGGGCGCAACGAGTATGCATTCAGGGCCGACGACCTCGACCTGGGCTTCCTCGGCAGCGACGAGTTTGTGCGCAAGTGCTCGGCGTTGCGCGGCAGCGTGCTTCTGATAGGCCCGCTGCTGGCCCGCTTCGGCAAGGCTGTCATTGCCACGCCGGGCGGCGACAAGATAGGGCGGAGGCGCCTTGACACCCACTTCCTCGGCTTCAAGGCCCTGGGGGCGGAGTTCCGCCACATCGAAGACCGCAACGTTTACGAGATAGGGGCCGACCGGCTGAAGGGCTGCTACATGCTGCTCGACGAGGCTTCGGTCACCGGCACGGCCAACATCATCATGGCCGCCGTCTTCGCTCGGGGCACCACCACCATATATAACGCGGCTTGCGAGCCATACATACAGCAGCTGTGCCACATGCTCAACCGCATGGGGGCGAGCATCAGCGGCATTGCCAGCAACCTGCTCACCATCGTCGGCACCGACGGGCTGCACGGAACAGTACACGACATACTGCCCGACATGATTGAGGTGGGCTCGTTCATCGGCATGGCCGCCATGGCCGGCAACGGCGTGCGCATAAAAGACGTGTCGCTGCGCAACCTCGGCATCATACCCGAGGCCTTCCGCAGGCTTGGCATAAAGATGGGCATTGAGGGCGACGACATAGTGATACCGAAGCAAAGCCATTACCAGATCGAATCGTTCATAGACGGGACGATAATGACTCTGGCCGATGCCCCGTGGCCGGGGCTGACGCCCGATTTGCTGTCGGTGCTCATCGTTGTGGCCACACAGGCGCGCGGCAGCGTGCTCTTCCACCAGAAGATGTTTGAGAGCAGGCTCTTCTTCGTCGACAAGCTCATCGACATGGGGGCGCAGATAATACTGTGCGACCCGCACCGGGCTGTCGTTGTGGGGCACGACCACCACAGGAGGCTGCGCGCAGGGCGCATGGCCAGCCCGGACATAAGGGCCGGCATAGCACTGCTCATAGCTGCCATGAGCGCATGCGGCACGAGCCGCATAGACAACATAGAGCAGATAGACCGTGGATATGAGGATATCGAGGTGCGCCTCAACAACCTCGGGGCCAGGATAGAGCGCATAAGCTGAATCCCGGACGGGGCGTATGCGCCGGGGCGCCAGGCATGCAGACGTGGCGCGGCGCGGCCCCGGCGGGCGCTGAAGGCTGCCAAACAACAGTGACAGATGATAAGACAAGAAGACGTTTACAGGATTGGCCGCATCGGACGGCCGCACGGGGTGAAGGGCGAAGTGACGTTCCGTTTCGACGACGACGTGTTCGACCGCGTCGACAGCGACTATCTGGTGCTCTCTGTCGACGGCATACTCGTGCCGTTCTTCATCGAGGAATACCGATTCAAGAGCGGCGAAGTGGCCCTCGTCAAGTTCTGCGACATCGACAGCCAGGACAGGGCCGCCGCCCTGACCGGTTGCGATGTTTACTTCCCGAGGCACCTGGCAGGGGCCGGCGCCGACGAAATGTCGTGGGCGTCGCTGGTGGGCTTCACCCTGGTCGACGCCGTGTCGGGCGACAGCGTGGGGCGCATCGCTTCGGTAGACGACGCCACTTCAAACATATTGTTTGAGCTCGAGGACGGCCGGTTGGTGCCGGCCGCCGCCGACTTGATTGACGGCGTCGACGCAGAAGGGCAGACAATAACCGTAAGGTTGCCCGAGGGGCTGCTTGACCTGTAGCACCGCCGGGGCCGGCGGGCTGCTTTCGGGCGCACGGCCCGGGGCCGCCTATGAGGCAAGCTATTACATTTTATTAAGCAATGGATAAGAAACAAATAGCCATACTCGGCTCAACAGGGTCGATAGGCACACAGGCTTTGCAGGTGATCGAGGAGCACCCCGATCGCTATGAGGTATATTGCCTGACGGCAAACAACAAGGTTGAACTGCTCGCCGAGCAGGCCCGGAGGTTCAAGCCCGCCGCCGTCGTCATTGCCAACGAGGCCCGCTATGACGAGTTGCGGGCGTTGCTGGCCGACCAACCGGACGTCAAGGTGTACGCCGGGGCGCAGGCCATCGACGGAATAGTGGAGTCCGGGCCCATAGATATGGTGCTCACGGCAATGGTGGGCTTTGCCGGCCTGTCGCCGACGATACACGCCATAAAGCGCGGAAAGACCATCTGCCTGGCCAACAAGGAGACCCTTGTAGTGGCAGGAGAGCTCATCTGCAACCTCGCACGGCGGCATCACGCCGCCATATTGCCCGTCGACAGCGAGCACTCGGCCATTTTCCAGTGCCTGGCCGGCGAGGGCGACGCGCAGATAGAGAAGATATTGCTCACTGCCAGCGGCGGCCCCTTCCGCAACTACACCATCGACCAGCTTGCCACGGTGACCAAGGCCGACGCCCTTCACCACCCGACGTGGGAGATGGGAGCCAAGATTACCATCGACAGCGCAACGATGATAAACAAGGGTTTCGAGGTCATCGAGGCCAAATGGCTGTTCGGTGTCGAGCCAAGACAGATACAGGTGCTCGTCCATCCGCAGTCAATCGTACACAGCGCGGTGCAGTTCTGCGACGGGGCGGTGAAGGCCCAGCTCGGCGTTCCCGACATGCGGCTGCCCATACAGTATGCTTTCTCGTTCCCGGAGCGCATCCACCTGTCGTCAGAGCGGCTCGACCTGTTCAGCCACAAGCTCGAGTTCTTCGAGCCGGACATGGAGAAGTTCCGCTGCCTCTCGCTGGCTTTCGACGCCATAGGGCGCGGCGGCAACATGCCGTGCATACTCAATGCGGCCAACGAAGTGGCCAACCGCGGGTTCCTCGACGACCGCTGCGGCTTCCTGCAGATGGGCGACGTGATAGCCGAGACAATGAACCGAGTGTCCTTCGACCCCAATCCTTCATACGAGACATACGTTGCCACCGATGCCGAGGCACGTCGCGTGGCAGCCGAGATAATGCAGGGCGGCATGCGCCCGTAGCCACATGCCTTGCCGTACGGCCGGGCCCGGCACGCCCGTCCGGACGGAACAGTTAAACCATAGCAATAAAATTATCAATCAACAGCGAAATGGAAATCTTTCTGATCAGGGTATTGCAGTTCATGCTGGCAATATCCATACTGGTTCTTCTGCACGAAGGCGGGCACTTCTTCTTTGCCAAGCTTTTCGGCATTCGCGTCGAGAAGTTCTACCTTTTCTTCGATCCCTGGTTCCATCTCTTTGAGTTCAAGCCCAAGAAAAGCCACACTACATACGGCATCGGGTGGCTTCCTTTAGGCGGCTACTGCAAGATTTCGGGCATGATAGACGAGAGTTTCGACACCGAGCAGATGAAGAAGCCCGCCCAGCCGTGGGAATTCAGGACCAAGCCTGCGTGGCAACGGTTGCTTGTGATGGTGGGCGGCGTGTTGGTGAACTTCCTCCTCGCCCTGTTCATCTATTCGATGATACTGTTCCACTGGGGCGACACTTACATCCCGGTGAGGAACATGACGCACGGCATGGTGTTCAATTCAGACGCCAAGGCCCTCGGTTTCAAAGACGGAGACATACTGATAGGCACAGAGAAGGGCGAGTTCAAGGATTTCAACGCCGACCTTTACCGCGACCTGTCCGAGGCGCGCCGTGTCGACATAGTGCGCCAGGGCAAGGCCATGAGCCTCAGTCTGCCTGGCGACCTCAACATGCTTGACATGCTGCAGAAGCAGCCGTCGTTTGTGCGTCCGCTCATCCCGGCCGAGGTAGACAGCGTGCTCCCCGGTACGGCGGCAGCCCGGATGGGCATGCGCCGGGGCGACATGGTGGTGGGCATCAATGGCGTCAAGGTCGGCTCGTGGAATGCCTTCACCGACGAGATAGGCCGGTTGAGCGACGTGCTTGCCGTGGCCAAGACCCCGGCCGACAGCATGAAGGTGCGCCGTGCCACCCTGGTCATCGACCGCGGCGGGCGCCTCGACACCTCCAGCGTGGTGCTTTCGGCCGACCTGAAGGTAGGCTTTACCGTCAAGATGACCTCGGCCATCTACCAGCCCGTCACAAAGCGTTATGGCTTCTGGGAGAGTTTCCCGGCCGGCGTGGTGTATGGCGTCGACGTGCTGAAGGGATATGTCAGCGACATGAAGTATGTGTTCACTGCCGACGGGGCCAAGTCGCTAGGCGGCTTCGGGGCCATAGGCAGTCTCTTCCCGCCCACGTGGGACTGGTACATGTTCTGGAAGATGACGGCATTCCTAAGCATCATACTCGCCTTCATGAACATATTGCCCATCCCCGCGCTCGACGGCGGCCACGTGCTCTTCCTGCTCTATGAGATGATAACGCGCCGCAAGCCCAGCGAAAACTTCATGATACGCGCCGAGTATGTGGGCTTTGCCATCCTCATACTGCTCATGCTGGTTGCCAACCTCAACGACATACTGCGTTGGCTCGGCTATATGTAGCGCCATGAGCGCCCCAGACAAGCCTGGCTTGCTGCGCCGGGCTGCGGCTGCCGCCGGCAGGACGGGCGGCCGGCACGGCTGTTGCCGCATGCGGCCGGCAACGTCGGGGTGCATCGAGTGGCCAGAAACACATTGAGACCACGCCCATGGCACATGGGCGTGGCCTGCACATGGCAAAACAGGATTAGTCTTTTATCATTATTCATTATTCATAACAAACACATGAGTCTTAACATCGAAAGAAACGGAAAGAAGCGGGTCGTAATCGTTGGCGGCGGCTTCAGCGGGCTCAAGGTGGCCAACAAGCTGCGCCATTCGGGTCTGCAGGTGATACTGATAGACAGGAACAACTATCACCAGTTTCCCCCACTGATCTATCAGGTGGCATCGGCCGGGATGGAGCCGAGTTCGATATCGTTCCCGTTTCGCAAAATTTTCCAGCGCAGCCGCGACGTTTATTTCCGCATGGCAGAGCTGCGCGCCATTTACCCGGAGAAGAAACTGATACAGACTTCCATCGGCAAGGTAGACTACGACTACCTCGTGCTGGCGGCGGGAACGACCACAAACTTCTACGGCAACGCCAACGTTGAGCGCGAGTCGATGCCGATGAAGACCGTGGCCGAGGCCATGGGACTGCAGAACGCCATACTGTCGAACCTCGAGCGCTCCATCACCTGCGCCGAGAAAGTGGAGCAGCAGGAGTTGCTCAACGTGGTCATTGTGGGCGGCGGCGCCACCGGCGTCGAGGTTGCCGGCGTGCTCTCGGAGATGAAGCGCACCATATTGCCGCGCGACTACCCCGACCTTGACCCCTCGCTGATGAACATCTACCTCATAGAGGCCGGCGGGAGGCTGCTCTCGGGCATGTCGCCCGAGTCGTCGGAGGCCGTCGAGAACTTCTTGCGCAACATGGGCGTCAACGTGCTGTTGCACAAGATGGTGACCGACTTCCGCGACCACAAGGTGATATTGGCCGACGGCAGCTCCATCGCCACGCGCACTTTCATCTGGGTGAGCGGCGTGGCCGGCTCGGAGGTTGGCAACATCGCCAAGGAGCACTTGGGCCGCGGGCGCCGCATATTGGTCGATGAGTTCAACCGGGTGCCCGGCATGGACGGCGTGTTCTGCATCGGAGACCAGTGCCTTGTCGAGGGCGACCCCGACTATCCCGGCGGCCATCCGCAGCTGGCACAGGTGGCTATACAGCAGGGCGCCAACCTGGCGCGCAACATACGGCGCCTGGAGCGCGGGCGCGAGCTGCGCCCCTTCCGCTACCGCAACCTCGGCTCGATGGCCACGGTGGGCCGCAACAAGGCCGTGTGCGAGTTTGCCGGGCTGAAGCTCAGCGGCTTCGTGGCATGGGTGATGTGGCTCGTTGTCCACCTGCGCTCAATCCTCGGAGTGAAGAACAAGGTGGTGGTGCTGCTCAACTGGATGTGGAACTACTTCAACTACAACCAGTCGCTGCGCATGATTTTCTATCCCACAAAGCCCAAGGAGGTGCGCGACCGCGAGCAGCGTGAGGCCACCATGCACTGGGGCGACGACTTGCAGGGAGACAAGGCGTAGGCCGGTGGGCCCCTTGCCGGTGCCGTTGCCGTGAACCATCCGGCCACGGCCGTAACCCGCTGTGTTACAGATAGCTTGTGAAACGTGCCGTTCGGTATTGCCGAACGGCACGTTTTGTGTTTCAAAACGGCCCATTCGGCATCCCGTTTCAGGCCGTTTTGCGGCGTGGCGCCAGCCGTGGCCGCTGCCCGGGGCTACACTGCCGCCGCGGCAGGCTGGGCCGCAGGCAGCCCGGGGCAGGCCGCAGGCAAAGGCCGGTTTTTGCTTCTTTAACATCCGGCAGCCGCAAATCTTCGTGAAACTTAACTATCTTTGCAAGATGGAAAAATTCGCTGACATAAAGGTAATCGCCTTTGACGCTGACGACACACTGTGGGATTGCCAGTCGTACTTCGACGATGTGGAACGCGAGTATTGCCGCTTGCTCGCGCCCTACGCCCCGGCCGACACCGTGTCGGCCTCGCTGTTTGCCACCGAAGAGGCCAACATGCCGCTGCTGGGATATGGCTGCAAGGCTTTTGTGCTGTCGCTGATAGAGAACGCCGTGAGGCTGAGCGGCGGCCGGGTAGACGGCACCGTGGTCGGCGAACTGCTCCGGCTGGGCAAGCGGCTGCTCGAGTTGCCGGCCACGCCGCTGCCAGGCGTCGAGGCCACGCTGGCCGCCCTCTATGAGCAGGGGCGCTACAGGCTCGCCGTGTTTACCAAAGGCGAGCTGCTCGACCAGCAGAACAAGCTGCGCCGCTCGAGGCTCGAGAAGTATTTCCAGCACGTGGAAATAGTGTCCGACAAGACCGAGAGGGCCTTCCTCAACCTGTGCCGCCGAATGCGCGTGGCCCCCGGCAGCGTGCTCATGGTGGGCAATTCGCTCAAGAGCGACGTGGCCCCGGCACTGGCGGCAGGGGCACGGGCCGTACACATACCGTTTCACGTGACATGGAAGCTCGAGCAGGTTGAAGACTTCGAGCATACGCACATGGTGCGCATAGGGCGCTTTGCCGACCTGCTCGCCTACGTGTGAGCGGCCCCACAGGCTAATCCTTTTATATCCGACTAAACCAACGCACAGACAATGAACTACGCCATCTCATCACTACCACTCGCCTTGCGGCGCATGGCAACGTTGGCCATGGGCGCAATGATGGCCATGGCCGTGGTGTCGTGTGACGACGACACCGACGAGCCCGACCCCGTGACGCCGCCTGCCACGGTGAGCCGCACGCTGCTGATGTACCTGCCATGGTCTACCGACCTGACCAATTATTTCTACAACAACATATTCGACATGAAGAAAGCCATAGCGGCCAATGGGCTCGACGGCCAGCGTGTGCTGGTCTTCATGTGCACCACGGCCACCGAGGCGCAGCTGTTCGAGCTCGTGCCCGACGGCTCCGGCTGCCGCCAAGTGAAGCTCAGGGATTACTCGTCGCCATCGTACACCACGGCCGAGGGCATAGCCTCGATACTTGCCGACGTCAAGGCCGAGGCGCCGGCCGAGCACTATGCCATGACAATAGGCTGCCACGGCATGGGCTGGGTGCCCGTCAGCCAGTCCAGGGCAATGCGCATGGCGCCACGGCAGGGCTACCACTGGGATGCCGGCGGCGGGCCGCTGACCCGCTTCTTCGGCGGGCGGACGCCCAGCGTTCAGACCGACATCACCACGCTGGCAGAGGGGATAGAGGGCGCCGGCATGCACCTCGACTTCATACTCTTCGACGACTGCTACATGTCGTCGGTCGAGGTGGCCTACGACCTGCGCCACGTCACCGACTATCTAATAGCCTGCCCCACCGAGATAATGGCCTACGGGATGCCTTATGCCGAGGTGGGGCCCGAGCTGCTCGGCGAGCCCGACTATGAGGCCGTGTGCTCCAAGTTCCTCGATTTCTACAGTTCTTACACCTATCCTTACGGCACCATCGGCGTGACGCGCACCTCAGAGCTCGACAGCCTGGCCCGCGTGTTGCGAAAGATTGAGGCGGCCTACGACCTCGACACATCGCTTCGGCCGGCCTTGCAGCGCATGGACGGATACCGGCCGCCCATATTCTACGACCTTGGCGACTATGTGGCAGCCCTCTGCACCGACACGGCGCTGCTGTCAGAGTTTGAGGGGCAGCTCGACAGGGCGGTGCCATACAAGGCCCATACCCCGCAGTATTACTCGGCATTCAGCGGGGCCGAGGACATCAGGGCCTACTCGGGCATTACCACCTCGGCGCCCACCACGAGCAGCTATGCCGCCGACTGGGCCGCCACGTCGTGGTATGAGGCCACCCACTGACATTAAAACACATGTTGATGCAAACGATGTGATGGCATGAAAAAGATATTCTTGCTGGTTGTCCTGATGGCGCTGATGCCGCCCGGTGGCTTGGGCCGCCTATTAGCGGGTGAAAGGCCACGCGTCATTGTCACTACCGACGGCGAGGCCGACGCAAAGCCCGGCGACACCATCCATTTTGTTTGCACCGTGACCGACGACGGCACGCCGGCGCTCACCCGCTATGCCCGCGTGGTCGTGACGGTGAGGTGAGCCTGCGGCATTGCCCCCGGCCAAAGCCCGGCCAACGGCCTTGCCACGGTGATTGCGGCGCGCGTAGAGCCCCATGTTGCCCTGATGCCGGTTGGGCCGCAGTGCCATTGATTTGCGAAAAGGGCCGTCTTGCACTGCAAAACGGCCTGTTTCATGTAGCAATACCTGCCGTTTTACACTGCAAAACGGCAGGTATTGCTATTCTGTTGACTGCCAGGCGTTTGCCAAGGCTGCTAATGGGCCGTTCCGGCGTCGGCCGCGCCGGTGGGCCGACGTTGCTCCCTTACGTATACGGTGATGGCATTGTTGTCGCAGACGGTGTGGCTCTTCACCGCCAGGCAGTCGGGCAGCGTGGCGGCGCGGGTGCCGCGGTGCAGGGCCAGGGGGGCCGTCTCAACGCGTATCTCGTCCCACAGCCCGCGCTCAATGAAGGCCCGGTGGGTGGCGGCCCCGCCCTCCACGAGCAGCGACTGCAGGCTGTCGGCCCGGCACTCGGCCAATATGGCATCGATGTCGTGGCTGTGGCTCAGCACCATGCGGCGCGGGGCGGGCCCGCTCCAGTGGCGTATGTTGAGCTGCGGGTGGTCGCGCTCGTCGGTGACGCGGCCCACCACGATGGCCTGGCACTCTGTGCGCAGCTTGTGGGCAAGCATCTGTGTGAACGGTGTTGATATCATCGTGGGGCGGAAGCCGCTGTCGATGAACCTGTCGGCCGACTGCGCCCATTTCAGCGTGATGTAGGGCCGGCCGAGCGTTTGGAACGTGAAGAAGCGGCGGTTGAGCTCGGCGCACTCTCGCTCAAGCACACCGACGGTGACGTCGATGCCTGCGTCGCGCAGCTTGCGTATGCCCAGTCCGTGCACTTTGGCGAACGGGTCGACACACCCGACAACCACGCGCCGCACCCCTTTACTTATTATCAGGTCGGCGCAGGGCGGTGTCTTGCCATAGTGGGCGCAGGGCTCCAGGCTTACATACATGGTCGATTCGGCGAGCAGGGCCTCGTCGGCCGGGGCCACAGATGCAAAGGCGTTCACCTCGGCGTGGCCCTGGCCGCAGTGCCGGTGGCAGCCTTCGCCTATTATCCTTCCGCCCGGAGCCACTATCACCGCGCCCACCATGGGGTTGGGCCGGGCTCCGTACATGCCGCAGGCAGCCAGCTGCAGGCAGCGGCGCATGTATATTTTGTCTTCTTTCATTTGGTTTTTGTGGCTTAATTTGTTACTTTTGCATCATGACTTACGACGACCTTTGGCGGCCGCTGGCTGCCATCTATGGCAGCGGCGAGGCCCGGGCCATCGTGCGCTGTGTGCTTGAAGAGCGTTTCGGCTTGTCTGTAGCCGACATTTATTGCGGCAAAGTTACACAATTATCTCCAGACGACCAGCGCCTGATGGGCGAAATGATGGAGCGCCTCTTGCGCTCCGAGCCTGTGCAGTATGTGCTCGGCCATGCCGACTTCTGCGGGCGGGCGTTCTCCGTGGGGCCCGGTGTGCTCATACCGAGGCCCGAGACCGAAGACCTGTGCCTGTGGGTTGAGCAGGGCCTGGCCGCCAGGGGATGCGCCTCGCCGGCCTTGCTCGACATCGGCACCGGCAGCGGCTGCATAGCCGTCACGCTGGCGCTCGACGTGGCTGGGGCTGCCGTGTCGGCGTGGGATGTGTCTGCCGACGCCTTGCAGGTGGCCTCGCGCAATGCCGGGAGGCTGGGCGCACGTGTAGGCTTTGCCCTTGTCGACGCCCTCGACCCGCCCGCCCACACGGCCATGTGGGACGCGGTGGTGAGCAATCCGCCCTACGTGCGCCTTGGCGAGCGCGCCGACATGGCGCGCAACGTGTTGGACTACGAGCCCGCCGGGGCACTTTTCGTGCCCGACGCCGACCCGCTGCTCTTCTACCGGGCCATAGCGCGCTACGCCAAGGCGGCCCTGCGCCCGGGCGGCGAGCTGTATTTTGAAATCAACGAGGCACTGGCCGGCGAGATGCGCAGCCTGCTGCGGGCAGAGGGATTTGCCACGGCAGAGGTGCGCAACGACAGGTATGGCCGGCCGAGGTTTACGAAATCTACATTGGAATGACTTCAGGAGAAATGCCAGAAAAGGAGGCGCTGCTGCGCCTCACCACCCTTTGCTCGCAGGCCGAGCACTGCTCGGGCGAGATGGAAGACAAGATGAGGAAGTGGGGTATGGCCCCCGATGCGCAGGCACGGGTGATGGAATACCTCACGAAAAACAAGTTTGTCGACGATGAACGTTACGCCAGGGCCTTCGCCCTCGACAAGATTCGGTACAACAAGTGGGGGCGGCGAAAGGTGGAGCAGGCCCTGTGGGCCAAGCGTATTGACGAGCCAACAAGGCAGCTCGTGCTGGGAGAGATAGCCGACGACGAGTATCTGGCCGTGCTGCGCCCACTGCTCAAAAGCCGCGGACGCAGCATCAAGGCCGCCGACAGATATGAGTTGAACCGCAAGCTGGTGCGCTTTGCGCTGGGCCGGGGCTTCGACTATGCGCTCATACGCCGCTGCATCGACGTGCCCGACGACATCGACGAGGGCTATGGGGGTGAGTTTGTGGAGTAGGGTGCTCGACTTCGTGTCGCCGAGGCTGTGCGCCGTCTGTGGCAGCCGTCTGTCGGTCACCGAGCACGCGCTGTGTTCGGCCTGCTGCCTCAGGCTGCCCCGCACCGGCTTCTGCCTCAGGCCATACGACAACCCCGTGGCCCAGGCTTTCTGGGGGCAGGCCGACGTGGAGCGTGCGGCGTCGTTTTTCTATTTCGAACCCCATTCGGAGGTGAGCCGCATGATATACTCGCTGAAGTACAAAGGACGCCCCGACATCGGCGTAGCACTGGGACGGCTTGCCGCCGGCGAGTTCATGGCGGCCGGCTTCTTCGACGGCGTGGATGTCATAGTGCCGGTGCCGCTGGCAAGGAAGCGGCTCCGCGAGCGTGGCTACAACCAGAGCGCCGAGGTGGCGGCAGGGGTGAGCTCGCTCACGGGCATACCGGTAGATGCGCGCAGCGTCTGTCGCAAGGCCTTCAAGACAAGCCAGACGAAACTCGGACGGTGGGAACGGCTTGGCAACGTGAGCGGCCTCTTCGAGGTATGGCGGCAGGAAAGGCTGCTGGGAAAGCACGTGCTGCTGGTCGACGATGTGTTCACCACAGGGGCAACCGTCATGGCCTGCGCCTCGGCAGTGGCCGCAGTGCCGGGCACAACTGTCAGCATCATGACGCTCGGCTTTACCAAGTGAATGCCGCAATAATCTTTTTTAACGGCATGAAGCGGTTTCTTTGGCAAATGTTTCCTACCTTTGCAAACTAATACAAACCATTAAACAATGTAATAGATGGACTCTATCAAGACAACATTTGCGGCCAAGCTGCTCGAAGTGAGGGCTATAAAGCTGCAACCCAACAGCCCGTTCACATGGGCATCAGGATGGAAGTCGCCGTTCTACTGCGACAATCGCAAGACGCTGTCGTACCCGAGGCTACGCAGTTTCGTAAAGACTGAGTTGTGCCACGCCATACAGGAACACTTCCCCGAGGCCGAAGCCATTGCGGGGGTGGCCACGGGTGCCATCGCGCAAGGGGCGCTGGTGGCCGACGAGATGGGCCTGCCCTTCGTCTACGTGCGCAGCAAGCCAAAGGACCACGGGCTGGAAAACCTCATCGAGGGCAACCTTGAGCCGGGCTCAAAGGTGGTTGTCGTCGAAGACTTGGTGTCGACAGGGGGAAGCAGCCTGAAGGCTGTCGAGGCCATAAGGAACAACGGCTGTGAGGTGATAGGCATGGTGGCATCATACACCTATGGCTTCCCTGTGGCCGAAGAAGCCTTTGCCAAGGCCGGCGTAGAGCTCGTCACGCTCACCGACTATGACCACGTGGTGAAGCATGCGCTTGCCATCGGCTACATCAAACCCGAGGATGTGGAGGTCATCCACGAGTGGCGCAAGGACCCGGCAAACTGGAACAACAGATAAACCGATACACCGACGTTGGGGAGGGGGCACGGGCTGAGGCTCCCGTTTGTGGGGGCCGGCGCGCCCGTGTCCTCCCCCCTGTCTTACTACTTACTATTTTCCGACATATTGATGAGCAAGTTTGAAAGCAGCATAAAGCAGATACCATACTCACAGCATGCCGTTTACGCCATGCTGAGCGACCTGGGCAACATTGAGAAAGTGCGTGACCGCATACCGGAAGACAAGATAAGGGATTTCCGTTTCGACCGCGACACCATCGCGGTGACCGCCCCTCCGGTCGGCGAACTGCGCCTGCGGATAGTGGAACGCGACGAACCGAAGTGCATAAAGTTTGCCACCGAGCAGTCGCCCATACCGTTTGACCTGTGGATACAGGTGCTGCCGGTGACCGACACCACTTCGAAGATGAAGCTGACGATAAAGGCCGAGCTCAATCCTTTTATCAAAGGGATGGTGCAGGGGCCGCTTAAGGAGGGCGTGGAGAAGATTGCCGACGCCCTGGCGGCCATAAGGTATGAGTGAGCCGGCGGGCCTATGCGGGGCCTGCCATGGCCGCACGGCCGGGCTGAAGGCTTTGCATGGCGGCGCTTGATGGTATAGAATGCTGTATACCGAAACAATAACCAACCAAAAATGTCAAACAAACTTTGGGAAAAAGACTTCGAGATTAACAAGGAAATCGAGCGCTTCACCGTCGGGCGCGACCGTGAACTCGACCTTTATCTCGCCAAATATGATGTGCTGGGCTCCATGGCCCACATAACGATGCTTGAGAGCATAGGGTTGCTTTCGGCCGATGAGCTGCGCTGCCTGCTGGCTGAGCTTAAGGCCATATACAAGCTGTGCGACGACGGCGGCTTCGTGATTGAAGACGGGGTTGAGGACGTTCACTCGCAGGTGGAGCTGATGCTGACGCGCCGTCTGGGCGACATGGGCAAGAAGATACACAGCGGGCGCTCGCGCAACGACCAGGTGCTGGTAGACCTCAAGCTGTTCACGAGGCATGAGCTGATGGACATCGCCAACGGCGTGAAGGCCCTTTTCGATGAGCTGCTGGCCAAGAGCGAGCGCTACAAGGGCGTGCTCATGCCGGGATACACCCATCTTCAGGTGGCCATGCCGAGCTCTTTCGGCCTTTGGTTCGGCGCTTACGCCGAGAGCCTGGCCGACGACATGCTCTTCCTCCAGGCCGCTTACCGCATGACCAACCGCAACCCGCTCGGCTCTGCAGCCGGTTACGGTTCGTCGTTCCCGCTCAACCGCACCATGACCACGCGGCTGCTGGGGTTCGACTCCATGGACTACAACGTGGTGTATGCGCAGATGGGGCGCGGCAAGATGGAGCGCAACGTGGCCTTTGCCATGGCTTCCATCGCCGGGACACTGGCGAAGCTGGCTTTCGACGCCTGTCTTTTCAACAGCCAGAATTTCTCTTTCGTGCGCCTGCCCAAGGAGTGCACCACCGGCAGCTCCATCATGCCACATAAGAAAAACCCCGACGTGTTTGAGCTGATACGCGCCAAGAGCAACAAGCTGCAGGCACTGCCGCAGCAGATAACGCTCATTATGAACAACCTGCCGGTGGGCTATTTCCGTGACCTTCAGATTATTAAGGAGGTGTTCCTGCCCGCTTTCGGCGAGCTGAAAGACTGCCTTGGCATGACGGCATACATCATCAACCGCATGGAGGTGAACGAGCACATACTCGACAACCCGATGTATGACGCCATGTTCTCGGTGGAGGAGGTCAACCGCCTGGCCGCCGCAGGCATGCCCTTCCGCGACGCCTACAAGAAGGTGGGGCTGGAGATTGAGGCCGGCACTTTCGTTCCCGACAAGAACATACACCACACCCACGAGGGGAGCATGGGCAACCTGCAGACCGACTGCATCAGGGCAATGATGGACGACAACATGGAAGGCTTCCACTTCGACAGGATGCTGGAGGCGGAAAGGGCCCTGCTGGCATGAAGGCCGTGGGTTTGTCAATGGCTGCCGCGCTGGTTGCGGCAGTGTCGCTCGGTTCGTGCAGCAAGGCCGAAGAGCAGTTTAGCGACGAGCCCTGCTACTTTGTGTTCGACAACTCTGTACACCAGAACAGCACCCTGGCCACGGCCATGGCCTCCATGTCGCCCGGTGTGTTCTGCCTGGTCAGGGAGACGCGTGAGTCGGGGGCTACCTATTTCGAGTTCACAAACAACCAGGGGCTGTCGTCGAGCAGCATCGCCAACGCCGTCGACATGCAGCGCACGCGGCGGCTGGGCAGGCAGAACGGGCTCATAGTGGGCTACGGCAACGCCGACATCACCTCGCCCGTATTCTATGCCTACGACGCGCAGTGCCCCGTGTGCTATACTGGCACGGGCATCGTTGACCGCGTCTTGACCATCGACAGCCGCGGCATGGCCACCTGCCGCAACTGCAACAGGACTTACGACCTAAACAACGGCGGTTTCATACAGAGCGGCGGGCAGTCGACCGACGCCACCAACAAGCTGGTGCGCTACCACGCTTCCACCACAGGGGCTTTCGGGCAGCTCTTCGTCGGCAACTGAACGTCTCGCAGCCAAGTGCTATAACGCAAAGCGGCTTGCTTCGCCCTGGGGGCGTGCAAGCCGCTTTCTGCATTTCATTTCTCCTCTTCAAAGTCAACATATTCGCCCTCGTCGTCGGCGAATATCCGCCGGTTGGCGGTGGCCCTGTCGCGTGTGTCTATTATCGTCTCGCCCGTGGCAGTGTGCGCCGTTCCGCCCCCGCGGCCCGATGCTCTGCCGCGCCGGCCGTCGTCGGCCTCGGTGTGTGTCTGCCTGCCGGTGGCTTTGTCGGCCGCCTTTCGGAACATCCGTATGCCCTTGTTGAGCAGATAGGCCCCTACGGCGATGGCTATGACCACCGCGAACAGCAAGAACAGGAGCAGTACTGACAGAAAGTGGAGCATGGCTATTCCCTCCTTTTTACTTGTTTCGGTGCTGTTGCACGGCCGAGAGCAGCATATACCATGCTATGGCCGCGGCCACACCTATGGTGCCCAGAAGGCATATTATTATGATGGAGGTGAGCGCGAAGACATACTTGACTTCGTTGCCGCGCCATCCCCACGTCTTGAACTTGAGCGCAAACATCGGTATTTCAGCCACGAGCAGCCAGCTGCTAACGAGCACCATGGCCACCACGGCCGGGGCGCCCCATGCAGAGGTGGCTATAGTGTCGCCCGCGCCCACTATCAGTGCCGCCCAAAACAGGGTGTTGGCCGGCGTGGGCAGTCCGATGAACGATGTGGACTGGCGCTCGTCGAGGTTGAACTTGGCCAGCCTGAGGGCCGAGAAGGCAGCCATGATGAACGCTGTGTAAGGCAGCACCGCGGCCACGGCCCCAAGCTGTGCGGGCCACGTGGCGGTGGAGAGCAGCGTGAAAGTCATTGCCGAGGGGGCCACGCCGAAAGTGACGTCGTCGGCCAGGGAGTCGAGTTCCTTGCCTATGGGCGACGAAACGCCGAGAAGCCGCGCGCTCATGCCGTCGAAGAAGTCGAACACCGCCCCTATGACGATGAACAGGAATGCCGTCTCGAAGCATCCGAAGAACGCATGGTAGGTGGCTATGCACCCCGATATGAGGTTGCAGCAGGTGATGGTGTTTGGTATGTGCCGTGTTATTCCGTTTGCCATTTTTTGTTTGTTGAATATGCGTTTCATTAGGCTTGCCGATAGCCTCGGCCTTGTCTAACCAAGTGCAAAGATAGCCTTTTTAGTCATAAACTCAGCGTTTTTTTACAAAATGCAATGCAAATTAATGTAAATTCTCACCTCGTTGCTACCCGTCAGTGCCCTCCGTAGCTGAGTCCGACGGGTAATTGTGGCCTTTGGCCGTGGTGCGCCCATTCCCACGTTTCCTGTCCGTCGCCGTCCGGGGGCGCAGGTGCGGGGCTGGTGCCACGGTTGCCGCGGCTGCCGTTGGTGTGCCTGCCGGGGCCGTGGGGCAGGCGGGCGTGTGCGCTGGGCCGCCGTTGTCGGCACATGGCTGTTGTCAATATTCCCGACGATGGCGGCGCCGCCGCGCATCTGCCTGGGCCACAGGACTTTGCAGGATGGCCTTTCCCGCGTTGCGAAACGGCCGCTTTCATGGTGCAATATACGCCATACGGGCTTGCGGAACGGCCCGTTCCGCAAGCCCGTATGTTGCTGCCAATGGTGGCTTATGCCTGTTTGTCAGTGTTTTTCTTGTCTTTGAGGCGCGCTATCACCGTCAGGTCGCCGGTGGTGGCCTGCCCCATCTTCACGCACACCTCGGTGCCGATGGGCAGGAAAACGTCTACCCTCGACCCGAGCTTTATGAAGCCCAGGTGCTCGTCGATATAGCATTCCTCGCCTTCCTTGGCGTATGTCACGATGCGCCGGGCCATGGCCCCGGCTATTTGGCGGCAGAGGATGTCTTCGCCCTCGGGCGTGGTTATCATAACGTCGGCGCGTTCGTTCTCCTCGCTGGCCTTGGGCAGCCATGCCTTGTGGTAGTTGCCGTCTTGGTGGCGCACAAACTTCACCTTGCCGTCCACGGGAAACCAGTTGGCGTGTACGTTGAACAGGCTCATGAATATAGACACCATGAGCCTGCGATCGTGGAAATACTCGTGCTCCTCCACTTCCTCGATGACCACCACCTTGCCGTCGGCCGGGGCGACAACAGTGCGCTCCGTGTCGTCGTTGAAGTAGCGGATGGGGCAGCGGTAGAAGTTGAGCACGATGGCCCACGCCGCGCCAAAGACGATGACGAACGACCAGAAAGGTATCTTGGAGTCGCAGAAATGCCAAAGGACGGCTGCCACGGCCACGATGGCCGCCATGCTGTAGACGAGCGTGTCGGTGCCCTCGCGGTGGATTCTGATCTTCTTCAGTTTTCTTATTCTTCTTCCCATGGGGTGCATTTCAGATTGTTTTGATTACTTTGTGGGCCAAGGCCGCCGTTCCCGTGCGCTCCGGGCCGCCTGCGGCGGAGCGGCTTTAGCCGATGCAAAGGTAAGGCTTTTTCGTTTATCACGCAAATTTTTGCCTTATTCTTTTGGCCGTCTCGGAGATTAGGCGTAACTTTGAGCCACAAAAACGCAGCCAAATACATTCATAATGCAGGATTTCGTTCATCTTCACGTACATACATATTACTCGATATTAGACGGCCAGTCGAGCATCCAGAAGCTGGTCGACAAGGCCGTGGCCGACGGAATGCGCGGCATGGCAATAACCGACCACGGCGACATGTTCGGCATAAAGGAGTTCTGGGACTATTGCGCGGGAGTCAACTCCAAGCGCAAGAAGGAGGGCCTGGAGCCGTTCAAGCCCATCCTCGGGTGCGAGATGTACGTGGCTCACCATAACAAGGAAGACCGCGCCGGGAAGGAAGACCGGAGCGGTTACCACCTTATAGTGCTTGCCAAGAACTATCTTGGCTACAAAAACCTGATAAAGCTCGTGTCAAACTCGTGGACCGACGGCTTTTATATGCGCCCGCGCACCGACCGTGCCGACCTGGAGCGCCATCACGAAGGGCTCATAGTTTGCTCGGCCTGCATAGCCGGCGAGGTGCCGTCGAAGGTGCTCAAGGGCGACATAGAGGGCGCGCGGGAGGCCGTGCAGTGGTATAAGCGCGTCTTCGGCGACGACTACTACCTCGAGTTGCAGCGCCACGAGGTGAAAGACCCGTCGATACGGGCCAACCGCGAGACCTATCCGCTGCAGCAGCGGGCCAACAGTGTGCTCATGCAGCTGGCCCGCGAGTATGGCGTAAAGATAGTTTGCACCAACGACGCTCACTTTGTCGACCAGGAGAACGCCGAGGCCCACGACCACCTGCTGTGCCTTTCAACGGGCAAAGACCTTGACGACCCCACCCGAATGCTGTACTCAAAGCAGGAGTGGTTTAAGACGAGGGCCGAGATGAACGAGGTGTTCGGCGACCTGCCCGAGGCCATGGCCAACACTCTCGAGGTGCTCGACAAGGTTGAGCTGTACAGCATCGAGCACTCGCCAATCATGCCCTTCTTCCCCATTCCCGAGTCGTTTGGCACCGAGGAGCAGTGGCGGGCCAAGTTCACCGAGGAGCAGCTGTTTGCCGAGTTTACCAGCGACGAGAACGGACAGAACCCGCTTCCGCGCGAAGAGGGCGAGAAGAAGATAGAGAAACTGGGCGGCTACGACAAGCTGTACCGCATAAAGTTCGAGGCCGACTACCTGGCCAAGCTTGCCTACGAGGGCGCCAGGAAACTGTATGGCGACCCGCTCACCGACGAGGTCGAAGAGCGGGTGCGCTTCGAGTTGCACATCATGAAAACCATGGGTTTCCCCGGTTACTTCCTCATCGTGCAGGATTTCATCAACTCCGCGCGCGATGAGCTGGGCGTGATGGTTGGCCCCGGGCGTGGCTCGGCGGCCGGTTCGGTGGTGGCCTACTGCCTCGGGATAACCAAGATAGACCCCATCAAGTATGACTTGCTGTTCGAGCGCTTCCTCAACCCCGACCGAATATCGCTCCCCGATATCGATACCGACTTCGACGACGACGGCCGCGGCAAGGTGCTCGAGTGGGTTGAAGACAAGTACGGGCACGACAACTGCGCCCACATCATAACCTACGGCACCATGGCCACGAAGAACTCGATAAAGGATGTGGCCCGTGTCGAGAAGCTGCCGCTTGAGCAAGCCAACTACCTTTGCAAGCAAATACCCGACAAACTGCCCGACGGGCTGAAGATGAACCTTACCAACGCCATCAAGTGCATACCCGAGTTGCGCGAGGCCGAGGCCAGTCCCGACCCCAAGTTGCACAACACCATGGAGTACGCAAAGATGCTCGAGGGCACCGTTCGCGGCACCGGCATCCACGCATGTGGCTTCATCATCTGCCGCGATCCTATCAGTGACTGGGTTCCCGTGTCCATTGCCGAAGACAAGTCTGACCCGGGCCACAAGCTGAGGTGCACGCAGTATGACGGCCATGTCATCGAGTCGACGGGATTGATAAAGATGGACTTCCTCGGCCTGAAGACGCTTTCGATACTCAAGGAGGCCGTCGAGAACGTCAGGCTGACCACGGGCAAGGTGATAGACCTCGACACCATACCCATCGACGACCCTCTAACCTACCAGCTGTATTGCGAGGGCCGCACGATAGGAACGTTCCAGTTTGAGTCGCCCGGCATGCAGAAATACCTCAGGGAGCTCCATCCCAGCGTGTTTGAAGACCTAATAGCCATGAACGCCCTCTACCGTCCGGGCCCAATGGACTATATTCCTTCGTTCATAGCGCGCAAGAACGGGAAGGAGGAAATAAAGTATGACATACCCTGCATGGAGAAATATCTCAAGGACACATACGGCATAACGGTCTACCAGGAGCAGGTCATGCTGCTCTCGCGGCAGCTCGCCAACTTCACCAGAGGCGAGAGCGACGCGCTGCGCAAGGCCATGGGCAAGAAGAAGAAGGCCATAGTCGACGCGATGAAGCCAAAGTTCATCGAAGGCGGAAAGGCCAACGGCCACGACCCCAAGGTACTCGAGAAGATATGGTCTGACTGGGAGAAGTTTGCCTCGTACGCCTTCAACAAGAGCCACGCCACCTGTTACTCATGGGTGTCTTACCAGACTGCCTACCTCAAGGCCCACCACCCGGCGGAGTACATGGCTGCCGTGATGAGCCGAAACCTCGACAACATAACCGAAATAACAAAGCTCATGGACGAGTGCCGGGCCATGGGCATACCCACGCTGGGCCCCGACGTCAACGAGAGCCGCCAGAAATTCAGCGCCAACAAGAAGGGCGAGATACGCTTCGGCATAAGCGCCATCAAGGGCGTGGGCGGCGCGGCGGCCGACGCCATCATCGACGAGCGTGAGAAGAACGGGCCTTACAAAGACGTGTTCGACTTCATGCAGCGTGTCAACCTTGGCGCCGTCAACCGCAAGGGGGTTGAGTCGCTCGTGCTCAGCGGGGCGTTCGACGGCTTCGGGGCAATGAAGCGCGAAGACTTCTTTGCCACCAACGCCAAGGGCGAGGCGTTCATCGACACGCTCGTGCGCTACGGACAGACATACCAGGCGGAGCAGATGCAGATGCGCAACTCGCTCTTTGGCGGCGACAACGAGGTGGCCATAGCCACCCCGCCCATAATAAAGGGCGAGCGATGGAGCGACATCGAGAGGCTGAACCGCGAGCGCGACCTCGTCGGCATTTACCTCTCGGCCCATCCGCTCGATGAATACAAGATTGTGCTCGACAACCTTTGCAACACCCATTGCTCCGAGCTTGCCGACGTGTCGGCGCTGTCCGGGCGTGAGTCGGTGGTCATTGGGGGCATCGTTACGGCCATAAAGTCGAAGTTCACAAAGACGGGAAAGCCCTGCGGCTTCGTCACCATCGAAGACTTTGCCGGAAGCGGCGAGCTCGCCATGTTCGGCGAAGAGTGGGGCCGGTGGAGCGGCATGTTCAAGGAAGGGTGCGCCGTATACATAACGGCAAAGTGCCAGCAGCGATACCGCGACAGCAAGTTTTTCGACCTGCGCATACAGAACATCGAATACCTGCAGACCATTAAGGACAAGGCCATCGACAGGATTACTATCTCGCTCAGCGCCGACTTGCTCGACGAGAAGGTGGTCGAGGAGCTCAACGAGATAATTTGCGACAACCCGGGGCAGACAAAGCTCTTCTTCAGGCTGCACGACTCGAGGGGGAAAAACCACGTGTTGTTGCGCAGCCAGAACCGCACCGTCGACGTGAAACGCAACCTCATAACTTACATAGAGCAAACCCCGGCGCTTGATTACAAGATAAACTGACAGGGCGGAGGGCCAAGGGCGCCATTTGTGGCATGTCTTTTGCTGTCGGGATAGCATGTGAATCAATTCAAGATATTAACAATATAAACGAAAGAGACAATGGAAGTAAAAATCACAAACGAGAATTTCGAGTCGCTGAAGAATGGCGAACTGCCTTTGGTCGTTGACTTCTGGGCAACATGGTGCGGCCCATGCCGCATGATAGCACCTATCGTTGAAGAGCTGGCCAAGGAGTATGACGGCAAGCTCAACGTGGGCAAGTGCGACGTTGAAGAGTGCGAAGACATTGCCGCCGAGTTCGGAATACGCAACATACCGACACTGTTGTTCTTCAAGGGCGGGCAGGTAGTAGACAAGATCGTGGGCGCTGTGTCGAAGCAGAAGCTCGACGAGAAGTTCCAATCTTTGCTCTAAACGGCCATGGCCGACTTTGAGGAAGAGCTACGGCTCGACGATGAAGAGAACGTGCGCGAGGTGGAATACATTCTCGACGTGCTGCCAGCCGACCTGAAAGAGAAGTACAGCGAGGCCGACCTGCGCTACATGATGGACACCATCGTTGACTATTACTTTGAGAGCGGAGTGCTTGAGGCTGACGCCGACGAGGAGGGTTACGTGGACATCGACCTGCAGAAGGTGGCCGACTATGTGTGCGCCAAGGCATCGGAAGAGGGCCGAGGCGACTTCGATCCGGCCGAGGTGTTCTTCGTGGTACAGGCCGACATGGACTTCCAGGAGCAAAACCTGGATTGACCTACGCTGCCGGTGGCCGGCTGGTAACGCTGCCTGCAGGCTTCGGCGAATGGCAAACGGGGCGGTGGCTCACGACCTGCGATGGTCGTGTGCCACCGCTGCCGTTTTGTGCCGGTGGCTGTCAGGGCATGTTGCAATCCGGCCCGCCGGCAATGCCTGTGGCCATATCGTAACGGAAGGAAATGGGGGTTGCTAAACGGTTGGTTGCCAGCGTGTTGCCCATAGGTGCCGTTTTGCATCCTGAAACAGGCCGTATTGCACCGCCGAACGGCCCGTATTGCCCTGCCAAACGGCCCGTTCGGCAGGGCCGGGCATAGGCTTTTCTGGCAAAACGCTTGGACGGAGAGATTATTATGTATA
>NZ_JAMBLP010000005.1:0-251433 GCF_023336985.1 Marseilla massiliensis | reverse complement strand
TGCGCGGCTGCGCAAGTGGTTTAAAACCCACTGCCGGGCGCACGGCACCACTCCAGATAGTCCTGTTCGCTTTCGCCCTCCAGCACGAAGCGGAGATAGCCTATTTTGCCTTCCTGAAGGAGTTCAACCAGCTCCTCGTGATTCATTGGTGTTGACATATTCCTGTTCTTTTGATGTTTATACTGTTTGGTTCTGATTCTAAATAGTCTGCTTTACATTTTCATGGAGTTTGATTTCTCCAGTTTGGCGGTCTGCGCCGAAAGCAACCCGTTGATTTCCGGGGTAAGGTACTTGGCGGCAATCTGCTCGCGCGTGGCGGTATGGGTCTTGAAAAGCGAATAGCCGTCGTCAAAAGAGATTTCATGTTTGGCGGTCTTGCCCTTGTCGCCCATGTCCACGTACACCTTCCACTTGTTGTCGGTATGGTCTTTCGCCACACGGATCCCCTTAGGGTCAACGCCTTCGGGAAGCCGGTACTTCTCGTAGGCGGATTTCAGGTGCAGCCGTTCGCCGAAGTTTTTCTCGATAAGCTGGTTGGGTGTCATCACCCTGTCGAAGTAAGCGTTCAGATCCTGGCGCGAGGCCACGGCGGACATCCTTGCGTCACCCACTTGGGCATAGAACTTGTACCTGCCGAAGTCGGGACGCTGCTCGTCCTTCTCCTTGTAGACATTGAACTTCTCGATGGCGACGGAACCTTCCGCACCCTCCATCTGCCGGGGGAACCTGTAGGTGTCCTCCGACACTTTCGGCATCAGCTTTGTCGGGTAGTAGCGTTCCATCAGCTGCGGCACGGTCAGCTCCTTCTTCTGGTAAGCGGCGAGGTCAGCGGCGTCCATCTTCTGCGGCTTGAGCTGCTGACCGTCAATCTTTGCGGTGAAGTACCAGTCCTCCGGGTTGTCCTTGCCTTGGTAGGCATGGCCGTGGGTCACCTTGCCGCCGTCGGCCGTCACCATCTGCGGCTCGCGCGGCTTGCGTTCCTTCTTCGCCTCGGCCTGTTGCTCCACATTGGCATCCGCCTTCGCTTCAGCTTTCTGTTCCGTACCTGCCTTTTGTTCCGTGCTTTTCTGACGGGCAGGTTTCTCCTTCACCTCATTGGGGTCAGTTTGGACAGGCTTATCCTGCACGGCCTGTTCTTTCTTCTTCTTTGCCATATCGGTATTGTTGGGTATGATTTCTTCTTTTACCTTTGACTTTTCTCCGGCTTTCAGGTCGGCTTTTTCTTCCTTTTTCTGCCTGGGCGTTTCAATCGGGTCGCAGATGGCCACCCTCTGCCCGGAGCGTATCAGTTTGGGAAGATATACATCCAAGGCGTGATAGGGAAACAGGGTGTATTTGACGGGGTCTTTCTCACCGGGAAGAACTCTGCTGGTCAGCGTGATGGCCAGTACGGCGGCGGCCTTGACCGCATCCTCCCTGTACATCTCGTAAAAATCCCCCTTGCGGAAGAGGAGCATCGCGTCGGGATGCTTCTGTTTCAGCGAGTCGAACTGCCGCAACATATCAGCGGCAGTTTCCTGTTCTTGTTTCTTTGCCATAAGCGGATAAATTTAGCGTTTGAGACTTTGGCTGGCATTCTCTTTGGGGGAGTGCAGCTTCATGGCACGTTCCTGCGACTGCCTGTCCACGACCTTCCGGTATTCCCAACGGTTGCTGTCGGTCTGCACCAGTCCGAGGTATTCCGGGTGTAACTCATCGTAGCGTAGCTTCTGCTGGCGTTCCCATTCCTTCAGGTCGCCCTTGATGATCTTGAAGCCTTGCGGCTCCCTCAGGTCAACGCCGACCGACACCTTCTCGCCGCCGACATTGAGTTCCACGGGCTTGCCGTCGCGCACCTGCTGCTTCTGCTGCGTACCCAGCTCGATGTCGTTCACCTTCTCCATGTCCTTCAGCTTCTGTTCCAGCCGAATTTCGGTCACACGGCGGTGGATGACGGAACGGGTCTCAGGGTCGAGCTGGAGGTACTGCCGGGTCTTTTCGCCGTCCACATCCACGGCTTTCTGTATGACTTCGCCTTTTTTGAGGCGTTCCGCTTCCTGTTCAGTCAGGCCGAGAGCCTTGTTGCGTTCCGTTTCAAGAATTGCCCTGACGGGATAGGCCATCAGGGCCGGGTTGCCCTGCCGGTCTGTCACCAGCTGGAGTTTGAGCGGCAGCGTGACGGCGTTGCCGTTCTGTGCGCGGATGGAGACCTGCATGAGGGGCGTGACCTCGCCGGAGAGCAGCTTTTCCTTCACCTCTTGCGGAAGAAGGTCTGCCTTCTCCTTGTCGATACCCAGCATCGCCAGCTTCCCGTAGGGCAGCGTTTCGGATAAATTTCTGTTGTCCATTTCGTTATACTTGTTTTTACGGGTTAATTTTGCGGCCGGAACCGCTTGAACACCCTGCAAAAGTATTTTCACCCAAACGAGAAAAAGAAATGCACAACACTATTCTGTCGTTCCTGATGCTGTTGCTGATGCCCCTTAGCGCATCGGCACAGTTCTATACCATCACCAAAGAGTCGGAGTTAATACCCGGCTCCGGAAACAAAATGATGAAAACGACTGGAAAAGAGAATGATACAATCAACAATAATGCGCAAAGTGTCAGAAATGACACCCTGCATATTCATGTGGCGACAAAAGAAAAGAAGAAGGGAATAGGCCAAAAAGGTGACAAAAGGACATCCCCAAAATCCATGCCTCCCGAATTGACTATCCCCAACCTCTATGCGGAAATCATGCGCAACGGCATACGACATCCGAAAATCGTATTGGCGCAGGCTATCCTTGAAACCGGATGGTTCACCTCCCCGGTATGCAGGAACAAGCATAACCTGTTCGGCCTGACCAATCCACGGACAGGAAAATATTTCGAGTTTGGGCATTGGACGGAAAGCGTCAGGGCGTACTATACAAAAGTGCAGTACAAGTACAATGGAGGGAACTACCTGCTATGGCTGAAGAACATCGGCTATGCGGAAGACCCAAGGTATGTCCGTTCGCTAAGCCGTATATTGGAGCAATACCTCTAAATTAAATCTGTTTGAACATTTTCAGCAGCACAGGTGACAGTAATGTCGTCGCCAATACAAGCACCCACAGATTGCCCGTCGATGGATTGTAGGCGGCAAGAATTTCCGTAATGGTACTGCCTCCGGTAATTCCGGCGGCAGACTCTAAGGCTGCGGTCAATAACGCCCAGCAAACACCTATTGCCAGACAGCCTTTCATGCCACAGTCTTTTACCAAACGGGGAAGCATCAGCCATGTTACCAGAAAGATGAATACGCTTAGCAATATCCCGCTCACGGGTAATGCCGTTTCTTCTCCAATAAGCTTGACCAGTACATATTCACGCAATCCGCCATTGAGTATTGCCACAGGGATGAAGCATATCCAAACGATAAATGATTTCAATAGCCGCATAATTCTTTGCATAAAGGGATGACTCTTTATCCTACGGCACTGTCCACATCTACATAATAATTTGCCGGATTGTTGCGGTCCACATACACGCGCACCTTCTTCTTCGGGGCTATCTCGTAGCTTTCATACCAGAAGGAACCGCTGCGGAAGAAGTACACCCGTCCATCCGGTGCGGTGTAGCGGCAACTGACCATGATAGGATGATGTCCGTTCATCGAACTGCTTGTATCTTCACCGATGCCTGTAATTTCCGCTTCCACCACTTCCCCCGTTGCCAACAGCTGACGGGCTTTCCGCTCATGGCTGCGTTTCACCAGCCAGAAGGCCGTCCCTATTCCGGTAAACACGGTTCCTATAAACGCGAAGATGAGAATCAGCCAACCGTTATCGTCCAGATAGCGCACTTCCCGCGGATAGTTTTTCTGATAATATATGGTTATCCGCTTGCCCGGATACATGGACGAGGATGCCATGTTGAGCATGGCCGTATAGGATTTTCCGTCTACGGTATATTCCACGACAGGAGTACCCAACGATTCGCTGCTCGCTCCGCGCATGGCCAAGATAACGGCATCCGTCGGTTCAGCCTTTTGCCGGAATGTGTGGCCGCTGACACCAACGGCGATGCCGACGATGAGCAGGATAATACCTACCGAAATAAATATGCCGCAGAATACGCGGATAAAGGTTTTGCCTTTCCGTCTGCCTTTGGCCAATGCCTTCTCTCTGTCGGGATACATAATGAATATGTTTTTTAGTGAATAGGACAAATGATAAATCATGGAGGAGTCAAACTGTTGTCCGTCTTGTCTGCGGCAAACTCGTCCAACCGATCACGGTAACTTTCGGGAATGAGCAGTTCCGGCCAGTCGCTCGCCCCTTGGGATGTAAAAGAGGCACCGGTGTAGCCCAGTTGGAGCGGCTTGCGGCATTTGCTGTCATAACGCCAACGGGCTGTCCGCGCTACACCAAAATCATCTGCATAGTAGCTCCACTCATTGGTTTCGGGGAAATACTGGTAGACCTCCGTAGTGCCTATGAGGGAAATAAACACGCCGGGAGGAAGCCCGATGTCGTCATGGCGCATATTCCGCCAGTTATTGTACACCACGAAACCGATGCCTGCCAACGCACCGGCGATGACGAGCCCTAAGAATGTCCTCCATATCCGCCCGAACATCTTGTATCCCCGGACAACCTCCTCAGGCCGTAGCCTGTCCAAGCTATTCCCATACTTTCCGAGGTATTGGCTGATGACGGCATCGTCCATATCCGGAACGGATTGTTCTGTAAGGCGGTGTTTCATCTTATAGAAAATGTCCGGATTATTCCGGTCAACAAACAGGGGAAGCTTGACGCCCACCCGTATCAGCCCCAAAATCCCTGCCATCGAGGAAGAAACGGATTCCTTGAAGCGGTGCTTCGAGCCTCCGGGCAAGGCAAATTCATAGACGGCCATTGTCGTCAGCTTGCCGTCAGAGTCCTTTTCATCCTTCAGTTCCACCACTTCGGCTTCCGTCAAGATACCTTGCGCAACCGCGTGAAGCTCCGTCTGATGCCTCTTCCAGGTAGCATGGGCAAAGAAGCAAGCCACTGCGATTAAGAAAAGGCCTAATCCACAACCAAACCAAAAATTAATCGGAATTAATGCGCACCAGAAAAGAGCACCTGCCCCGGCTATTACTGCAAAGACAATAACCGTTTCCTTTCGTTGGCTCTTCTTGCTTTCTTTATAGACTTCTTTGCGCAGGTCCTTTTCTTTCATGATACGAATGTTTAATGGATTTGATGACAAAAATAGCATCCTGATGTTTCATCACGGTTACAGCATTGTGAAATATGGCGAATAGCATAAACCAAATTATGGCGGAATATAGATAATTACAAGTGCATAAACCTATGATTTCCGACGCCTTTTCCTAAAATTTTGTAGAATATGACAAGAAACGAGCTGGAAATTGCCTGATTAGCAAAAGAACAGCAACTTTGTCCCAATATAAACGAACGTGAACAGCCATCATATAAATGTGTCATGGAAACGAACAAAGTATATCAGATGCCGTTGGCCAAGGTCTATCCCTTGCTGGTTGCCAAGGCCGAACGGAAGGGACGGTCGGAAAGCGAGGTGCGGCAGATTGCGCAATGGCTCACAGGGTACACGCCCGGACAGCTTACGGAAATTCTCGCCACCGACATTACATACGGCGATTTTTTTCAGAACGCCCCACAGTTGAATCCCGACCGCCTGCTTATCAAGGGAACGGTCTGCGGTGTTCGGGTCGAGATCATTGCAGAACCACTGATGCGTAAGATAAGGTATCTTGACAAGCTCGTTGACGAACTTGCCAAAGGGAAGAGCATGGATAAGATTCTAAGGAACTCTTGTCCGAATACATAAAAAAGTTGCCATGAAAATAAACGAGATATATAATTGCAGCGGATTGGTTGAATACATCAACGAAATCGGCTTCCTGCCGTTGCTGCACATGGGACTGGACGGATGGTCGGCGGAAGAAGCGGTTGACGAGGAATGCCGTTACGTCACGTTGCCCGACGGCGGATGGGAATGGCCGCTATGGGAATGGAAAGGCGACATCATCCGGGAGAGCGGATGCGCATACGGCAAGTTCTTTGACCGGAAAGCTGCCTTCATAAGCCGCGAATGGTGGCCGGACTTCTGCAACTGGCGCCGAAATGTGTATCCACATCCGGAGGAAAGCAGCATTGAGGACATGATACTTCAGACATTGCAGGAAAACGGCAGCATGATTACCCGTGACCTGCGCAAAGCCTGCGGCTTTACGGGAACGAAGATGCGCGGCAAGTTCGATACCTATATCTCACGTCTTGAAATGGGCTGTTATATCGTCACGGAGGATTTCGTCTATTCGAAAGACCGGCACGGGCGCAACTACGGCTGGGGGATGGTCGTTGCTTACCATGCCTGAAGTCCTCTTGGGCAAGGACAGCTGCCATCCCGACCGCACTCCCGAAGAGTCGCGCCAGCGGATGGAAAAGCACTTTCAAGGATTGTTCCCGGATGCGGACGGACGTTTATTTGACTTCCTGTTGAAGTGAACATTCAACAGATGCATAAAAGGAACAGATGTGCCGGATAAAAGGCATAGAAACAGTACTTGGCCACATTCCCGTGGATGAAACCCCTTGTGCCGTTATACAGGAAGATGACCGCACAGGCAAGCAGCGCACCGATTATGCCGTAGTGCATCATCAGCGGAAAAGCAAACAGCAGCTGCATTATCCTGCGCAAAGTGACCGGTGTGTTCTTGCCCATATTCAACAGGTAGAACACTACTATCATCAGCACACCCCTCCATTCGTAGTCCGCTTCCAACCATGCCGCTAGCCATGCCGTCATCAATATGGAACAACAGCATAAGATACGATGTTCCCAAAGCCTCTCGAATGCGGCCAATGCCGCCACTCCCAAGGCCAGCGTGAACATCACGTTGTGCGTGCCGTCCGCACCGTTCAACAGATACCACGGCACTTCGCTGACGACTGCGAACAACATGAGGGAAAGGAAGTACCGCATCCTGTTCCACGTATGGGCGAAACCTTCCGCAACCAGGAAAGCGAACACGGGGAAGGCGATACGCCCGAAGCACCGCATCACCTCATAAGTCATTGTATTGCCATCCATAAGATAATATGCGTAATGGTCAATAACCATGGAAACCACGGCGATGATTTTCAATGCGCTTCCGCTCAACAAAAGAAGCGGTTCAGGCAGATAGGAAGTCGAACCAATATTCATATATCATTATCTTTCAATATGTTATCAGAAACAGTTAGACAATCACTTAGCTCATTCCAAGCAGTTCCTTGACCATATCCTCTACCTCCTGATTAACCCGTTTGAAATTGCGGTTGAGCAGAATTTCCTTCTCCCTGTCGTTCTTGAACTCGTAGATTTTGGGCAGCGGCACGTAGTGTTCCTCCTCGTCCTTAATCTTCTTCATGTCGAAGTGCGTCTTGCAGAAATACTTGGTGGTCTTGAACTCCTCCGACTGTTCGATGTCGAACTTCTCCAACATACTCTCGTCCGTGGCGGTGAAGTCGCGCGCCGCCTGTCCGGCCAGCCATCCGGTGGCCATGTCCGCTATCTTCGCCGCCGGAACGAGGTAGTCCATCTTCTCTGATATGGTGGTGGACACCTTCTGGTCGTTGATGGATATGGAGCGCGAGGTCTGCTTGGCCTTGCCGAACACGTCGTTCTGCGCCCATTCCAGCGTCTCCTTGTTACGGGCAGCCCCCATGAAGATGTTGCCGCACGTGGTAATGATTTTCTGCATACCCACCTTGCCGTAGTCTGCCTCCAGTTGCGGAAGTTCCTGAAAACCTAATGTCACGGCCACCTTGTTGGAGCGTGCCGTACCGATAAGTCGGTCTATCTTGTGGAAGTACAACGTGGGCAGCTCGTCCACGATGATGCTCACCGGGATGTTCCCCTTTGAGTTCACACGGGTTATCAGGCGGTTCAGCACGAGGGCGTTGAGCGAGCCGATGACCTGCTCCTTCTCCGGGTCGTTGGCTATCACAAGATAGCTCGGATGCTCCCTGTCGGAAATCTTCAGGTCGAAGTCGTCCCCGGTGAACACCCAGTAGGCCTCCGGCGACACGAGCCTTGCGGCGTTGACGCGGAGCGTGCCCACCATTCCTTCCAACTGGTCGTTGGCCTTGTTCTCGTAAGCGCTCTTGAACGGCGCCATGAGAGAAGCAATCTTGTCGTCCTGCATGAGGATGTTGAACACCTGGTCGTATGGCCTGCCCAAAAAAGAGAGCACGTGCGGCATATCCGAATATTCCCCCGTAATGGTGTCCGGCTCCACCTCGTTACCGTCCCTGTCCTCGTACCAGCAGCGGTCGATACGTATCAGTTTTCCCGTGCGGTCCTTGTAGCTGTAACCGTTCAAGTCCACGAACATCCTGTCCTCGTCCGTGGAAACATCATTGCCTTTCTCGTCCACGAAGTCCAGCACTACATTGCCGTCCTTGTCTATGGCGTTGAAGTCGTCCCAATTCTTTATCACGATTTCCAGCTTCTTTCCCTCGTGTAGGATGAAGCGTCTGAGCTTCCTGCCGTCCTTGAAGCCCACGGGGTGGAAGTTCACGAAGAAGTAGATGATGGCCGCGAGGAAGTTCTCCGCCGAATTGGTGAAGAACGCCTCCGAACCGCCTTTCTTCTCGCCACCGCCCTTGTTGAGCGACGCCAGCAGGGTCGCCGCCGTTTCCGAAGCCGCCGCAAGGTCGGGGATGTATTTCCGCTGTATGGGGTTGATGCGGTCTGAATATTCCACGTCGGTAAAGTTGATGGTGCGGAAGCCGCAGTTAGCAGGCAGCCTGCCGGCCTTCCTGTTCTTGCAGAACTGGTAGAAGAGCGTCTTGGCAAGCGTGGGGTACTTGAAGTCATATACCATCATGGCGAAACCCTTGGCAGCGTGCTGCCGGATGAACGGGTCGATGACGCCGAACGACTTTCCCGAACCGGGCGTACCGAGAACGATAGTCCCACGGAACGGGTTGATGATGTTTATCCATCCCCTGTGCATTTTCCGTTTCCAATAGTATATCATGGGGATGTTCACCGAATAGTTGTTGGCGACCAATGCCTCCGACTGCTGGAACGACTCGTTCTCGAAGTTGAAGCGGTCTTCGCCCACCTTGTTGTTGTAATACTTGGCGATGCCGTCCAGACCCTGGTGTACCAGCATGGTGCCCACCACGGAGCAGAGAGCGTACAAGATGCGGTTGGCCGGGAAGCCGAACCAGCTGACGCCAAAATACATCCCATGGAACACGAAGCACAGCCCGACAAGGGTTAGCCCGGCCAGCACGGGATAGACCACCATCGTGCGCACATTGAACTTCAACGCCTTCTTCGCCTTGGTGCCGATACAGACGATGCAGATGCACACCAGCTCCGCTAGCTTACAGCCCGACACGGTGTTGAACACCTTGAAGCGCGCCAGCAGGTCGAGTATAAACTGTGTGACGCGGTTGTCCGCCGTGACGGGTAGGTTCATCACAATCTCTATGATTAGGAAGATGTAAATGCAACTGCGGAAATAGTTGTACATCTGCTGTTGTTCCCTTGTCTCTTCAAATGCCATGCCTTCTGTTTTATTTACAAGTGGTTAAAAAGGAATTCTCATTCCAAGCAACAACCCGTTGCGGAACGTATCTCCGTGCAGGAAGTTCACGTTGTTCTTCTGTATCAGGGCGAACTCCCAGCCGTTACGGAACACATAGCTGTATTCAAACCCTCCCTCCAACCCGATGAAGAACCGCTTTTGTACCGCGCCGAACTGAGGGCCGAAGCGGAAACGGAGCATTCCGTTCTTGTAACGCACCAGCCGGTGCTTGTAGACAATGCCGCCGTCCCAATAGTAGCCTTTCCAGAAATCCTTTTCCTGCCAATGAGTACCGGCCTCGCCGTACAGCTCCACGGCATTTCCGTATGACAGCGGATGCTCGTAACCTACGGTCGCGTTCAGTGTGGAGGGAAACAGGAAGCCGGCGTTTACCGCCAGCTTGCCGTCCTGTGCGGACGCGCCAATGGCAACGACCGCACTGAATAAGGTGATTAAAAACTTCTTCAAAAACTTCTTCATTGCTTGTCGGAATAAGAGATATAGTAATAAGGATAGTAGGCTGCATCCTTCAGGATGTCGGCATCGAAGCCGTCCGCATGGAGGATGTCCTCGTATTCGACGGTCAGCACGATGACCCGTCCGCTGATCTGATTCTCGGATATTTCAATGCGCAGCACCTTCTCGTCGGGAAAGGTCAGCTTGGGCAGCACCATCACGTTGCGGTAGTCTTTCCTGAACTTCCTCGTGGAGTTGAGCGTGAATACGGGCGACAGCTCGATAGTCTGCGAGTTGGTCGCCTTGGTCTCCTTCTTGTCCGTGAGCTTCACGCGGATTTCCTCGATGTCGTAGGGAATCTTCGTTTTGTTGCGCAGCGAAAAGTCGATGAAGAAGTAATCCCCGACGGCGTAGATGTTGTTGACCGTGGCCTTCATCCCGTGCGCCCTCGTCACGATCTGGTTGTACTTGCGCCTGCTGCCGTACACCGCCCACGCATAGCGTGCCATTTCGGACATGGGCATGGTGACTTCGGGGTTGATGTAGGACTGCGTATGGGTGTACGGCACCTCGAAGATGGCGGCCGCCTGTCCCGAATCTTCGGTATAGAGGACGTCGTATTGCGCGATGTGCCTTTCCCCGATGAGCGTGATGGTGCCCAGCAGCTCGTTCTCCGTGTAGCCGCCGGACTGTATGGAATCACCCTCATCATGGTACGGCTTGATGCGGACGATGTTGTCCGTGCATTGGTTGCCTGCAATCTTTGGGGTGGAGATGTCCACCAGCTTGATGGGTTCGGGCATGACGATGTGCGTGGTCACGTCCCGGTTGACATAGATTTTCTCGTTGGCGTAGGCGGTCATGCCCACGGCGCAGAGCAAAGTCAGTAAGATGGTTCTTGCTTTCATATATAAGTATGTATTTGTTTTCAAATCATGTTTACCTTGCATCGTCCGAGTTGATGAGGTAGACGATGGTGTTGTACTTGATTTTCGCCTTGTTCTTCCGTATGTTGGACGACAGGGCGGATGTGGCGGAGTTGTACATGTTCTGCAGGGCCTGCAATGCAACGGCCTCGCCGGATATTCCTGAGCCGTAGCCGCCGTCGGACTCTATGTTGATGTCCTGCTGCACCACGTTGGAACCCGCGTCCTTCACGAAATCGCGGAACGAGGATTCGGGCACGTAGAAGCCCTCCATGCCGTCGTTGTCGAATACGGACAGCTTGACCTTGATGAACTTGTCCCCGGCAAGTATGCTGGTGATGGTAGCCTTCACTCGCTGGCTGGAGAATCCCGTCACCGTGCCGTAGAGGTAAGTGCCTTTCCTTAACTTGGTGCCGCTCACCGTCACGTTGTCAAGCAGCTTGAAGCGCAGGCGCGTGCCTTCCTTGGCCTTGGTGGTCTGGTCTATCATGGCGCGTATCAGCCTGGCTTCCGCCGTACCGTCGGGAGCGGCCACCGTATGGAACTTGTCCGCATTGGTGTCGGCAGACTTGATGACAAGGTTCGGGCGGTTTCGTTCCGCCTCTTCCTTGCGGATTCTCGCCAGCGAGTCGGCACGCTGCCTTTTGGCCGCCTCTTCCGCTTCCGGGTCGCCGAACCCAAGGCCGCGCCCGATGGCCTTCTGCCTCTCGTAGCTGCGGCGTTGGATTTCCTCCAGGTCACGGGCGAAGTCGTCCTGCGAAGTGTAGCCCATGCCACTGCTTCCATCAGACATACGGTCTGAAGGTGCATTGTTGCCATAGGCGTATGAATTGATGTGCCGCCTGGACTCCGCCAGCGAGCGTTCCAGTTCCTCCATTTCCTGCTGCCTACGGATGCGCTCTGCTTCCGCTGCGTCCAGTCCGTCCAGTTCCTCCTCGCTGTAGCCGTGTCCCGGCTCCTCTTTCTCCTCCTTTTCCTCGCCGATGCCGCCCACGGCGGTAAAGGCGTCCTCGTCGCCGAAGCGGCGCGACATCTCGTACATCTTGTCCCCTGCTTCCTCTGCGTGTGCTTCGGGTAGTTCCGTGTTGATGCGGTCAGTGGCCACGGCCTGTTCCGGCTCTCCGCCTCCCCCGAAGGTCTGCATCACGAAATACACCAGGGCGCACAGCGGTATGAAGATGACGGCCGGGAAGATGTACTTGGGTTGTTTGAAATTGACTTTAATCATGTTCTCCGTTGTTGTTGATGAATTTTACAATGTTCTCCAGCCGCCTGTACTGCCTGACAATGCGCAGGGAGTCACCGTGCGACTTCTGCCTGATGGCTATCAGGGAGTCGAGTTCCCGGCGGATGGCCCGTCCGCTGTCCGCCAGCTCCAGCATCGTGACACGGTGCAGCCCCTTGTTCGACTGTATGGCGTGGAAGCCTTGGAACAGGGGTTCCATGCTGGCGATGCCGTTGATGTCCGGTTTTACCATACTGTTTCCGTTTGAACTGCCCCTGCCCGTGACAAGGGAACACACCAGCAGAAGGGACAATATCCCCGTGACACAGGCGAAAGTCCTTTTCGGATGCTTCCGGGCCCAGATGTTCGCCAGACGGATGCGACCGGCCAACCGGAGTCTTTCCCCGGCCTTTCCCAGTTTGGGTTGCAGCCATGCGCGGATTTGCAGGTGCGTCCTTAGTCTGCTTTCCCGAAGTTTCTTTCTGATTCTCATATCCAAATCGCATTTAGTAGTCCAAATCCTTGTTTTCAAGCGTCCTCCAGTTGGTAATCAGCAGCCCGTGGGGATTGTTCCGCGTCCTTGGCACGGACTCAACATATCCGGTCGTGACCAAAGAACGCTTCAGGTCACGGGTGCGCCGCTTGATGAGCTGCGTGCCGTAGTAGGTGAACTTCCGTTCCTGTTCGTCGAAGTCGATGGAGTCGCACATGACGGTGCAGACCGCCGACGAGGAGATGATGTCGGAGTAAAAGCCGTTCTCGTCCATCGCCTGCTTCTGTTTCAACGCCGTGCCGTCCGCCATGTACATGGCCTTGCCGAGTGTCCACTTGATGTAGTCGTTGTCGGGCGGCAGGTTGAAGAAATACTGATGGAAGAGCTGGATGTGCGCCTTGGCCTCCATCGTGAAATTGGCCTCCAGCTGCGCGCGCTCGGCGAGGAACGGGATGTTGCCGTCCAATATGTATATCTGGTCCCTTTCCTTGTTCACCAAGGAAATGCAGCACCATACGGTGAAACCGCAGATGACGGCGCAACCGCCTATGGTGGCCAGCACCGTTATCATGGCGAGCCTTGTTTTCTGTGCCAGTGATTCTATGAGCATATTCTTGAAATATTAGGTTTATCTTCCTGATTTGGGCTTGACCATGGAAATCGCGCCCCCGGCCACCGAACCGGCCGCGCCTCCTGCCATGGAAGCGATGCCCGTCGCCGTGGAGCCTGCCGCCGTGGCCGCGCCCGAACTTACGCCGCCGGGGATGAGCCACGAGGCCACTTCCGGGACGAAACGTATAATGTACGCGCCGACCAGCATTCCCATGGCGTACATGCAGTTGGAGCCGATGCCCTGCAGCCCCAACGCGCCTATCTGCGACCATGAGTTGACCGAACCGTGAAGCAGGTGCTCGTAGGCCACCAAATCCTGTTGCAGGTTGTAAAGCAGGATGAAGTCAACGTAGTACAGGCACATGTAGGTCACGAAGCCCCACAGCGAGAGGGAAAGGAACTTGGACATCCACTGGCTCCACGCCGAGTTCCACGGCGGGGCGAGGGACAGGGCGAACATGATGGGGCAGAATATCATCATGATGGCCATGAAGATGCGCTGCGCCACGAGGATGCCGTAGTAGGACATCTGGAAAATCAGCTCTCCCACGAAGCGGATGACATCGTTTATCCATTCGCTGACCTTGGTCTCCGTGGCCACCACCGCCCGTTGGGCGTAGTTGTTGATGGTGTTGCCAAGGTTCTCCACGTTGTAGATGAGTTTGTCCCACCATGCGGCGTCCTGTCCGATGGCGGCCACCTGCTGCGCGGTTGCGATGGAATCCTGTACGGTGCGCAGCCGGTCAAGGTACTCGCTTTGTTTTTGAGCCACCTTCAGCTCGAAGGCGGCCACCTCTTTGTTCTTGGCCTGCGCCATCGCCTTGCTCGCGCTTTCAAGTCCCTTGCCGGGCACCTGCAGGGCGTCACATATCCACGAGGAGGAAGAGATGCAGATGGAGATGCCGACGATGCGGAGGAGCTTCATTACGTCCATGCCGCGCCGTCCGAGCATCATCATCCAGCACTCGTAGGAACCCACGCAGAGGGCGAGCAGCAGCCCGATGATACGGGCCAGTCCCACCGCGTCGCCCAGCACGGCCACGTTGGGGAACGTCTCCATGGCGACAAGGAGCTTGTCCAGGCTCTCGTCGATGGCCGGAAGGCCTATGGTCAATAAAACAGCAGACAGTTGCATAATCGTATTCTTATCTTCATGTAATACATTTTAATTCTAATAATGTGTGGCGGCCACGGCGCAGAGGTTGGCGGTCTGTTTCACGAGTGCCTCCATCTTTCCTTTGGCTTCTTCGTAGGCTTGCTGCCGCTTGGCGTTCTCCAGTCCGTAGCCCACGCCCGTCTTGCGGATATAGGCAATATCTGCGCAAAGGATTTCATTCTGCCTGCCCAGTTCGTCCACCTGCGGCTTCAACTTTCCGCCGCTTTTCGTCATGCAATAGAGCAGGCCGTCGGTGATGCAGTCCTGCATCCGGTTGAACTCGTCCTTGTAGGCCGGATAGGCCAGGTCAACGGCGCGGTCGGCCTCCCGGACAAGCTCCTCCTTGTACAGCTCTTCCACATATTTGCGTTCTTCCTCCACCTTCTCCAGCTTCTGCCGCTGGGTCTCCTCGGATATGACCCGTGTGGGCATGATGCGTTTGATGTTCGACTTGGATTCCTTGAAGCGGACACGGAAGCCGGACTTGAAGCCCGCCCATTTCCAATACATTTCCGCGCCGGAGTAACCCTTGTGCAGGAAATAATAGTACCAGTCGGGCGCGAAGTCCCACGGCCCGTTCTCCATGGACTGCCACTGTTTCTTCTTCTCGTTGTCACGGACGGGCACTTGTGCTTCCGCCACAACCGGGGCGAAGACTACACACAGCAATAATATGGCCTCTTTAACTTTCATATCCTTTGTTCCATTTGTCTATTATCGTTTTCGCTATCTCGTCCTTGACCTCGGAGTTCAGTATCTCCCAGATGTAATCCGGCTTCCATCCGCAGTCGGTAATGAGGTAGCAGTACAAGTTCGCGTTGTCGATGATGTACCTCGCCCTGTCGATGGTGGTTTTCAGCGTCATCACCAGGTTCAGCTTCTCGTCCATGGAAGCCTTCATCAGGTTGATGCCGGAAGTGGCCACCGACGCATAAAGCTTGTAGCAGTGCTTCACTTCCCTCGATATGGCCAGGTTGGCGTCGGCATAGTACCACGCCACGAAGGGCTTCTTGCTGACATGGCCGAACGTGTTGGAGGTGAAGTCCTTGTATTCCTTCACCAACCGGTACAGCGCGTTGGCCGTGGAAGAGATGGCGCCTGCCAGCACTAAGTAGGAATGGGCATTGTCCAGCTTGGTGTTCAGGGTGGTGCGCACGTCGTTGAACTTGCCGGCCCCCTTGGTGAGGAGCGACTGCTCGCCGAAGCTGGCGGCCACACGCTGCATGGCCTTGTCCTCGTCCTTCTTGACGGCCTTGTGCAAGGCAATCAGGGCCTCGATGGTCGGGAGGTCTTTGGGGATGACTCCGGCCGATACCCTGACGGGAAGCGACAGGACGGCGATTGCTATAAAGGCGGCAAAAAATGCCTTGCGATTTCCTATACCTTTTATATTATAGTCCATAGCTCTTGTTGTCTGGTTCAGTAATTGGAAGCTACAAGCCCGTTCCATGACTGGACAAGGCTGCCGACACGGTTCTTCATGGTCACCACGTTTGCCCAGCCCTCCGGGTTGATGGCAAAGAAGAGGTCGTCCGCTGTGGCATACTGTGCCATGAGCATCATTCCCTCCACCTTGTAGCGTATCTTCGTAAGGTCAGTATATATGCGGTTGGCCAGGGTCAGCCGCTCGTAGCGGTCGAGCAGGTTGTACCCGTCGCTTTTCCTCTCCGCCGTGGCTTCCCCTTTGAGCGGGTTCTGCACCCTGGCGTTGTTCACGATGTTCACGAAGTCGCCCACCAGTTGTTGGGTCTCGGCTACGAGGTTGCCGAGTTCATTGAGGCAAAGCAGCTTGTTCGTAAACTTCGCCCTGCCCACCGTTTCAATAAGTTCCGGCACGTCTTTGAGGATATCGAAGGCGCAGGTGCCTATCTCCTTGTAGTAAAGACTCTCCGTGCCGAAGCCGGAGATGTTTTCCATCGAGAGCTTGTACAGCTCCTTGATGGTGGCCATGCTCACGGTGTAGAGTTCCACCTTCTGTTTCTTGGAGGCGATGGAGTCCAGCCGCCGGTTGTGCTGCCCCTCGATGAGTTTCTGCGAGGCCAGGTTGGCACTCACCGTGGCGATGCAGTTGCGGTCTATGACGATGCGCCATCCGGCAAACGTGGGGGCGGACGCGGCAAACAGGAATGTTCCTAACAATATGTTTTTCAGCTTTCCCATAATGACATTACTTTTTGATGTTGGTTGACTTCTCTGGCGAACTCCAGGTACTTGGGGTTGCCTGCTTTCTTCCGGTCGGCCTCGATGCGCGTGATGGCCTCCTGCACCGTGCCGTAGTGCCGCAGGTATGTTTTCAACGCCTCTTTTTCCGTCCGCTCGGTGGTGTAGGCCCAGTAACATTCGGGGGCTTCCTCCACGCCGTAGACGTCGGAATGCTGTCCCCGGCATATCCACACCTCCTTGAAGTAGCTGCGCCCCTCGTGGTTGTCAAGCGCGTTGATGGTGAATATCTGCTGCCGCTGCACGGGGGTCAGTCCCAGTATGGCGGCTATCTGCTCGTACCTGTCCTTGAACTTGGACTGGTCGAGCAGTATCTTCACATCGGAATTATTTATGATGGCCTCCTTCACGATGGGCGAGTCTATCACGTCGTTCAGCTCCTGCGTGACCACCCCGGCGATGCCGTGGAACTTGCGGACGGTCTTGTACAGGTACTTGATGTACTCGGCCATCGTGGGCGAGGCGATGGCCTTCCACGCCTCTTCGATAATCAGAGCCTTGCGCCCCTTCTTGATGCGCATCTTCTGGAGGAACACGTCCATGATGATGAGTACCACGATGGGGAAAAGCACGGGGTCATCCTTTATCTTGTCAATTTCAAATACGATGAAACGCTCGTTGAAGAGGTCAACGTCCAGGTCGGCGTTCAGCGTCGTTTCCAGCTCGCCGCCCCGGTAGAACTGCTTGAGGATGGCGGCGAAGTTGTGTATGTCGAATGTTATTTTCTCCAGGGAAGTGATTTGCGGGATGCGCTCCACGGCGAACTCGTAGTAGGAGTTGAAGGAAAGTTCCTTGACCTTCAACCGCCGTTTCTGCTCCTCCATGCGGTCTATCTGCCTGTCAATCCTTACCAGCATGGTGTTCTCGTAAAGCTCCTTGCGGTATTTCTCCACGATATGTGCGGCGTGTTCCCTTTCGGACTCCGAGGCGGCCTTGTCTCGTATGAGTGCCATGAGCGAACGGCACTGGCGGACGAGTTTCATGCGCCTGACTTCCGAGGGGAGCAGCAGGGCGCGGCTTTCCGGCACTTCCGGCGAATCCTTGGCGTTTATCAGGCGGTCGATGTCCTCCATCTCATGGTTGTACTTCTCGTAGTCGTCATCCATCTTGGAGTCTACAAGCAGTTTCTGCCGCAACTCCGCACGCTGCTTCTCCGTAAATTTCTCGAACGGGTGGAAATAGGCATCGTAATACTCCACGATGGTCTGGTTGACTATCATGTCCTCTATCTTGCTGGGGAATGCGCTGCCCTTGAAAATGAGGAACACCAGCGATTTGAGGAAGTTCTTCTTCTCGCCGAAGTTCAGACCGTATTCCTCCGCCGTGACCTTGAAGGGGTTCATGGAGATGGGCTTCTCCTTGGAATAGGAAATATACGTGCCGCCGTAGTATCCACAGATGCCCTCGTAGGAGTCGCCCGTGTCCACCATGACCACATCCGTCTGCTGTTCCAGTAACTGGCGGACGACCGAGTTCATGTGGAACGACTTGCCGCTTCCCGAAGGCCCGATGCAGAAGAAGTTGGCATTGTCAGTCATCTTGACCTTGCCCTCCTTTCCCGTGATGTCGATGCAGACGGGTAGTCCCTGCCGGTCGGTGTAATATGTGGTCAGGGGCGTGTCCTCCGATTCCTTCAGGTGCTCCTTGAAGAAGAAGCACAGGGCGGCGTCCGACAGGGTGAGGAACAGGTCGTAGTCGGGATTGAAAGCGTAGGCGTTGCCGGGGAAGCTGTCGGTGAACAGCTCCAGCTGGTTGTAGGCCGTGCGAGAGGGCATGATGCCGCACCCGTACAGCTTGGTCTCCAGGTAGGAAGTGACCGGGGTGACCTTGTCCGCCGGGCAGCTCACTAGGATGTTGAAGTTGGCGTAGACCAGCAGCGAACTGTCCACGGCAAGCTTTTCCAAGACCTCCTCGATGTCGGCCTTGGCTATCCGGTTGCTCGGGTCGGGCATGGAGCCGTGACGCTTGGCCTTGGCCTGGAGCTTGCGGAGCAGCTTGCGCTGTCCGGGTATCTGCACCACCTGGTTGTACACCACGCAATCCGCATGGGGAACGCTTGTCAGAAACGAGAAAAGGTCTGTGGCGATGCCGTAGCCGTTGACGCTGGCCTGCGTGTAGGGCCTGATGCGTGAGGGCAGGTTTATCTCGTCGATGTCCACCAGCGGATAGGAGCGCACCACGCGGCCGCCCACCTTCAGGTACTCGTCCGAAGCCTTGAAGTTGCTCATGGAGAACGGGCCGTGGCGGAAGCGGAAGGCCATGAAGCGGTGGCAGTATTCGTCCACCTCGTCCCTTGTCAGCCGCCTGTGGCGGATGTGCCTCTCGCTCAGGATGTCCTCCGCCTTGGCCACCTTGGAATGGAACTCCGCCCACTTCTTCGGGTCGTACTGCACGAACTGGCCGCGCTGCGCCTCCTGCGTGATGACAAGGTAGGTGCGTATCTCGGTGAACTCCCTTCCCTCGAAGTAGCGGAAGTAGCTCCGCGTCAGGAACTCCGCATCCTCCGGCACGTCGTGGTGGTAGGCCTGTCTGCAGAAGATGTCCTGCTTCTGCAGGGCGTAGCCCTCGCCGAGTGTCTGTACGAGGTTAGAGAGCACGTCTTGGAAGCGCAGGTACTGCTCCGCGTCCGTGCATAGCTGCTGCACGGGGTTGGCCGTCTCGAATATGACCGAAGGCTCGCCCCTGGCGGAGAAGAGGACGGCATGGCCGTCCGTCTCTTCCAGCTGGGCGTAAAGCCCCTCGAATGCCCGTTTCCTGTTCTGTGCCATAGGATGCTTTCTGTTTTTATCAGTTCTTCAATTCTCTTTAATCCGTTTTCCGGATGTTCTTATAGACGTAGATTCCCTTCGCCCGTTTCTTGTTGTGCAGTCCGCCGCGCTGCTTCACGAAGATGGTGGCCAGCCCTGCGGCGGCCATCACCAGCATGGCGACGAACCCGGCGAGTTTCCCCAGGACGATGGAAAAGGCGATGAACCCCACGAAGGACACGCCTATGGCCACCGCCGCCAGCGTGAGGAAACGGCCCCGGATGCCCATGAACTCCAGCGGTTTCTGGAGTCCCTTGAACACGGGGAAGCCGTCCTGACCGTTCTTGTTTTCCTCCATGGCCTTACGTGAAGAAAAGCGGCAGAGCCTCTGACAATGCGATGAATGCGATACATCCGCCGATGGTCAGCATGATGGTCTTCTTGACATCCTGGTCGCCGTTCTGCATCTTAAAATAAACGTTAAAAGCGCCTACCAGCACGATGACCGCCGCAATGGCTTTCATGAGGTTGGAGACGGGTGTCTGGTAGGAGCTTACTTCCTGGGTGGCCTTGGTGAAGCCCGCCGCCCCCTTGCTGCCAGCCATGACGTCGCCGGCGGCGAGGGTGAGTGCCACGAGGGCGAGCGTGCCCTTCCGGGCGAACGCGGACTGCTTGAAACGGACGAATGCGCGTAGGCATCTTCTCTTTAATTCCTGCATTTCTTTAATTCGTTAAATGGTTGTTTCATCGCCGAAGGAACAGGGGTCGCTAAAGGAACGTGTGATTCTCACCTTGCGTTCTCGCAGGTGTATATGACCAGGCCGAGGTCGCTGGTGCCGCTTTCCGCCAGCCTGTCGATTTCGTGGATGAGGTCGTCCACAAGGATGCCGTCGGTCATGACGGCCTCACGGTAACCGGGACGGCGGAAGCCTTTTTCTTGGGGTGAGTCCGGTTCGGATTGCCCGTTGCCAACCGCCTCTTCCTTCTTTTCCTCGTCCCTGCTGACTCTGGTCGGGCGGAAGCTCTTTGCCTCGTCCGATATGTCTATCTCTTCTTCCGTATGGTTCTCCTTTTCCGCGTTCTGAGCCGCCTGCGCTGTCCTTATGTCCGTGAAGATGAGGAAGACGTAATAGCAGGCCATTGCCACGAAAAGGATAAAAACGATTTGTCCGTACTGCATGGCTATATGGCATTGAATAATGGTGTGTTGTCTCCGGGAAAAGGCAGAAAGGATAGTCCAAGTCTAGTGGCCTTGGCTTCCAGCCGGGCTTTCCGGCATGTGGCTTCGGTGAAGTACAGTATGTTCCTGTGTACGCCGGTGATGTATCCGTTGGCTTTCAGCCTGGAGCGTATCCTGACCTTGGCGCGGTGTGAGATAACCTTGAGGCGTGTGAGGGGGTCAAGACCGAATACAGCCCTGCGCCGTTCGCGGCGTACCAGCTCATTGCGGACACGGGACGACATCGCGTAACCCTTTGCCTTGCTCCGGCTCAGCCCCAGCTTGCGTGCCATGCGGCTGACTGTGGTGCGGCTGACGCCCAGGTCGCCGGCCATCTCGGCGTAGGAACGGTTGTCGAAGTGGCGGCTGATATGTCCGGCACGTTCCAGCCACCGGCTCTTGGCCAGCTTCTCCAGTCCGAGTTCGCGGGCTTTTTCCTTCACGGCCGTCACGCCTATCTGGAGCATATAGGCAGTATGTGCGGTGGTCTCCACGGGATAAAGCTCGGCAAGCCGGGAGAGCATGGTTTCTGTCCAGTCGATTCTACGCATGGGATTCGGGGTTATAGTTGTTGAACAATGATTTCTTCTCGCGGCGGTATTGCGCCAGTAGGGAAAGGTGGTTCTCGAAGAACGAGCGGATGATGGCGTTCACGAGGTCGGAACGGCAGCGGCCACGGATGTCGCAGTCGTCAAGCGAGTCGGCCAGGTCGCGGTCGAGTTTGCATACCAGACGGTCTGCCTTGCCGTTCCCGTCCGTCGGCGCTTCAAGGTAGGCCATGAAGTCCTGCCAGCACTTGTCACCGGGATGTGCGGTGCCTTGCTCCGCTTGTCCTTCTCCCTTGAATGCAGGTTCGTCGTCATTGATGCCTCTGGTGAGGTCGTCTATTTGTAATTCCTTGTTCATTACGCTATGGTCATTGATGGTTTATGTCTTTGGGGGTGCCGTCAACGAAAATTCCGGCGTATATTTTGTCGAACACCGGACTGACGATGCCGGCCTGCATATCCAGTTCCGCCACCGTGCTGAAACGTTCCATGTCGGCCCGCTTGGGAATCTTGTCCGTCACCAGCCCGTAGTTGGCGAAGGTCTTCCCCGTGTTCTCCCACAGTTCCAGCTCGGAGCGTTTGCCCACCCGTCCGTCATGGAGGTTGGGGACGATGAAGAGCCGGGCTTTCATCCGTCCGCCCACGGCCTTGCGCAGACGGTCGATGAACAGGAGGAAGCTCGCGGTGGAGGGGACGGTCACCAGGTCGTAATGGAACGGTACGACGATGATATCCGAGTTGACGAACATGGGTATCAGCCCCTCCGCCTTCAGGCTGCCGGGCGAGTCCATGAGCACCACGTCTATGCTGGGGTCGTTGTGCAGCTTCTCCATGAGCGCGGTCATGGCCTGCTTGTCGTTGGCCTCGTAGGCCAGCACGTCGTAGGGTACGGCTTCCTCGCCGTATTTCTTGATGTCGGCCTTGCGGCACTTCATGATGGAGTGCTGGAAATCGCAGTCGACGACCACGGCACGCACGCCCTTCGTCACAAGGTAGTTGGCGAAGGTGACGCAGAGGGTCGTCTTGCCGACTCCCCCTTTCTGGTTGGCGAATGTCACGATGACGGGTGTCTGTATCATTTTGTCCACGGTCGTTTGGTTCGGTGCAAAAGTATGCACCGGATAGGACGGTAACGAAATGCACAACACTTTTGTGCTTCAGGTCAGCCTGACCGAAGTATTTTATGCAGCGGATTAAAAGGTATGACGGCTTATGCGGCCAGACAGGTGACAAAAGGGAGTCTCCGTTTTTTCCTCATGGTCTACCGTTTAAGGTTGCGTCCGTCGTCAATGTCATCGTAGCCTCCCTTGCCGCCGACTTCCCACTCACGCTTTTCGGCATGGCTTCCGGCACCGGAATCCTTCAGTCCGTGTATGTGTATCTTCTTTCCGCCGTTTCCGGTGGAATGTGTCTGCTTGGCCTGTTGCTTCCGTGGCCGGGGTTTCAGCCGTTCCGTGTCAAGCCCTTCCGCCGCAAGGTCTATCACGATGTGTCTTTTAAAGTTGACGGCATATGCCGCGCCCGCTTCCTCGCGGATGATGAAGCCTTCCTCATGAAGGGCACTTTTCACGGAAAAGACGTTCTCGTCATTGAAGATTTCATGCAGGCGGCTGACGGCATCCGTATGGGACTGCGGCCTTTCGCCTGACAGGTCCACCAGATCAGGACGGTTCACCTTGAAGATTTTGCAGAGCAGATCGCGTTCAGCTTCTGTGGCCGGGTGGAACATCTCGATGAAACGGATGCGGTTGTTCCGGTCGATGGCTTCCGCCATGAACGGCTTTAACGGGCGTGTCTGTCCGTCAAAGTGGATGACGCCTTTCTTGATATAGGCACGCTGCTTCCTCAGCTTCTGGAAAATCTCGCCCTGCGTGATTTTCGGGTTGAGGGTGAGCAGCCGGTCTATGTAGTCCTCTATGCGTGCGAAGCGTTGTTCCGGGGTGGCGAAGTCCAGAAGCTGTTCCGTGGCCAGCACCCTTGCCCCGTTGATGACGGTACGGTGGGCGTGGTCGACAATCATGTAGCCGTAGGGCGCATCCTTCCTGCCGAAGAACACGAGGTCGATGCCGAACTTCTCCTTCAGCTCTTTCTGCAGCTCTTCCTTGCCGCCGCTCACGTCCCGGTATTTTTTGAGGATGCTCCGCAGCTGGCGGCAACGGGCGCGTTCCCTATAGCCGCTTTTGAAAAGCTGTTCGACTTCGGCCAACGGAATTTGCCGCTGCACCTTGCCGCCATGCTTGATAAATACGTTTTCATCTTTCTTATATACCTCATATCCCATAGAAACCATGATTGCCTTGAACTGGGCGAAAGAGGAGAAGGTATATTGCCTGGCCGCGTCCATGTCGTCGGCAATCTTCTTTTGCCTGTCCGTGCCGAGAATCCTGTCTATGACTTCCTGGGAACGCCTGCGCTCGTGACTATAGGCTATCTTCCTGCCGTCGGGGGCGACACGCGAGGTGATGATGTGCAGGTGGGTGTTGTCGGTGTCATGGTGGGCGTAGATGAGCCAAGGTTGTCCAGGTTCGGCATATCCCATTTCCTTGAGGTATCGGTGCGCGAAATCCAGCAGCTCGGATTCCGTCATCTCACGGCCTTTGCAGCTGACGGCCACATGGAACTGCGGTTTCCGGATGCGGCTGTTGGTGGAACTGTATTTTTTGAGATAGCCGGTAAGCTCCTCCGTGGTGGGTCTGCCTGCCAGACCGATTGTCCCGAAGTTCCGCATCTCGATGAGCCGGGCAAGCCCTTTCGATACCTTGTGTTCGTTGTAACCAACGGCATGGAAGTCCGCGCTTCCGGGTAATATGGTCGCTATCATCTTGGGGTGGTGTTATCTGGATTGGTGATATGTCTGGTTCTAAGGCTTGTTTATTCTTGATGTGAGGATGTCAAGTTGTCTTTTTATCCCGTTGACGGTTTCCTGTGTGTCCCGGATGAGCGGCAACAGAACTTCCCGGATATAGCTTGGGGGCAGCAACCCTGCAACCGCCAGCTCGTTGGCGCGCTTTACTGCCTGGTTGAGGTTTCCGCCTATATGGGACAGTTCGCCCTGGTATCTTCGGTAAAACGAACCGAGTTCCTGCATGAGTTCAAGCTGCTGCCTGACGCTTACGTTTGAATACTCTTCGAGTGCCTTGCGCACGTAGTGGCTTACGGTCTTGTATTCAGCCGATTTCTCCTTGAACTCCCGGACTTCTTCCGGGGTCATCCTTACCTTGATGTACTTGTTCCTATGTTCCTTCATGTTCCGGTTTGTTTGCAACCGGGATTGTCTTACCTTATTTCGCAGGGCGAAACAGCGGCGGTGCCGCTCTGGTGCAGGGCATCCGGCAAGTCACTTTTTGGGAGAACAAACGGTGTTTTGTGGCCACAAAAGTACAACTTGCTTGGAAAATCCTGCAACGCAGGGCAATATCATCCCGGGTTCTTTTTTGCACCAAAATTACCGTGGAAAGTGGCTTCCGTACAAAATGCACAACACTATTCTTCAAGGAGCGTACCATTTTGACCGTGGTGTCAAGGACATCCGATTGCCGGGTATGCCAGTGAATTTTGCTTTGTATTTATGTATATGATGTTTTTCGATTGTGTAGAATTTCGATATATGGGATGAAGATTAGGCTAGTTTCAGGTGGGTGGTTATGTCGATTCATCCATCCGTGAATTATCGGGAACATTATCCGCTCGTCCGACAACAGGAGGGAAAAGGAAACTGCGGTTTTCATTTAACAGATTAGTAATGAGCTTGGATTTTTCAGTAGAATACAATAAGGTTATGGGTGGTTAAGTAGTCCATTACATTCCTTTGCATCCATTCATCAGACTTGAATAACCAGAAATATATGCACTTGACAACCTTGAATTTTGGGAAATACGACACTTGTCACCCGTATCTTCCAAGCTATGGATATGAAGCAATCTTGATATGCAAGCGTAATGGATATTCATCTGACAATTAGTGATTTTACCGGGAAATAGTTGCTGTAAAATTTCCATATCTCGTTGATTTTTAGTATATTTAAGGTGAAAATAGCCTCGTATGGCTTATGGCTTCACTTGAATTTGAAGATATATGTTTGAACTGTTACTGATAATATACCTGGTGCCGGTCATCATCGTGCTTTCGCTGTTGTGGCGGTTGGTATTATGGCTGGCAAGGAACGTGCTGTGGCTTACCGGATGGCTGATGAAGAGGGGATGTGTCTTTTTATGGAAGGGGTTGTTGCTGTTAGTCGGCATCTTCTTGGGGCGATGTGGCGCAAACCGTCCGCCGAATTCAAGATAATGGCGAAACAGCAAAGCCGCACCTGTCTCGAAAGGGCAGGTACAGCTTCGTGCTGTATTCGGATGGAATGGTGTTTTTCCCTCATGTCAGGTGTTAGCCCTTACTGACAAACGGGCTAAAATCCTTTTCCCTTGCTTCTCTCATATACCACTTCCTTCTGGGTATCACAGTTGGTGATACGGAACTGTACGGTGCATCCGGTCGGTATGTCGCTCGGAAGCTTGTTTGCCAGCTTGGCAATCACTTGGTCAACATTGCTGAAACCGATGTCCGTAAATTCGGAAAGCACCTTTCCTTTGAAATAGGCCCGTCCGAGAATCATCATCTTCTTGGATATGCGGAACAGCTTGTCTGCCGGAGCCTCAATGTCACGCGCTTTGCCTTGCTTGCTCTTCTCGTCACTGAAAAAGATGAAGTCGATGACCTTGGCGTTCAGCCTCCATGCCGGGGTGAAGTCTATCTTGACATAGCCACGGGTGACATTCAGCCCGTGGCTGTGGTTCATGCCGAACGCCACTTCATAAAGGTTGGCATCACAGTCATTTTGGGCGATGGTCGCCCACGTGTGCCGGAACGTGTAATAACAGTAGTAGTCCTCCTTTTTCATGCCCATGTCGGCGCATATCTTGCGTATTCCGATATTCACGTTGGCATTGAAACTGTCGGAGTTGCTGTAACGGCTGTGGAATACGAACAGGTATTCATCATCCTCGCCGGACAAATACTTCTCAAAAGTGGACTGGATAAATGGTTCGATACGCATTTCCATGTATGCCTCGTCTTTCCGGCTGTTGCGGGTCTTGGCTCTTTTATAGCCGATAATGCCATTGTTGTAGTCCTTCTTTTTGAGTTCGTAAAGGTCAACGGTATTGATGCCACCAATGCACAACGAAAGAAGAGCCACATCCCGGCCAAGCTCCGGAAGGGGAGACAGCATCTTTGTTTTTGGAAGCGGACGGTTGAAGAACTCACGGCAAGCTTCCGCACTGATTGCCCTTTGCACTGTGCTATCTGATTTTGGAATCTTTATTTTCAGCCAAGGGTTGAACTTTATACGCATGATGCCACGTTCTTCATCGTTTAACTCGATAATGGCTTTTTTGAAAATCTGTCTCACACAAGTAGGATACATTTCTTTGGCTCGGTTTGTTTTTGCCAGACTGTCTATCCATTTTTTCAAAACAACAGAGGTAAGTGTGCTGAACATAATTTGTGTCGTTCCCAAATATCGCTCAAGATGATTAACGGCAAGCTGATAATTTTTTGCATTTCGAGCATGACCACCATTTATCATTTGAGCAATGAAATTAGCTGCGAACTCACTAAAGTTTACATCACCATCCGAGTGCTGAAGAAATTCTATCAACTCAGAGACTGAATAGTTTGATACCTCATGACGATTAATCATATCAGAGTAGCGTAATATTTCACGCGAACAAAATTCATTCACTACCGCATCCTTAATTTCCCCAGCTTTGGTAAGTTGCTTATCGGTGATAAACTTGTCTGTCTTTATATATCCCATTTTTGAGCGGTGAATGACACGGATATAGACTTGGTAGAAGCCATCGGCTCTCTTGTACCTTACGATTGCTTTAAATGTTGCCATAAATTGTTGGTTTGTAATGAATTACTTTTGTATGTCCTTTTGTATGCGCAGCATCAGAATTTCGTATGTAATTTGTATGCAAGAGCCGTTTATTTGGCTCAATTTATGCGGTCAAATGAACGAACCGTATAAAAACAGTTTAGGCTGTAATGCCTGTCATACAGGACATTACAGCCTAAATCAATGCCTAAGATATTTTTAGAGAGTATCCTCTATCGCAGCCTGCGCCGCTGCCAAGCGTGCTATGGGCACGCGGAATGGTGAGCAGCTAACATAATTCAAGCCTACCTTGTGGCAGAACTTGACAGATGAAGGCTCACCGCCATGCTCGCCGCAAATACCGCATGTGAGGTTGGGACGAGTGTTGCGGCCCTTGTCGACAGCCATCTTGATAAGCTGGCCAACGCCATTCTGGTCGAGCACCTGGAACGGATCGACATTAAGAATCTTCTTATCGAGGTAAACGGGCAAGAAGCTTGCAATGTCGTCGCGGCTGTAACCGAATGTCATCTGCGTGAGGTCGTTTGTTCCAAAGCTGAAGTATTCGGCCTTCTTGGCAATGTTGTCGGCGGTCAGTGCCGCACGAGGTATCTCGATCATCGTACCGACGCGGAACGGAATCTCCACTCCCTCTTCCTTGAACAGGGCCTTGGCTGTATCACGTATCACCTTCTCCTGCGCATCGAACTCATTGACAATTCCAATCAGCGGCACCATGATTTCAGGATGCGGGTCGTGGCCTTCCTTCTTCAACTGTATGGCAGCACCAAGTATTGCCTTAGTCTGCATTGCCGTAATCTCGGGATATGTGTTTCCAAGGCGGCATCCGCGGTGGCCGAGCATCGGGTTGTGCTCGCTCAGACTGTTTACTCGATGCTGGATTTCCTGTACGGAAACGCCCATCTCTTTGGCCATGGCCTCCTGTCCGGCAAGGTCGTGGGGCACAAACTCATGGAGAGGAGGATCAAGCAGACGTATGTTTACAGGATATCCGTCCATTGCCTTCAGTATGCCGTAGAAATCCTGCTTCTGATATGGCAACAGTTTCTCAAGAGCCTTTTCACGGCCTTCCACTGTATCTGCCAAAATCATTTCACGCATGGCCTTGATCTTCTCGTTCTCAAAGAACATGTGCTCCGTACGGCAGAGACCTATGCCGACAGCTCCGAAGTTGCGTGCCACCTCAGCGTCGTGGGGTGTATCGGCGTTGGTGCGTACAACCAGCTTGGTGTACTTGTTGCACAGTTCCATCAGTGCAGCAAAGTCGCCGGTAACCTCAGCGGGCTTTGTCTTCACCTCGCCATAGTATACCTCGCCGGTTGAGCCGTTGAGTGAAAGATAGTCGCCTTCTTTCAATACCACGCCGTCAATCTCTACCGTGCGCGCCTTGTAATCAACATTGATAGCGCCTGCACCCGACACACAGCACTTGCCCATGCCGCGCGCCACCACTGCAGCATGTGACGTCATGCCGCCACGTGCCGTAAGGATGCCTTCGGCGGCCGACATTCCTGCCAAGTCTTCGGGGCTTGTCTCGATTCTTACCATCACCACCTGGTGACCGTTGGCATGCCATTCTTCAGCATCGTCGGCAAAGAATACAATCTGTCCGCAAGCAGCACCCGGCGATGCAGGCAGTCCGCGGGTAAGCACGCGAGCCTTCTTCTGAGCCTCCTTGTCGAACACCGGGTGGAGCAGCTCGTCGAGCTTGTTGGGCTCGCAACGCAACAATGCAGTCTTCTCGTCAATCTCACCCTCGCGCAGCAAGTCCATGGCAATCTTCACCATGGCCGTACCGGTGCGCTTGCCGTTTCGGGTCTGCAAGAACCACAGCTTGCCTTCCTGCACGGTGAACTCCATGTCCTGCATGTCATGGTAATGCTTCTCCAATTTGTCCTGGAGAGCGTTGAGCTGTGCAAAAATCTCGGGCATGGCCTCTTCCATCGACGGATACTTGCTTACCCTGACCGACTCATCGATGCCCTGCTGCGTAGCCCAGCGGCGTGAGCCCTCCTTGGTAATCTGCTGCGGAGTGCGTATTCCAGCCACAACGTCCTCACCCTGTGCGTTGACCAGATACTCGCCGTTGAATATGTTCTCGCCAGTGGCGGCATCGCGGCTGAAACAAACGCCGGTTGCAGAGGTGTTGCCCATGTTTCCGAACACCATGGCCATGACTGTAACAGCCGTACCCCACTCTGCGGGTATACCCTCCATCTTGCGATAAAGGATGGCGCGCTCATTCATCCAAGAGTCGAACACTGCACAGATGGCGCCCCAGAGCTGCTCCATCGGGTCTGTCGGGAAATCCTTGCCCGTCTGCTCCTTTATGGCAGTCTTGAACAGCTTGACAAGCTGCTTGAGCTCATCAACATTCATCTCGTTGTCAAGCGTAATGCCGCGCTGGGCCTTCACCTTTTGTATAATAGCCTCAAACGGGTCGATGTCTTCCTTGTTTACCGGCTTCATGCCAAGCACAACGTCGCCATACATTTGCACGAAGCGGCGGTAGCTGTCGTAAGCGAAACGCTCGTTGCCAGTCTTCTTGGCCAATCCTTCAACAACGTCATCGTTGAGACCGAGGTTAAGGATGGTGTCCATCATGCCAGGCATGGATGCCCGGGCGCCAGAGCGCACGCTGACGAGAAGCGGGTTGTCCACGTCGCCAAACTTGCTGTTCATGAGGTTTTCGATATGGCTGACGGCCTTGGCTACATCGTCTTTGAGCAAAGCCACTACATCGTCCTTACCTTTCTCAAAATATTCATTGCACACATCGGTAGTGATTGTAAATCCGGGAGGTACAGGTACGCCGATGAGGTTCATTTCGGCCAGGTTTGCTCCCTTACCTCCAAGCAGATTCCTCATATCTGCCCTACCCTCGGCTTTACCGTTGCCGAAGGTATAAACTCTTTTTTCATTCATAAGTTAGTTTTGTTTATGATTGACATTTTACAATTTGTAATTCGTTTTGCAAATATAAATGATTTATCATTATGTAGCAAGAAAATGCAAGAAAAAATTGATGTGTGGAGTTTACATTTCAACATTTTCGCCATGCATGAGCGTTTTTCACGCGGGTATGGCTTGGCATCGGCCAGTGAAAATTATCCTTACAACATACTGTCGCCAACGGCTCCATGGCCTCCTTTTGACGGGCCGTTGGACCAATATGGCCCATTTTGAAGTGAGAAACGGGCCGTTTTAAGCGACAATTCGGCCCGTTTCGGGCTGCAATACGGCCCAAATGGCAAGGCGCTGATTTACAGTCCGATTACCCGCAGAGGCATCAATACGGAAATATACGTACACTGCGCCCCGGTGCCACCGGCCGGCCAGCGGGTGGAAAACCCAGTGGCTGCGGCGCATGGGGGCATAAATATTTTGCTTTTTTGCCCGGCACAGGGTGCAAATGTGGCCCAGAATTTGTAACTTTGCACGCCAAAACATAAATTGAGATGAGCAGAAAGAAAAAACCATTCCCAATACTTGAAAATGTCACCATCACCGATGTGGCAGCCGAAGGCAAGTCGATGGCCCGCGTCAACGACCTTGTCGTGTTCGTGCCTTTCACCGTTCCGGGCGACATTGTTGACCTCCAGATAAAGAAAAAGAAACACAATTACTGCGAAGCAGAGGTGGCTCGTTTTGTGGAATACAGTCAGTTGCGCGCAAAGCCCATGTGCGAGCATTTCGGCGTATGTGGCGGATGCAAGTGGCAAAACCTGCCTTACGAGGAGCAGTTGCGGTTCAAGCAGAAGCAGGTTTTCGACCAGTTGTCGAGGATTGGGAAGGTTGAACTGCCCGAGTTCCGCCCCATCCTCGGCTCGGCCCAGACATCGGAGTATCGCAACAAACTTGAGTTTGGCTGTTCCAACAAGCGCTGGCTGACCAAAGAGCAGATTGCATCCGGATTCAAGTATGACAACATGAACGGCATTGGCTTCCACATCACCGGGGCGTTCGACAAAATACTGCCCATCGAGAAGTGCTGGCTGATGGACGACACCCACAACAAGATAAGGAATGAGATACGCGACTATGCCTTTGCCACAGGCATGTCGTTTTTCGACTTGCGCGCCCAGAAGGGACTGCTGCGCGACATCATCATCCGAAACTCAAGCTCGGGCGAATGGATGGTGATAGTCCAGTTCCACTACGATGAGCCGGGTGACGAAGAGCGCGCGCTGGCATTGCTCAAGCACATCGGCGACGCGTTCCCGCAGATAACGTCGCTCTTATATGTCAACAACCAGAAATGCAATGACACCATCGGCGACCAGGAGGTGATGGTGTATAAAGGCGAAGACCACATCATTGAGAAAATGGAAGACCTGAGGTTTAAGGTTGGCCCCAAGAGCTTTTACCAGACCAACACCGAACAGGCCTACCACCTTTACTGCGTGGCCCGCGACTTTGCCTCGCTCACGGGCAACGAACTGGTCTACGACCTGTATACCGGCACCGGAACTATAGCCAACTTCGTTGCAGGGCGTGCGCGCCAGGTCATCGGAATAGAATATGTGCCCGAAGCCATTGAGGACGCCAAGGTCAACTCCGGGCTTAACGGCATATCCAACACGTTGTTCTATGCAGGCGACATGAAGGACATTCTCACCGACGACTTTATATCTGCCCACGGCAAACCCGACGTGATAATAACCGACCCGCCTCGCGCAGGAATGCACCAGGACGTGGTCAACACCATTCTCAATGCAGCCCCCGACCGCATTGTATACGTCAGTTGCAACCCTGCCACACAGGCACGCGACCTCGGGTTGCTCGACGCAAGCTACAAGGTGGCTGCCGTGCAGCCGGTAGACATGTTTCCGCATACACCGCACGTAGAGAACGTGGTGCTGCTCAAGCGCCGTTGAGCGGCACCGGGGCGGGCATGCTGCGCATTGAATGTTTCAATATCACTAAATAATACATTATTATGAAAAAGACCTTTTGGGCCGTTGCTGTGCTTGCTTCGGCCTCGCTGGTTGCGCATGCCGGCAAAAGTGTTACGCCCATAGCCGACAAGCCAAAGTTCAGTGGATATATCATTGGACAGTACCAAGCCAATTTTCAGGAAAACAACAGCAATACCTTCAACATCCGAATGGCCCGCGTCTCGGTGGGAGGCCATCTGTTGGGTGAGTTTGAATACAAAGTACAGGGGCAAATAAACGGCAACACGTCAACTCTGGGCGAGAGTCCGCGCATCGTGGATTTGTTTGTGGAATGGCAACGATACGACTTCGCGCGAATCAAAATAGGCCAGTTTAAGCGTCCTTTCACGTTTGAAAACCCCATGCATCCTGTAGACCAAGGGTTCATGGGCTACTCGCAAAACGTGCAGCGGCTGTCGGGATTCAACGACCGCACGGGCGAACAGGCAAGCAACGGGCGCGACATCGGCATACAGCTGCAGGGCGATTTCCTGCCATGCGGCAACGGACGGAAGCTGTTGCACTATCAGGTTGGTGTGTTCAACGGGCAGGGCATTAACACCAAAGATGTAGACAACCGCAAGGATATAATAGGCGGCGTATGGGTGGCACCCGCAAAAGGGCTGCGCATTGGGGCGTTCGGCTGGGCCGGCTCGCACGCACGCAAGGGCCACTGGACCGACGGCGCCGGCAACGAGCACCAGGGCACGGTGAGCCTGGGGCAATACCGCTATGCCATAAGCGCCGAATACAAGGACGAAGACTGGCAGATACGCTCTGAATACATACACAGCACGGGCTACGGATTCAAGACCACAAAGCAAAGCGGAGACGATGCGGCTGACGCAACGGTCAACTATGCCCAGGGAAACAAGGCTGACGGTGTTTATGCGCTGTGCATAGCACCAATCATCAGGCAAAAACTGAGGGCCAAGGCGCGTTATGACATGTATAGAAAATCGGGAACGTGGGCCGACAGCCGCACGCAATATGAGGTTGGACTGAACTATCTGTTCTGCAAAAACCTTGAGTTGCAAGCCGAATACGCCTTCATCAACGACCGCAGCCTGGCCAAACACAATTACAGCATGCTCGACGTAGAACTCAGCGTTAGGTTCTGAAACACTGCGGGCAGGCCGTCTCAAACCGGTCAATATGCCGCTGAATGTTTGTCTACCTATATATTATGAGCAACAAAACGCTTGCATACCCCGCACGGCCTCTTGCTTGGTGGCATGCATCTCAGCTGTATGCAATGCAACAGAAATAGGCAACAACAAATCAGAATACCTATAGGCATGCCATCATTTGGGGGATTGACTGCTGGCTTGGGGCGATTTTCAGAGCGCAACCGCATGACCACCGAGCGAAAGGCATATGCCAATGGCTGTGCAATCCTGCCTTGATTACAACACAAGCATGCCAAAATCAACACAAAAAGACCGCACGCCGCTTCAGCAATACAGCTGTAAGTAGCATGCGGTCAATTGGTTATATGCAATCAACATTGTCGGCATCATACGACTGAAGCCTGCCTGATGTCTGGCAGTAACGCAGAAGCCGACCGACTGTAATCACCCAAAATCACGGCCGATGCACCTATGCTTGTGAGCACTACCGTGCAGGCCGCGAGGCCGACAGGCAAACTCTACAGGTCGACCCCTATAGACTTCATGGCCTTTTGGGCCATTTGCCTGAAGCCATCTCCCAAATCGGCAAACCTCAAGACGCTTGACCAGGCGGCCTTCTTAAGCACTACCGAGTCGCCTTGGATGGCTGCCAGCGCCTGGTCGATGAACTCGTTGGCACCACGCTCATTGGGTTCCTGCCCACGCATGAACAGTCGCGACAGTACATGGTAGCCGCAGATTTGGTACAACTCGCTTTCGGAGGCAATCCAGCGGTAAGCCTTTTCGGCAGCAAAAGGCAGGTGCTGGTATAGGTTCAACGATGCCTGCTCGGCTATCTCCACGTTGTCTGTCTGCTCCATCCATATATCAACAACCTCCGGCAATATCTCACCGGGAGGCATAATCAGCGTTGCCAGTATCTTACATTCCCTGACATTGTCTTTCCATAAAGCCAGTGCAAGGTCGTAGTCCTTGCCTATCTCGGCAGCCTTGGCCTTCAGGGCTGGCAATGAAACACCCCAATTAACGTGGTAGTCCAAGCCCTTGTCTCTCATCGACTGTGCCGCCACTCCATTCATCTGCAGCCTGAAAGATTGCTTTATCTCTTTCAGTCTGCTGTCAATATTGCTATTGTTATCCATCATTCTTTAATTTTAAAAAGCCCGACAATCCCTTCGGGCCAACCCGGCAAAGCGCCATCCGGCAAAGTGCCACGCCGTTGCCACACGCCAAGGGGCAGACCCCTATTGGCGGCAACAGCCGCACCTTGCCATGGCACAGAGTCAGATCAACGTTGAATACTCCTTGCTGTAACGCAGCATCTGGTGAACATAGCCCTCAGAGTAGTCGACTTCTATGTCTGTGATTTCACCATTGCCATTGCGCACGGGCCGCAGCACCGGGTTGATAAAGCCCTTGTATGGCGCAATGTTCAGTCCGGCGTAACGCTTGAGTACCTCGGCATGCACCTCGGGGTCAACCTTCACAGCATATGTTTCAACCAAATCCCTGGCGGCCTCGTAGTCGCCCTCGCTCTTTATCCGCTGAACCTCGGCCAGCAATTGCGCCACAAGGGCCCTGAGACCGTCATAGTCGAGTATCTCGACAAAGGTTTTGCCACCTCTGTCAACCAACCTGACGGCATCGCCTTTTGCCACGCACCAATTCGCAATCAGCGCCCTGTTGCGCATGTGGGCCTCCTCGATGCAAGCCCCGGGCTCTATGCGTACAAGCTGGGTAAGCAGCCCGTTCATCATGTAAGTGTAGTACTGAGACTTGTATGCGTCACGGTCTGGCAGCAGACCGAGGTCAACCATCTTGCTGTCGGCCATGTAATATAGCGCGAACAAGTCGGCCCTCGCCTCTTCAATCGTGTTGCCGTAAGCCTTAAGCGCATCAGGGTCGGTGCCGGGCAGCAGCCTGCCGCTTCCGTGGCCGAGGCACTCGTGCAGGTCGGTGTGCAGGTCGTCGCACAGGTCGCCATACTTGTCTATCAGCCCAAGCGTGTCTCTGTCGATGACAAACTCATCGTAGAAGCCGTTTCCTTTAGCCGCCTTGTTGTAAGCGTCGGTCAGGTTGCAAATGGTGACGCTCTTGCTTCCGTGCTGCGCCCTTATCCAATCGGCATTGGGAAGATTGATGCCTATGGCTGTCGACGGATATTCGTCGCCACCGAGCATTGCCGCACAGACAACGTTGGCAGTGACTCCCTTTACCTCGGGCTTGCGGAAACGGGCATCCACAGGCGAGTGGTCTTCAAACCACTGGGCATTCTCGCTGATGGTGCGGGTGCGCTTGGTGGCCTCTTCGTCCTTGTATTCCACAATACCTTCCCACGAGCCTTTTATTCCCAACGGGTCGCCATACACCTCTATAAAGCCGTTTATGAAATCAATCTTACCGTCGAGCGCCTCGACCCAAAGTATGGAATACTCGTCAAAGACATGTAAATCGCCAGTGCGGTAATACTCAATCAGCTTGTTTATCACATCTACCTGCTTCTGGTTTTCGGCCACCGACGAAGCCCGGCCAAGCCAATATGTTATGCGCTCAATAGCCGGTCCATAAAGTCCTCCTTCCGTCCAAGCCTCCTCATGCAGCCCCTCTGCGGTCTTGACCAGCTTGGTGTTGAGGCCGAACGACGGGGCGCAGTCACCGCAAGCGGCTTTCTTCGCCCTATAGAACTCCTCGGCCTCGGCCTGGGTGACGCCATCGTAGTAGTTGCAAGCAGACGTGGCCACGATGTCGACCCCGGGAGCCTTGTTTACCCTTTTGGCCAAGACATCCCTGTCGAACATCACCGGCACGAGCTCGTTGCACAGGTCATCAACAGTCATTCCGTTCTCGAGCGGCAACGACGACTTGTCCACGGCATTCATGGCTGCACGAAAATACTCCTTGCTGAAGCCCGGAACAAACTTATCGCAGCCATAATGATGGTATATGCCGTTGGAAAACCAAACGCGCATCAGGTACTCCTCGAGGGCGGCAAACTCCTTGTCGCCATGGTCTATGGCACCGTCGGTGTAGATGGCCTCGAGGGTTTTCCTTATCTTGAGGTTGTATTTGCCGAATTGGTCGAATGTGATGTCGCGCCCATAGAGCGTGGCCTGCGAAAGGCAATAGACATACTGCTTTTGGCGCAATGACAATCCATCAAAGCCATGCAGCCTGTACCTCAGCATCTGGATGTCCGCAAAGCGGATGTCAGAGTAATTGAAGCTATTGCCTGCCATTCAGTTCCCCCCCTCCGCTTTTTTGCTCTTTCGCGCAGCCTTGGCGGCCTTTGCGGCCTTGGCTTTCTCCGGATGCTGGGCAATGTGCTGCATCCTGTATGCACGCGGGGTCATCCTCATGATTTTATAGAACGACGCATAGAACGACTGACGGTTGGAAAAGCCCACCATGTCGCTCACGTCCTCCATCTTCAAGTCAAGGTATCGCTTGTCTACAAGTATGGCCATAGCCTCCTCAATGCGGAACTTGTTGATGAACGAAGAGTAATTCATGTGGAACCTCACGTTCATGACCGCAGAAATATAGCGAGTGTTTGTGCCAAGGTCTTCGGCTAGTTTCTTGGCAGAATAGTCCTTGTCTTTATACTTTTTCTGCAGCACTATGATGTTAAGTATCTTTTCCTTCATCTCGTCCATCAGCTGCGGGCTGACCAAATCACGGTAAGCGGCCTCTTTTTCTTTCTTTTCTGTGATATTATATTTTGCCATAACCTATTGATTTTAGTATTTTGCAAATATACGATTTTTTTTTGATAAGACGTCATTTGGCACCCGTCTATTTTTCATAAAAAAACATAACAGAAACGTTTGCGCGCCATGTTCCACAGCCACGGCAACAGCCTCACGCCCACCCCCGCCACATAAACACGAAGCGAACGGCCGTTGCCGCGTGAACGTCAGCCGCCTACGATATGCGCACAAATGCGGCAGCACCTACCGACGTGCACCCCGCGGCAAGGCCGCCCCACCCCAAACAACGTCTTTGGCAGTCAAAATTATCGTTAATTGGCATTCGGAAGGCACGTATGAAATATTCATACAAGCAACCTAATTTACCCACCCAAACACACTACCACACCCCATACAGACTACAAAAGAGGCCGTTTTGCACACTAAAACGAGCCGTATCATGCCTCAAAACAACACGTTTGACACGACAGAAACGCCCGTATTGCAACATGTTGCCTGTCAACGCATTACGCCGAACACGCCGAAAAGGAAATTATTTTTTACAAACGCCACGACAGCCACTGCCATTCAGGGCGATTGCCAAAGCCGCGCCATGCGCAAACAGCGCATTTTGTGACATAAAGCACGGCAAAACGCCGCAACAGTGTCGGCGGATTCGCATTTTCTTACAAGCTAAACAAGTGGCAAAGCAACCTTCCGAGCCATAAAGTCGGTGTTATAATTAATGTGTAAACCACTTAATATGTGGAATTTAAATCGCCGCCACCCGATTCTTGCCATTTTCACAAAAAAAGTCGTTATAAATTTCCTCATACCGCCAAAAATGAGTATATTTGCACTCCGAATAATCGGAGACGAATAAAATATCACAACATTAAACATAAAAGAAAGATGACAAAAGCTGATATAATCAACAAGATAGTTGAGGACACCGGTCTCGCCAAGCAGGATGTAGCCACGACAATAGAAGCTTTTATGGAAGAAGTGAGGCAGAGCCTTACCATACGCAAAGAAGATGTTTTCCTGCGGGGATTCGGTAGCTTTATCGTTAAGCACAGGGCACAGAAGACTGCCCGCAACATATCAAAGAACACGACCATCGTCATCGAGGCACACGACTACCCTGCATTCAAGCCGGCCAAGAGCTTTATTGCAAAGATGAAATAATCAACAATTTTACAAATAACATTTAAAAATATCAAGCTATGCCAAGCGGAAAGAAAAAGAAAGGCCACAAGATGGCTACGCACAAGCGTAAAAAAAGACTGAGAAAGAACAGGCACAAGAGCAAGTAAGCAATACAGCCTCTGAGGTTTGTTCAAAGATTTTAATGAGAGGAGTGTGTCAGAAAATCCATTCGGATTATGGCACACCCTTTCTGTTAAATTAGCAGGGAATCCGTGCATTTGTCCAAAAACAAACAATTAACCATCTCTTTTGTCTATTTTTACGGCAAATCGCGTAGTTTTTGTTGTGAAAAGACATAGGCACTGATTCCGTCGAAGAGAGAAACAGCGGTGCAAGGCAAATGGCCGTGCACCTTGTGAAACCAACGAAAGAAAACCGTTTAAAGTAATGACAAGCGAAGTTATCATTGACGTCCACCCCAAAGAGATATCAATAGCACTGCTCGAAGACAAAAGCCTCGTTGAATACCAGAACGAGACGCGGTCGGCTTCATTCTCTGTGGGCAACATCTACATGGCAAAGGTTAAGAAGCTTATGCCCGGTCTCAATGCCTGTTTCGTAGACGTCGGATTTGAACGGGATGCATTTTTGCACTATCTTGATTTGGGTTCTCAATTTAGCTCTTACGAGAAGTATCTCAAACAGGTACAAAGCGACAGAAAGAAACTTTATCCGATATCTAAGGCAACCCGCCTGCCCGAGCTGAAAAAAGACGGCAGCGTGCAAACGACACTTAAGGTTGGGCAAGAAGTGATGGTGCAGATCGTGAAAGAGCCCATCTCGACCAAAGGCCCGAGACTCACGTGCGAACTGAGCTTCGCAGGCAGGTACATGGTGCTGATACCATTCAACGATAAAGTCTCAGTATCTTCCAAAATCAAAAAAGGCGAAGAAAGAACACGCCTGAAGCAACTCATCCAAAGCATCAAGCCCAAGAACTTTGGCGTCATAGTGCGCACATCGGCAGAGGGCAAGAGGGTGGCCGAACTTGACAAAGAAATGAAAACACTGCTCAAGCGGTGGGAAGACACAATTACAAAAGTTCAAAAGAGCACAACAAGACCGCAAGTTGTCTACGAAGAGACCGGCAGGGTTGTAGCATTGCTTCGCGACTTATTCAACCCAACGTACGACGGTATATACGTCAACGACGAAGAGGTGTTCAACCAGGTGCGCGATTACGTGAAACTGATTGCCCCGGAGAAGGTAGACATCGTCAAGAGATATACCGGCCAGGTGCCCATTTTCGACAATTTCAACGTCACAAAGCAAATCAAGTCGGCATTCGGAAAGACAGTCAACTACAAGCGTGGTGCATACCTAATCATAGAGCACACCGAGGCACTGCACGTGGTTGACGTGAACAGCGGGAACAGAACGCGCTCTGAAAACGGCCAAGAGGCCAATGCCCTGGAGGTGAACCTTGGCGCTGCCGACGAGTTGGCTAGACAGTTGCGCCTACGCGACATGGGAGGCATCATAGTGGTTGACTTCATCGACATGAACCTCGCTGAAGACAGGCAAATGCTTTATGAGCGTATGTGCAAGAACATGCAGAAAGACAGGGCCAGGCACAACATCCTGCCATTGAGCAAATTCGGGCTTATGCAGATAACCCGACAGCGCGTGCGCCCGGCAATGGATGTCAACGTGGAAGAGACCTGCCCCACTTGTTTCGGCAAAGGAAAGATTAAGTCAAGCATCCTGTTTACAGACCAATTGGAGAGCAAGATTGACCGACTGGTAACAAAGATTGGAATCAAGAAGTTCAACCTGCATGTGCATCCGTATGTAGCGGCCTACATAAACCAAGGGCTTTTCTCGCTAAAACGGAAATGGCAGATGAAATACGGGCTTGGACTCAGCATCATCCCGTCGCAGAAACTGGCTTTCTTGCAATATGAATTCTATGACAAGAAGGGCAATTTCATCGACATGAAAGAGGAAATAGAAACCAAATGAACACAGTGGAGGCAGCCGTAAGGCGCCTCCACTCTTCATTTGTGCCACTGGCCCGCCAAGCGGAAACATTGCTAACCGCCGACAACGGAAGGCATTCACTGAACCACCTTGAAGCGGATGCGGAATGACTTGGACATCTCATCCCAATTGGTTCCGAGCATTTCAAAACGCCCTATCTGTGACGTTGAGCGCACGTGCTTGCCTATGCATGGGCACACATCGTAGTCGCCAATCCTTACCAGGCGTATGGTGTCAGACACATCAGCAGGCAACCTGTCGGCCTTGACATCGTCGGGAAGGCTGTCTTTGCTAACAAACTCATAGCTAACGGGCAAGTCTTCGGCTATCAATTCATTCATCCTGTCTTCAATTGCCTTCTCTTCCTTGCGCGAAGGCTTGTGGTCTAACACATAGCTTATCTTGCTCTTTTTGCGCTCTATGTGAGCGTTGCTCGACCTCTCACACCCAAACATGCGCACCATAGTCTGGTTCAACAGATGCTCGGCGGTATGCGCAGGCGGAAATTCCTCCTTGTTATGGCTGTTCAATACTATATCTTCGTTCATGCGGTTTAAGTTGATTCCATGTAATTACCGTCCGTTACGACATGCGTCAAAGCTACATGTGCAACGGCCTTTCGCTGTAAACGCCTGCAAATATAGCGAATAAATTTCATTCAATGCACATTTGCCAGGCATAATTCGCGACACGCCGAGCAAACGGCGGCAACACGGTGTATTTGTGACATGGCCAACACAATATTACCAACGATTCGTACGTTTAATTAGCAAATGAAGACAACGACCTCCAAACATACCATAGCTGTGCTCACCCTCATGCTGGTGGCCACACTCACCGCTTCTGCACAGAGCTTCACCCTGACCGGAAGGGTCGTGGACGAAGAGCAAAACCCCATAGAACTTGCCACCGTGTCGTGCCTGGAGCAAGGCAAGGTAGCGATGACCAACCTAAAGGGCGAGTTCAGCATAACGCTGGCTTCGGCAGACAGCGTAGTCGTTAAGTTCTCGATGATTGGCTACAATGCGCGCAAGCGCCTGTTCCGCAACCCGCGCGGAAAGCAGAGGATAGAAATCGTTTTGCCATCGATGGCCGCCCTGGGCGAGATTGTCGTCACCGAGAAGCGAAGGCAGACGACAGGCACCGAACGCCTTGACATAAAAGACATGAAGGGCTTGGCCACCGCAAGCGGCAACGCAGTGGAGGCCCTGATTCAGCAACAGGCCGGTGTTTCGACCCACAACGAGCTGTCATCACAATACAACGTACGTGGAGGAAGCTTCGACGAGAACTCTGTATATATAAATAATGTGGAAGTTTACCGCCCGCTTCTCATAAGGAGCGGACAGCAGGAAGGGCTGAGCGTGATAAACCCCGACATGGTGGAGTCGATTGGTTTCTCCACAGGAGGGTTTGAAGCAAAGTATGGCGACAAGATGTCGTCGGCATTGGACATAACGTACAAGCAACCGAAGAAGTTCGAGGCAAACATCTCAGCCTCGCTTCTCGGGGCAAGCGCCTATGTAGGCGTGGGCACCAAGAAGTTTTCGATGAGCCACGGAATACGCTACAAGACAAACCGTTACCTGCTTGGCTCGCTTGAGACCAACGGCGAATACAAGCCCAACTTCCTTGACTACCAGACCTATATCTGCTTCAGGCCAAACCAACGGTGGAGCATCGACTTCATAGGAAACATATCTGACAACCACTATAACTTTGTACCGACCGACCGCGAGACGTCGTTTGGCACGATGGAAGACGTGAAATCGTTCAGGGTCTACTTCGACGGTCAAGAGAAAGACGTGTTCAGGACACTCTTCGGGGCACTGACTATATCGCGCCAGTTTGGAGCCAACACAAAACTGTCACTGATTGCTTCGGCCTTCCGCACGAAGGAACAGGAGACCTACGACATACAAGGGCAATACTGGCTCGACGACACAGAAACGAGCGAAAACCTTGGTGTAGGCACCTACATGGAGCATGCACGCAACTACCTGACAGCCAACGTCGAGAGCTTCAAGCTCATGTTGAACCACAAAACAAAACGCCACACGATAGAAGGAGGCCTGACCTACAAGATAGAGCATGTCGAAGAGAACTCACGCGAATATGAAATGAGAGACTCAAGCGGCTATTCCATACCGCACACCGGCGACAGGCTCGACCTGATTTATACGCTCAACTCGCGCAACACGCTAAACAGCCACCGAATAGAGGGTTACATACAAGACACATACAAATTTACAAGCGGCGAGGAAAACTCAACGTTCTACACGCTCAACTACGGCATACGGTTCAGCAACTGGTCGTTCAACAGCGAAACAATTGTGTCGCCAAGGGCATCGCTGGCCATTATCCCCGCTTTCAACAACAACATGACATTCCGCCTTGCCACCGGCCTCTATTACCAAGCACCGTTCTTCAAAGAGCTAAGAGACACGACAAAGGTCAACGGGGTGACCGTGGTCACGCTCAACAACAGGATAAAAAGCCAGCGATCGCTGCATTTCGTGGCAGCATTCGACTATAGGTTCAAAATCAAGGAACGCCCGTATAAGTTTACGGCAGAGGCATATTACAAGGCACTGTCAAACATAATACCCTATAACGTGAACAACGTCAAGGTGACGTATTACGGCGAAAACATGGGCAGCGGATATGCGGCCGGGCTCGACCTGAAGCTTTACGGCGAGTTTGTGCCGGGCACAGACTCGTGGGTTACCTTCTCACTGATGAGCACAAAGCAAAAGATCAACGGCAAGCAGGTGCCAATGCCAACCGACCAAAGGTATGCTATAAACCTGCATTTCACCGATTACTTCCCCGGAACAGAGCGCTGGAAGATGACCCTAAGCCTGGCCTTCGCCGACGGATTGCCTTTCGGAGCGCCGCACAAGGGCCTGGAGTACCAAAACTTCAGGGCACCGGCATACAAGCGCGTAGACGTTGGACTGAGCTATCGCGCCTACGACAACGACGACAGAAAGAAGCACAGCATATTCAAAAACATCTGGCTCGGCGTCGATTGCCTTAACCTTTTCGGGATAAGCAACGTCAACTCTTACTATTGGGTGACTGACGTCACAAACCAGCAGTATGCCGTACCCAACTACCTAACAGGGCGCCAAATTAACGGCAGGGTAATATTTGAGTTCTGACAATGGCAGCATCATAATATCGTTAACACACAGGCATCGGTTTGCCCTGCCCTGGCGCCCACGCTGCCAGTCCGGTGCCAAGCCGTCATGCAGCCTGTGCCACTGATCATGAGCCACAGCAAATGGCCGGACTACAGGCGACATGAAATCCCTGGCACCTTCGGGCAAAATCATTTACAAACCACTCACGACAAGCAACGCTCCTGACTCTGCATTGCAAAACGGGCGCCGTTGCAACGCGGAACGGCCCGTTTGGGCCGCCCGCAAGGGCCGTTTTAGGCCCCCAAACGACATAGGCCGCCAACGGGCTGTACGTCAGCGGATTGCGGAAAAATCCGGAAAAAACAACAAAACCTTACACCCGACAAGGCTTTTCCGGCCATCCGAACAGCCGCCCGCAATGCCACAAATGCCACGGCAAGGGCGAAGCCAATTGACATGTGGCCATTGCATTTGAGAGCACACGGCACCACAGCACACACAACACCCGAAAACAGCCACTTCCCTTAACAATCTTTTCAATTTATAATTTTACAATCTTGATTATATTAACTATCTTTGCAATGGTATAAAGAAAAGAAGACTAAACCCTAACAAAATTACAGCATAATGAAAATCTCACACATTGAACATTTAGGCATAGCCGTCCAAAGCATCGAGGAGTCTCTGCCTTACTTTGAAAATGTATTGGGTCTGAAATGCTACAACATCGAAGAAGTGGCAGATCAGAAAGTGAAGACCGCATTCTTGAAATGCGGCGAGGTGAAGCTTGAGCTGCTGGAGCCAACGTCACCCGACAGCACCATACAAAAATGGCTTGACAAAGGCAACCACGGAGTACACCACGTAGCATTCTGCATCGAAGACGGCGTGGCTAATGCGCTGGCTGAATGTGATGAAAAAGGCATACGCCTCATCGACAAAGAGCCGCGCAAGGGAGCGGAGAACCTTAACATTGCGTTCCTGCACCCGAAGTCAACAGTGGGAATCCTGACCGAACTTTGTGAACATTAAAACATAGAGAGCAATGAGCAAACAATTGGAGAAGATAAAGCAGCTTATCGAGAATCGCGAGAAAGCACGCATGGGTGGCGGCGAGAAAGCCATCGAGAAACAGCACGCCCGTGGCAAGTACACAGCCCGTGAACGCATTGATATGCTGCTGGACGAAGGCAGCTTCGAAGAGTACGACATGTTCAAGCTCCACCGTTGCACCAACTTTGGAATGGAGAAGAAGCAGTATCTGGGCGACGGTGTGGTTACAGGCTCGGGAACAATAGACGGAAGGCTCGTGTTTGTATTCGCACAAGACTTCACTGTCAATGGCGGTTCTCTGTCTGAAACCATGGCACAGAAGATATGCAAGATCATGGACATGGCCATGAAGATGGGCGCCCCCGTCATCGGAATCAACGACTCCGGTGGAGCGCGCATCCAGGAAGGCATCTGCGCATTGGCAGGTTACGCCGAGATATTCGAGCGCAACATCCTGGCTTCGGGTGTGATACCGCAGATCAGCGGAATCTTCGGGCCTTGCGCCGGCGGCGCAGTGTACTCGCCTGCCCTCACCGACTTCACGCTTATGATGGAGAACACGTCATACATGTTCCTTACTGGCCCGAAGGTTGTAAAGACCGTAACAGGCGAGGACATCGACCAGGAGCACCTCGGAGGAGCAAGCGTGCACTCGACAAAGAGCGGCGTGACCCACTTCACGGCTGCCACCGAGGAAGAGGCCATGCAGATGATACGCACACTGCTTAGCTACATACCGTCGAACAACATGGAGGTGGCACCACGCAAAAAGTGTGAAGACCCCATCGACCGCCTGGAAGACTCGCTCAACGAAATCATCCCCGAGAACCCCAACGAGGCATACAACATGTACAAGGTAATCGGCGCAATTGTCGACGACGGCGAATTCTTCGAGGTACAGCCAAAGTTTGCCAAGAACATCATCGTGGGCTTTGCACGCTTCAATGGGCAAAGCGTGGGCATCGTTGCCAACCAGCCGTCATGCTATGCAGGCGTGCTCGACGTCAACGCCAGCCGCAAGGGTGCGCGCTTCGTGAGATTCTGCGACGCATTCAACATCCCAATCGTTTCGCTCGTCGACGTTCCCGGATTCCTGCCCGGCACCGGCCAGGAGTACAACGCCGTCATACTCCACGGTGCAAAGTTGCTCTATGCTTACGGCGAGGCTACCGTTCCAAAGATTACTGTCACCCTGCGCAAGAGCTATGGCGGCAGCCACATCGTGATGGGATGCAAGCAACTGCGCGCAGACATCAACTACGCTTGGCCGTCAGCAGAAATTGCCGTGATGGGCGCATCTGGCGCAGTAGCCGTATTGTGCGCCAAGGAGGCAAAGGACAAGAAAGCCGCCGGTGAAGACGTTCAGGCCTTCCTCGCGGAGAAAGAGGAGGAATACACCGAGATGTTTGCCAACCCATACCAGGCTGCCAAGTATGGCTACATCGACGACGTGATAGAGCCGCGCAACACCCGCTTCCGCATCTGCCGAGCCCTCGCACAGCTTTCAACCAAGCGCGAGAGCCTGCCTGCCAAGAAACATGGCAACATACCAATGTAAAAAAGCATAACGGGCCACAGGACTCGGTCGTGCACGAGGAAAAGACCTGTGCTGAAACAGACCGGATTCTGTGGCCAAAACATTGTAGATATGAAACAGGACAAAGAGGTTTTTGCTGCCATCTCTTTGGCGTTGCACGAGTTCATGGGCAACAACGTGCACGACCAGGAGTCTGGAAAAATAACGATTATTGAACATTTCACGGAATGGAACGGCCATGCTCTTACCATGACCGGCCAGCCAAAACCATAAGCCATAAGACATGAAAGAATACAAATATACTATCAACGGGAATAAATACGAGGTGAACATTGATGCCATAGAAGGCAACGTGGCTACTGTCATCGTCAACGGCGAAACGTACAAGGTGGAAATGGAGGAAGAAGCCAAGCCCGAAAAGCCCAAGGTAAAGGTCGCACCTGTGGCTGCACAAGCAACTGCAAGCCAGGAGGAGGCCGGCGGCGGCACAGTTAAGGCAAATTACCAGAATGCCGTAAAAGCCCCATTGCCAGGCGTCATCACTGAGATCAAGGTCGCTGTGGGCGATGAAATCAAGGCAGGCGACACTGTTGTTGTGCTCGAAGCCATGAAGATGGCCAACAACCTTGATGCCGAGAAGGGCGGAAAAGTTAGCGCTATATTGGTGCAGCCCGGCCAAAGCGTCATGGAAGGCGACGTATTGGTTGCCATCGAATAAGTTGACTATCTTACCCAAACGAAAATCCCGATTGCAGACATTGTCGTGCAATCGGGATTTTCCGTACAGGCCACAGGCAACTAAAGCCTGTTACCTTCTTTTGGAAACACTATCGTGGGCTTATACGACTTCGCTTCCTCAAAATCCATCAGGGCGTATGATATTATTATGCAAACATCACCAACCTGGACTTTGCGCGCAGCAGCACCGTTGAGGCAAATAGCCCCCGAACCACGCTCCCCTTTAATAATATATGTCTCAAACCGCTCACCGTTATTGTTATCGACAATCTGGACTTTCTCTCCCGCTATCATGCCGGCAGCATCCATGAGGTCTTCATCAATCGTGATGCTCCCCATATAGTTGAGATTGGCCTCGGTAACTGTAACGCAATGCAACTTGGACTTAAGAACCTCTATCATCATCTCTATTTATATTTTATGTGATCGATAAGCCTTACAGGGCGCTTTCCGCAATAAACGGTAATGCAACCAACAACGTGAGGAGCGTCATCCCACGAACTTACGTCCTGTAGGGTGTCGCCGTTGACAATCGAAAAATACTCGACATCCAACCCGTCGACAGAATTTATGCCATCCACTACATATTTGTGGGTCTCCTCCACCGTATGGCCCTTGGAATACTCTATGCTCTGCTTCAATTGCTTAAATATCTCCGGGGCAATCGAACGCTCATCTGCTGAAAGCAGCGAATTGCGGCTTGAACGGGCCAAACCGTCGGCATCACGCACAATCGGACACTCAACAATCGCCACATCCAGGCCGAGGCTTTTAACCATCGCCTTGACAACTGCTATTTGCTGCCAGTCTTTCTCACCGAAATATGCCCTTTGGGGGCGCACGATATAAAACAAACGGCTTACAACCTGGCACACGCCATTGAAGTGACCGGGACGATGGGCACCTTCCATCACCGTCGTTATAGGCGGGAATTCAAAATGACGCGTATCGGGCTGGGGATACATCTCTTCAACAGAGGGAGCAAAAACAATATCTGCCTCGCATGACTCCAACAACTTGCAATCCGCATCCAAATCGCGGGGATAGCTCTGCAAATCGTTCTTGTCGTTAAACTGTGTAGGATTAACAAACACAGAGACAACTGTAACGTCATTCTCCGAAACACACCGTCTCACCAGCGAAGCATGACCTTCATGGAGAGCCCCCATTGTTGGAACAAGGCCAACGGTCTTGCCTAGCTTGCGAACTGCGAAGAGTTCGTTTTGCAAATCCACATTCTTATGAAAAATTTTCATTTCTAACAACGTTTTAAACGCTATACTACAAATTCGCTGCAAAATAACAACTTTTTTGGCAAACTAAAAAAGAATACATGGAAAATATAGCCAAGAAAAGCCTTTTTTTCATAAAAGGCATTGCCTAATACTCAAATATCAAATAAATTTTGTATCTTTGCAGTTGATAAACAGATGAACAATGGCAAGAAAAATATTATTCATAAACCAGGAGATATCACCTTACGTACCTGACAGTGAGCTTTCGCTAATGGGAAGAGAGCTGCCACAGGCCATACAAGAGAAAGGCCATGAAATACGGACGTTCATGCCCAAATGGGGAAACATCAATGAGCGCCGGGGGCAGTTGCACGAGGTAATCCGCCTTTCGGGAATGAATCTTATTATCAATGACACAGATCATCCGCTGATAATTAAAGTCGCCTCCATACAATCGTCACGCATACAAGTCTACTTCATAGACAATGACGACTATTTCACAAAGCGTCAAATGGATGTCGATGAAACGGGGGAAGATTATCCTGACAATGGTGAAAGAGCCATATTCTTTGCTCGCGGGGTGCTCGAGACAGTGAAAAAACTGCGCTGGGTACCAGAAATCATTCATTGCCAAGGATGGATGGGGGCTGTTGTGCCATTCTATGTAAAGACAGCTTACAAAGAAGAGCCGTCGTTTGCCAATGCCAAGATAGTCACTTCACTCTTTTCGAAGGCACTGAAGAAGGACCTCGGACAGAACTTCAAGAAGTGCCTGGAGTTCAGGGATGCCAAAGCCGATTTGCTGGAAAAGTATGATGACAACTTTGGTTTTGAAGAACTGGGCAAACTTGCCATCGACTATTCTGACGGCATAATACAGGCCAGCGAAACTGTTTATCCGGGTTTGGTCGACTATGCAAAAAGTTGCAATGTGCCCCTTCTTGACTACCCCGGCGAGCAGTTTGCCGACCAATATGAGGCATTCTACGAAAGGATCTGTCAGGATTAACAAGCCAAATACACAAAAACGATACAGCTATTAGGGTTAATATCATCTAGAAAGAAGACCAAGATGAAAGCAAAGTTCCTGTTTGGGATAGCCATGTCAACACTGGCTTTCCTGTCATGTGATGATACAACAGACACATTGGGCAACTCGCTTACAAACGAAGCAGACCACTTTGAAATATTGACAGACACGTTTTTTGTCTCAACACGGTCTATTTTGGCAGACTCTGTGTTATCCAGAAACCAATACAGCTACCTTGGGCGCATTAAAGACCCGGAGACTGGGACGTATGTGACAAGCCACTATACCACCCAATTTGCCATTTTGGAGTCATTAGATGGTACCCCTTTCCTTCCGGAGAAAGACAGCATAATGAGCACGGAAGACGGTAATGTGATAGCCGACTCTTGCAGGTTGCAGATTTACTTTTACTCTTCCATCGGCGATTCTCTAAACTCCATGAAGTTGACAGCATTGGAAATGGAAAGGCCCGCAGAAGAGGGAACGATGTATTACTCTAATTTTGACCCAGAGGCAGCAGGCATGCTGAGAACCGACGCGAACGCAATCAGGAAGAACAAGATGTATACGACGCTTGACCTAAACCTCAGCGACAGCCTAAGAAACCTGATTACAGACAAAACGAACATGGAGTCTGTAACCATACCACTTAACGAAACGTATCGCGACAAATCGGGTAAAGCCTATAAGAATTACGGAACATACATCATGCAGAAGTATTATGAGAATCCTGAAAATTTCAGAAACTCTTATAACTTCATCCACAATGTTTGCCCGGGGTTCTACATCAAGTCAACCGACGGGCTCGGAGTGATGTCGGAAGTCTACCTCACAGAGCTTGTGTTCCACTACAAATACATGAGTGGCGACTCCGTCTATCAAGGCAGCACGCTTCTGTCGGGTACAGAAGAGGTGATGCAAACCACCCACATAGACAATGACCGGCAACGCTTGAGAGAGCTTGCATCAGACAATACATGCACACACATCAAAGCTCCGGCAGGCATTTTCACTGAAGTGACGCTGCCTGTAGATGAGATAAAGTACAATCATGAGAACGACACCATAAGCGGGGCGCGCATAGTATTCAGTTGCATGAACCAAACATCAGACGACGCTTTTGGCGTACCTGAGTATGTACTGATGCTTCCCAAGGACAGTTTGTACAGCTTCTTTGAGAATAAAAACGTTCCGAACAACAGCACCTCGTATATCGGAACATACAACAGCAGCCAGAATACATATACATTCAACAACATATCAAACCTGATAAGCAGGATGTATCAGGCAAAACAGAACAATGGGGTCACTGAAAATTGGAACAAAGTTGTGCTGGTGCCTGTATCAATAAGCACAACGAGTTCGTCGGGGAACACCTCTGCCTCTATTACAAACGTGTCAAACGAGATGTCGTTGAAGAGCGCAAGGCTTGTTGGCGGTTCGGCTAATCCACATGACCCGATAACAATCAGCGTGATATACAACAGAACAACGAAATAAGAAACATGGCAGACAACTTTCTTGAACGGCACAGAGAAGAGTACGAACTAAAGAAAGCGGCTTATCTCAGGAAAAAGAAGCATTTGCCAAAAATAAAGCATCATCTTCCGGAACGCCCGGAAGATGATGCTTTATGATTATCGATTATTTCACTATCTTATACCTTGCAAATTTTAAAAGCAACTGTTTGGTGCCAGAGTTTGTGAATTGTACGGTTGCCTTAAGATTCTCACCGCGTCCTTCCAACTGTATCACAGTGCCAATGCCAAAGCGTTGGTGCTCGATGACATTGCCAACGCTGATGCCGACATCTTCAGAAACCGGCGGAGCGGTCAGTTCGTCTATCTCTGCCTTTGTAACAGGTTTCAACCTCAACTTAGCCACTTTGAGCCTCTTCTCAAACTCTTCCGAAAATGGCGAAGGTGCATTTTCCTCACGCCGTGGAGGCACAGCACGGGGCATCGGGTCTGCCTTAAACTGTGAAGCCACAGGCCGTGGATTCTGCATCCATTCCGGTTTAGAGCCATAACTGCCAGATGCCTGTCCACCACCCCTGTAATACGCAGGAGAAGCAGGCGTTGAAATCTCATCTTTCTTTAGATATTCCGGGCTTATGTCCTGCAAGAATCGTGATGGAGTGCCATACTCTACCCTGCCATACCTGAACCTGTTCTGTGCACAAGTGAGGAAACAGCGTTTTTCGGCACGTGTCATGGCAACATATAGCAAACGACGTTCCTCCTCCAATTCCCTAAGACTTGAGCAACTCATTGGCGAAGGGAAGATGTTCTCTTCCAACCCAACAATGAAGACATTGGGAAATTCCAATCCCTTGGCACTGTGTATCGTCATAAGCGCAACGCGCTCCTTGTCGTCGCCATCACTGTCGCTGTCCAAATCGGTAAGCAAAGCAACCTCCTGCAAGAAGTCTGAAAGGTAAACATGCTCCCCGTCACCTTCCTCCCTCCTGCTTTCCACAAAGTCTTGCAGGCCGGCAAGAAACTCATACACATTCTCTTGACGTGCCAGATCTTCGGGTTCACGCTTCTCGTATATCTCCTTGCTGATGCCGCTCCCCTTTATTATATCCTGCCCGAGCTGATAAGCGTCGACCGACTGCATAACAGCCTGCCACGAGCTTATCATCGAGCAGAAAGCCTCAAGCTTGGCATAGGTGCCGCGATTGGCCTCCAGCCCAAACACAAGTGGTTGCGACGCAACGGTCCACAGGCTCAAAGCATGCTTGTTGGCTGTTGTGGCAATCTTAGACAGAGTAGTGCCGCCAATGCCACGTGAAGGGTAATTAATAATACGCCTGAAAGCCTCTTCGTCGTTCGGGTTGGCCACAAGCCTAAAATATGCAATGATGTCCTTTATCTCCTTGCGCTGATAGAAACTCAAGCCACCGAATACCCTGTAAGGCACATTGCTCTTGCGCAACTCTTCCTCAATGCTCCGGCTTTGCGAATTAGTACGGTACAAAATGGCAAAATCGCCAAATCCACATTTTTCCCTGCTCCTTATCCGCTTGATTTCCTTGCAAACAATGGCCGCCTCCTCACGGTCACTGTAAGCCTGCTTGAACACAACCTTCTCACCTCTCTCGTTGTCACTGAACACATTCTTGGGAATCTGCCTTGCATTGTGCCTGATCAGGCTGTTGGCAGCCTGGACAATCATTTGAGTGGAACGATAGTTCTGCTCAAGCTTGAAAAGCTTAGCGTTATCGTAAGCCTTAGTGAAGTTGAGAATGTTGTCAATGTTGGCCCCCCTGAACCCATAAATGCTCTGCGCATCGTCGCCAACGGCACATATACGCTGATGGTCACGCGTGAGTTGCATTACTATGGCTTGCTGTGCATAGTTGGTGTCTTGATACTCATCTACAAGCACATACCTGAAACGATCCACATACTTCTGCCTCACATCCTCATGCCGGGCAAACAGCAAATACGTATTAAGCAGCAGGTCGTCAAAATCCATGGCATTGGCTTGGCGGCAACGCTCAGCATAGCGCATGTACACGTCTTTCACGGCAGGCACCTTACGCTCTACATCCTCCCGCACGTGGATGCTGGAAGAGTAATCATGCGCAGTAAGGAGATTGTTTTTTGCCAGGCTTATTCGGTCGGCTACCGAAGAACTATTATATTGCTTCTCGTCAAGCCCCATTTCCTTGATTATCGTCTTTATTAACGACCTCGAGTCGCCTTGGTCATAAATCGTGAAATTATGGTCATAACCAATATGCGACACTTCTGTACGCAATATCCTTGAGAATATCGAGTGAAACGTGCCCATGCTAAGCAACCGCGCCTTGTCATGGCCAACAAGATTGCTGATTCGTTCTTTCATCTCTGTTGCAGCCTTGTTTGTAAAAGTCAGAGCCAAAATGTTCCAAGGCCTATATCCTGATTGCAACAGATATGCTATCTTATATGTCAGAACACGAGTCTTGCCCGAACCGGCGCCGGCTATCACAAGCTCGGCACCATCACAATACACGGCAGCTTCGCGCTGGCTGTCATTTAGTTGTCCTAATATATCTTCGTTCATTTGCGCAAAGTTACTCTAATTCGGGCACATTACAAAATTTTATGTTCACTTTAAGCATAAAGAGGCAACCACATAGCCAAACAGTTTGGCAGTGTCGACAAAAAACATGAAAAAAGACCCGACTATTCTGCATAGCAGACAACTGGCCTGCCTAAAGGAAAATGGCATAGCACTAAACAAAAAACGACAAATGAACAACAAAACACATCGGCCGAGATGGTTTACTCAGCACCACAGAGGCATTTTACAAAACGAGAAGAGGTGTTTCGCATCAGAAACACTACGAGATTGCCATCAAAACACTCAGCATCAAAGCCTTAAAAGGTGGCCATATCAATGAATTATCATTAGATATTGTGTTTCATCACAGATGTGCTAAATGGCAATAATCATCAGCCAGCACTAAGAATTTCTCTTGCGGAGAGAAGAGCATACATGCCAACACTCGCAGTTTTGAATAAATTGATGAGTACATTTCTTGCTGATTATCAGTTACAAAGATAGGCAATATTTTATAAATGGCAAAACATTTGTCGATTGTTTTGATAAAATCAATCATTAAAAACAAAACAATCATATTTAAAATATAGTGACACATATAGGGCATTATGCCGCATAGGCTTTAATTGTCTATTAATGTGAGGTCATTTTATCTCTTGTGTGTGATTCTGAGTTACAATATGTTAAGTATAAATTATTGGGCTATCATGTTTTGGTTTCATCAATGTCATACATGTTTATTCTGCGTAGATTTGTTGCATTGCTCTTCTCTCCGCAAGAGACAGTAACTTTATCGATTGTCATTGAAAATGACATATGTGTCTTATTGGCTGGAAAATGCCAATAAGTAGTCTCACAGCCATTCTGCGCAATCATGCTCACTGCGAACCCACTGAAGATTTGCGATAGGAATGAAGCGCCGACATTTGGCGGATGAATTTATATGAAAACCCTTTAAATATATATTAGCATACCTTTTATAATCCAAATTTCTATTATAAACTACAGTGGCGTTCGCAGTGATGCGCGCGCCATTTTGATTATAATCGCAATATCAAAGCATACAGACAATGCAAAGGCAAACATGCCATCCTGCCACGGCAATTAGACAATCAACCAGTCTTTGATAAGTGCTACGATGACGCTACCAAACCAATTACCGACTACCCAAATGTCGGTAATATCCATTGGCAATTGAGAAAATTGCCCACAAACAAACAAGCGTCATAGAGAAAGGCAGGCTGAACGCAACAAGACGATTCAATGGCAATACACCATACCCAACATGATAATATCAAAATTTTTCACCATTCGGACCCGAGTGCATAACCATCTGTGTGCCAAATACTTATGGCAGCAGGCCCACAGGGTTTCAATAACTATCGTTCCGGCCCATCAAACGAGCTGTTTCGTTGGCTCAAAACGCCCAAATCGAAGGCTAAAACAGTCCTGAACCAACACAACAATAGACATTGTAACATATTCTTACCATACAATTCATGCGCAATAACAACAATGGCACACCCACATTTTACGAAACAACAGAGCTCAGCCATAGAACAATAAAGTCTTGTCGACGCAAAGACAGACAATAGGCTTCACCGAAAGCGCATCTGGCAACAAAGAGACTAAATGCAAAGCAAGAAGCCCCTATAAGGCAGTGAGAGATTCATGAGCATAATGCAACTGTCGAAACAAATGCTCTGAAAGATCATGAGTGATTTTGACCCGATTATTACCCCTTGCTGATTATATGATAATAAAAATACATATACATGGAAATAGACTATTCATCCTGCTACGGCAAATCAGCTCTTGCATTCTATGGTCACATGACGAAAACAAAAGGCTGGCCTCAGAAACAATAGCACAGGATTATAGAAAAACAAAAAGGGAATCTCTCTTGAGATTCCCTTTTAATGCTAATTGTTAACCGTTCCTCCGACGATGTCCAGCAATTCGTTCGTAATTGCTTGCTGTCTGCTCTTGTTATATTGCAGATTGAGTTCGCGAAGCAACTCGTCAGCATTGTCTGTCGCCGTCTGCATGGCCACCATTCGTGCTGCATGCTCACTGGCATTGCTGTCTAATAAAGCTGTATATAACATCAGATGAGCCAGCTTTGGAATCAATTCTGTCAATATGGTATCCATGTCCGGCTCTACGATGAAGTTATCATTGAGCGGTTTAGCTTGCTCTGAAACAGAACTTCCTGAAGCATTGCCTTTCTTGCGCAAATACTCCTGTGCCTTTTTTGTCACTACATTAGATGACAAATCGCGCTCATGATCACGGTTCAACTCTGTAGACAGGTCTATCGGAAGATATGTCTTGCGGGTAAGTATTTGTGAACCGGCACTCTTGAAATGGTGATAAATCAATTCCACCTTGTCAATATCGCCGTCAACAAACCTCTTTCCGAGTTCTTGTGACAATTTGATGCAGTCTTTCACGTTGGGCTTGTCGGCAAGCAGCGAATAGTCGCCCTCAGTCTTCAGGCCAAGCTTGACACTCTTTTCCGCTACCTTACGCCCTATGGGATAGACCACTATATTGTCCAAACCTAAATGCCTATACTCGTCAACAACCTGCTGCATCAGCTTGATTACATTGGCATTGAAGCCACCACACAGGCTGCTGTTCGACGAGTATACCACAAGAGCCACCCGCTTGACTTTACGCTCCACGGTAAACACACTGTTGGCATCAGCCTCTGAGGCAAGGAATGTCTTGAGTATATGCTCCAACAGAGTCTCGTAGGGAAGCATGTTCTCAATCATCACCTGCGCATGATGCAACTTAGACGAAGCAACCATCTTCATGGCGCTTGTTATCTTGCGCGTGCTGTTGACTGAAGCAATCCGGGTCTTAATCTCTTTCAGTGAAGGCATAGGCTACTGATTTTTATACTGTCCTGCAATGTCTGCCATGACAGACTCGATGACTGCGGTCAAGCTGTCGTCAATCTTTCCGCTACCCAATGTTTCAATGACCTCGGGGTGTGTTGAGCGCAACTTGTCAAGAAAAGCATCCTGGCACTCACGCACTTTCTCTACCGGAACATCGTGCATCAGTCCGTGTGTACCGCAATACAGTATTGCCACCTGCTCACCGACAGGCATCGGGCTGTACTGGGGCTGAATGAGCAACTGGTTGTTCTTGCGCCCACGGTCAAGGGTCATAGCCGTAACGGCGTCCATGTCGCTTGAGAACTTAGAGAAACTCTCGAGCTCACGGTACTGGGCCTGGTCTATCTTCAACGTACCGGCCACTTTCTTCATACTCTTGATTTGTGCGGAACCACCTACACGAGACACTGATATACCAACGTTGATGGCGGGACGGAAGCCTTGGTTGAACAAGTCGGTCTCAAGGTAAATCTGTCCGTCTGTGATAGATATCACATTCGTCGGGATGTAAGCAGACACGTCACCGGCCTGTGTCTCGATGATTGGAAGGGCAGTAAGCGAACCTCCACCACGCACATGGCCCTTCATGCACTCGGGCAGGTCGTTCATCTGCTCGGCAACTTCTTGCTGGTCGTTGATTCGCGCGGCACGCTCCAGCAGACGGCTGTGCAGATAGAACACGTCGCCGGGATATGCCTCGCGCCCTGACGGACGGCGCAGAATCAATGAAACCTCACGATATGCCACAGCCTGCTTTGACAGGTCGTCGTATACTACCAATGCCGAATAGCCTCTGTCGCGGAAATATTCACCGATGGCAGCACCTGCAAAAGGTGCATAATACTGCATGGCAGCCGGGTCGGCAGCCGTGGCAGAAACCACTATGGTGTATGGAAGAGCACCATGCTCCTTAAGATTCTGTACGAGAGCGGCTACAGTCGATGCCTTCTGGCCTATGGCCACATAAATGCAATAAACTGGTTTTCCTGCCTCGTAAAAGCTCTTCTGGTTGATGATTGTATCAACAGCGATGGCTGTCTTGCCGGTCTGGCGGTCGCCAATGATAAGCTCGCGCTGCCCACGGCCGATAGGAATCATCGAGTCGACAGCCTTCAAACCTGTCTGAAGCGGCTCTTTCACCGGCTGACGGTATATCACTCCTGGGGCTTTTCTGTCCAATGGCATCTCAAAAGCACCGGTAAGGTCGATGCTGCCCTTGCCGTCTATGGCCTCACCCAGCGGGTTGATGACACGGCCGAGCATATTGTCGTTAACGCGTATCGACGCTATTCGCTTTGTACGCTTAACAATCATGCCTTCCTTAATCCCCGAAGTGGTACCCAAAAGCACACAACCAACGTTGTCTTCCTCCAGGTTCATCACAATGCCCATGGTGCCATTCTCGAATTCCAGCAGCTCACTGGCTTCAGCATTACGGAGACCGTAGATTCTGGCTACGCCATCGCTGACCTGAAGCACAGAACCGACCTCATCAAACTGCTCGCCGCCACTGATGCCCTCCAGCTGTTCGAGGAGCACTTGGGACACTTCACTTGGTTTTATTTTATCTGACATAATCATTTACACTTAACGCATCGCAAGGAACAAGCTTACACATATCACGCAGTAGTGAAGACATGACACGGTAGACATTTGCCCCCGCCTTGCAAAATAATCACATTTTAAGCTGTGACAGTATAGACTTCAGCTTCGTCTTAACGCTTGCATCCATACGGAAGGTATCGTACTCAAGCACAAAGCCCCCGATGATATCTGGATTCACTTCTGTCTCAAACTCCACAGTTCCATTAGTCTTATCCTCCACCATCTGCTGCAGGCGACGCTCCGTAACGGGCGACACCGCAGCCGCAGTGGTAAGCTTACCACGGATGATGTTCTTCTGTTTCCTATATAGAGTGATATACGAATTAGCCATGAATTGAATGACGCTCTCGCGGTCCTCCTTCAAGACAAGGCGGAAAAATGCCTTTGTCAGCTCACATGGGGCACCGCCGACAGCTGCAACAAGAAGCGACTCCTTATTGGCTTTAGAGATCATCGGATTGTCTATAGTAAACCTCAACCGTGGCACCTCGATGTAACTCTTTGCCAAGAGCTGCATCTCAAGGTATACCTTGTCTTCGATTTTTGCGTCGCAACTCCCCTTAAGCAGGGCACGCGCATACCTTACCGATATTACTCCTATATCCATAACTTATTGTTTTTTATCAGAAGAAGAAACTTCATCCAGCAATCTGTCAATCAAATCCATTTGCTTGCCGCTGTCGCCGAGCTCCTTGCGGAGTATTTTCTCGGCCACTTTGACAGACAGCTCGGCCACCTGGGCACGTATGTCGCTTATTGCAGCCTGCTTCTGAGCCTCGATTTCTGCCTTGGCTTCAGCTATAAGCCGGTTGCTTTCTTCGCGAGCTTTGTCTTGTGCCTTTTCCACAATGGCATCGCGGGTGGTAGCAGCCTCCTTCAATATCTGGGCCTGCTTCTCCCTTGCTTCCTGCAGAATGGATTCACTTTCGATTTTGATATTGGCCAGCCGCTCGTTGGCTTCGTGAGCTTTCCGCAGGCTATCGTCGATATAGTCCTTACGGTCGTTCACCATCTTCACTATGACCGGGAACCCGAATCTCCACAGGATGCCCAGCACAATCAGGAAGACAACAGCCATCCAGAACAACAAACCAAAATCAGGTGTTATCAATGACATAAGCTGTTCTGATTTCTATTGCTTAAAAACAATCTCTGTATTGGCTATACAAACAGAGCAAGCAGAGCTATGATGACAGCGAAGAAAGCCACACCCTCAACAAGGGCAGCAGCAATAATCATTGACGAACGCAGATCGCCCATCTTCTCCGGCTGGCGCGCCATGGCATCCATGGCCTGTCCGCCAATCTTACCAATACCAATGCCTGCACCGATTGCAGCCAAACCTCCGCCAACTGCGGCACCTAATTTTGCTACAGCATCTGCTGCCAATAATAATGAAATCATAATCTTAAATTTTAATGTTGTTTTATTATTCTGTTTAAATTACTATATTACTCCTTAACGGCATGGCCGTGGACGTGGGCCAATGAGATGAACACGGCACTGAGCATGGTGAACACCAAAGCCTGGATGAAGCACACCAACACCTCCAGCAGCATCATGAACACGCTCATGAGCACACTCACAACTGTCATTGAAGCTCCTGCCACAGCATTGATGCCAAACATGATGAAGATGATGCATGACAACGACAATGCTATTGCGTGACCCGCCATCATGTTTGCAAAGAGTCGAATCATCAGCGCCAACGGCTTTGTGAAGATGCTGAAAAACTCAATGAAAGGCATGAGCGGCACAGGAACCTTTAGCCACGTGGGCACTTCCGGCCAGAAGATGTCCTTCCAATAAGCCTTTGTACCGGTAACATTTGTAATGATGAACGTACACAAAGCCAAGAAGAAGGTACACGTAATGTTGCCCGTCAGGTTGCCACCACCCGGTGGGAACGGAACGACTCCCATTATATTGGCTATGAATATGAAGAAGAAGCAAGTCAGCAGATAGGGTGCGTACTTGTCGGCCTCCTTGCCCAAGGACGCCTTGATTACTTCGTCATATATGTACATTATAAACATTGTCATCAGACCGGTAAAACCTTTGGGCGCGGGATCCTCCGGACGATGCCTCTTGCACCACCTGGCCGGGATGAGCACGCACAGCAGGAGCAAAATGGCATCGATGAACAACACAGCCACAGTCTTTGTGATTGAGATGTCGAAAGGCCTGACTTCAGCTCCGTCCACCTTCTCACAAATCTTGTTTGCATTGGCTTCGCTCCCCGAAATGTATAGCCCATAGGGTCCCGGACGGTTGCCTGCGGCATCGGCCTCCTCGGAAAACTCACCACTGGAAAACACATGCCACCCGGTGGAACTCTTCACTATGACAGGCAGATGCAAAACAACCGGATGCCCATTTACCGTGGTTATGTGCCATTCATACGAATCCTGGATATGCCCGAACAGAATGCCTTGCAAATCAATGCTTCCGTTTTCGTCTGTGCCATGCCCTACCGCATTTGCCGATATGCAGGCAAACATGAAAGCAACGACGCAAAGCAAATGTCTGAAATACCTCATAAACTCAAATCTTTTGATTTAATTTTCTTTCCAGACGGGCGAAAAACACCCCGTCAAAAATCAACATCACTACGTAGAATGCAGCGAAAACTATGATGAAGTTGATAATGGACTCCCTGTCACGGCTTACGACACAGAACACCACGGCGACCATCAACGCCAGCAACATGCGTAAGGCAGATGCCACCAGGTAGAACTTGCTAAGCGTAGCCGGAGACGTTCCAGCCACCGACCTCCAGCCAAACCCATAGGCAATGCTTGAGGCCAAGGCATAGAGAACGCTGATAGCCAACGGGGTGACAAACTGGTTTGCATTGCAGATGTTGATTGCCAACAAAGCTATCAATGTCGCCCCAGCTATTACCCACAAACAGAACTTGTTGTATTTACGGCCTATTTGTTCTATCAACTTCCTGTCCATATAACCTGTGTCAATTGATTTCCACACAAAGACTCACCTCGTTTTTCTGCACTTCAACGAAACCTCCCTTAATGGTAAGCTGCACTTTGCCGTCGGCAGTGGCATATTCCACAACCCCGGGCTGCAGTGATGAAATTATAGGTGCATGGTCATTGAGTATCTCGAAGCTACCCATTGTTCCCGGGACAAGCACGCTTGTAACCTCGCCACTATATTCAATCCGCTCGGGAGAAACAATCTTAAGTTTCAAACTCATGTCACCTCCACTACGTTAATTTCCTTTTGCAGCTTCCATGAGCCGCTTTCCTTTGGCTATGGCATCATCTATTGTGCCGACATTGAGGAAAGCCTGCTCCGGCAGGTCGTCGACCTCGCCATCGAGTATGGCATTAAAGCCCTTTATGGTATCTTCGATCGAAACCATGACACCGGGAAGGCCTGTGAACTGTTCGGCAACGGCAAACGGTTGCGACAGGAATCGCTGAACCCTACGCGCACGGTTAACGGTCAGCTTGTCTTCGTCGGAGAGCTCGTCCATGCCAAGGATTGCAATGATATCCTGCAACTCCTTGTACCTCTGGAGAATCTCCTTCACGCGCTGGGCGCATTCATAATGCTCCTTGCCGACAATGAGCGGGTCGAGTATTCGCGATGTGCTTCCCAGCGGGTCGACGGCCGGATAAATGCCAAGCTCGGTAATCTTGCGGCTCAACTCAGTTGTTGCATCAAGGTGAGTGAACGTTGTTGCCGGAGCCGGGTCGGTAAGGTCGTCGGCCGGTACGTATACAGCCTGCACCGAAGTAATAGACCCCTTCTTTGTCGACGTGATTCGTTCCTGCATGGCACCCATCTCACTTGCAAGTGTAGGCTGGTATCCCACGGCCGAAGGCATACGGCCCAGCAATGCCGAAACCTCAGATCCTGCCTGTGTGAAACGGAAGATATTGTCGATGAAGAACATAATGTCTGCAGCCTCGCCGTCCTTGCCTCCGTGGTCACGGAACTCCTCGGCAACGGTCAATCCCGACAGCGCAACCGACGAACGTGCTCCGGGCGGCTCATTCATCTGCCCGTAAACAAGGGTAGCCTGCGACTTCTTCAGTTCTTCAGGGTCGACAAGTGACAAATCCCACTTGCCCTCCTCCATGGCTTTCCTGAACTTGTCGCCATAGCGGATAACACCCGACTCAATCATATCGCGGATAAGGTCATTGCCCTCACGCGTACGCTCGCCCACACCGGCAAACACAGAATAGCCGCTATGGCCCTTGGCAATGTTGTTGATAAGCTCCATGATGAGCACCGTCTTGCCCACGCCGGCACCTCCGAACAAGCCAATCTTGCCACCCTTCATGTAGGGTTCGAGCAGGTCGATCACCTTTATGCCCGTGGCAAGCATCTCCTTGTGCGTCGACAAATCCTCGAACTTAGGCGGCTCACGGTGGATGGGATAAGACCCTTCCATGCTCAACGGAGCCATGCCGTCAATGGGCTGCCCGATTACGTTCATCATACGCCCCTTGATCTGTTCGCCGGCCGGCATCCTGATAGGCGACCCTGTGGGAACGGCTTCAAGCCCTCTCTGCAAGCCATCAGTGTTGTCCATAGCCACACATCTAACGGTGTCCTCACCGATATGCTGCTGAACCTCAACGACCAGAGTGCGTTTGTCTGGCCTGGTGATGGTCAATGCCTCATGAATCTTCGGCAACACCTTTTCAGCATCCTGGCCGTTGGTATCGAAATAGACATCGATAACCGGCCCGATTACCTGCGAGATGCGCCCTATAATTTGTGCCATAATCGTTTATTATTTTAAGTTTCTCCGTTTAATTATATACTGCAAAGGTAACAAATTTGTCAGAAACCGAATCCTGTTTTGGCGTTTTCTTCCTTAATATATCTAAAATACAGAAATATATAACATTTCTTAGGCTCTTTAGATACTAAGTTCGTCAAGCACTTTTATCAGTTTCATGTCGAGCGGTTTGTCGGTTCTGATGGCGTCGCTGAACGGTACGTAAACCACTTCGTTGTTGCGCACACCAATCATCACGTTCCGCTGCCCCTGCATTATGGCCTCGATGGCTCCCACACCCGTACGGCTTGCCAATATCCTGTCGTGCGCCGAAGGTCTTCCTCCGCGCTGCAAGTGCCCGAGGATTGACACACGTACATCGTAGTTGGGGAACTCATTGCGCACACGCTCGGCGTAATACAAGGCTCCACACTTCGGGCTTTCCGACACAATCACAATGCAGCTCTTCTTCGATTTCCTTATGCCACGCTCCATGAAACGCGCCAACTGGTCGACGTCTGTTGAGTCTTCTGGTATTATGGCTGCCTCGGCACCCGAAGCAATTGCACTGTTCTGGGCGAGGAAACCGGCGTCGCGGCCCATTACCTCGACAAAGAAAATGCGCTCGTGGCTCTGCGCCGTGTCGCGTATGCGGTCGACACACTCCACGATGGTGTTCATTGTCGTGTCATATCCTATGGTTGAATCTGTGCCGTAGAGATCGTTGTCTATCGTTCCCGGCAGGCCGATGCAACAGAAATCAAACTCCGACGCAAAGTCGCGGGCTCCGGTCAGAGACCCGTTGCCGCCTATGACAACAAGGGCGTCTATCTCTTCCTTCACCAGCGTCTCGTAAGCCTTCTGGCGCCCTTCGGGCGTCATGAACTCCTTGCTGCGCGCGGTCTTCAGTATCGTACCGCCCTGCATGATGATTCCGCTCACGTTTTCAGTCGTGAAAGGCTTCACTTCGTCGTTGATCAGTCCGTCGAATCCGCGGTAGATTCCCTTGATGTTGAAGCCGTTGCAGATGCCGGCACGCGTCACGGCACGTATAGCCGCATTCATTCCCGGGGCATCACCGCCAGAGGTGAGCACACCAATTGTCTTTATTTTACCCATAATCTTTATACCTTAAATTTTCGTTATAATCTCTCAATATATCAAGTAATATTCCAACCACAACACGGCAAGGCCGAGCAGCCACCCCACAAACACGCTCCCTGTGCAGTTTTTCAAGTACCACCCCACGCGCATTCGCTCCATCTTCATCAGCGCCAGGCCGCTGGGGTTTGTGAAGCAGAGCAGGCAGCCCCCCACGGCGGTAGAGAATGCCAGCACCTTCCAGAAAGCTCCGTTCTGCACGAAATTGGCCATGTAGTCGGCGTCGACCCACATGTTCAACTGCCAAGTCTCGACTATAGGATACATCGACAGCCCTGTCATCATCACGGTGAAAGCGTCAAATATTCCGCTGAGCAATCCGGCAAATGCCCCAAGAGCCCAAATGTTGTGTATGTTGTAGTCTATCCATTCCGACGCCATGCCCAGTATGCCGGTTTCCTGCACAGCTCCCATGGCCAGCATCACGCCCATGACAAACAGCATGAGCTGTATGCTGCCATACTGCAATGTGCGCGGCACCTTGCGCAGAATCATCTGGTCGGCGTTCATGAGCTTGTGGTTGAATATCTCGTTCACCACCCAAAGCACCGACAAAACGCACAGCGCCCCGAGGAAAGGACTGAGCTTGGTTATGTTGTGGAAGGTCGGGATGAACCACAGCCCGCCTATCCCGACAATCAGCATCACGATGCGCTGCCAACGGTTCAGGTTGGTGTCGTCGCCCCTATACGGGGCTGCAGGCCACTCTGCATCGAGCCTCTCGGGCAGGCTCCTGCCCAGCATGAGCGTGGGCACCACCCACGCCACTATGGCCGGCAGAGCAAGGAACGCCGAGAAATTGGTGGCTGTCACGGCGCCGTTGTCCCACAGGATTATGCCCGCAGGGTCGCCGATGACGGTGAAGCACCCTCCGGCGTTGGCCGCCAGCACAATTGCGCAGCCTATCACCATGCGCTGCCTCCGGCTCTGGACGATGTTGTGCATTATCGTAAGCATCATGGTCGTGGTGGTCAGGTTGTCGAGGTTGGCCGAGATGATGAATGTGGCCAGCGTTATGCTCCACAGCAGCCGCTTGCTGTTCCGGGTGCGTATCCACTCGCTCACGAAGTCAAAGCAGCCGTTGTTGTTCAATATTTCAATGATTGACATCGTTGCGAGCAGGAAAAGCACTATCGCAGCTGCCTTGCCCACATACTTGAGGAAGATGTTGTCGCAGATGAAATGCTTCACCGCCTTGCTCGAAGGGCTTTCGCCTGCGAGGAACTCCATGTACTCGTGAGGATGCTGGCTCATGACAAAGTCGGTGCCATAGCAAATGTATAGCACCCACCCCACCGTTCCAACAAACACGGCAATGGCAGCTTTGTTCACTTTTGTCAAGTGAGACGTGGCTATCAGCAGACAGCCCAGAAGCAATAACAGTACAATTACCAATGTCATGAAGTTCTAATATAAACGCTACAAAGGTAGCAATCTTTATCCAAATTCTTTAATCGAGATAAAGAAAAATTGACAGGTTTAACGTGTTTTTAACCTCATAGACACATAAATGTTCCTCCGGGAAGCGCAAACAGATGCCGACGGAGGCAGCAGACCGGGCTCGGGGCGAGTGCAAGCAATCGTTGCCACACGCTGCCAACGGAGCACAGGCCGATGGGCCTGAAAGGCACTGCGCGCCTACCGACTGCGGACCGGCTGCACAAGGCCGCCACGGGAGCATGCCGCCACAAAAACAGGGCTGTTGCGCCAAACAGGCCGTTTCACACTGCCATACGGCACATTTTGCAACGCAATACGGGCTGTTTTGCATCGTAAAACGATCCGTTTCACAAACAAACGCCAACGCCGTTGTAACGCCCTGTTATCCAATCTGTTATTGCTTTTTATATAAACTAAAAGAACAAATGACAAAAGAACGTCATTTGGCACACGGCCAATACGCCAATGGCCCGGTCATGCCCAGCGCTGCCCTAAGCCACCTCAATGCCTAACGGAGCAAGCGCCCAACAAGCCAAAAGCACGTAAAAAACCAAAAAACATCGCAAAATCACTTGTAATATAATAATTATGTGTACCTTTGTGTCTAATTAGCGATAACGCAAACATTGTCATCCTATTTACGGGAATATATTGGTTGAAAGCATTTAAACACATAGTACGCTTTGTGGTATGGGCCCTGATAGGCCTGTACTTTTCAACAATTGTGCTGCTGCAGCTGTCTGGGGTTCAGTCGCTTCTCGGCTCACAGGTGGCGCAAGCCATTTCCGACAAGCTCGGCACTCGCGTTTCTGTCGGCCGGGTAGACCTCGGATTGTTCAACCGCATAATAATCGACGACGTGCTCATACTTGACCAGCGTGGCAAAGAAATGCTGAAGGCAGCCCGACTGACAGCCAAGGTCGACATTGCCCCGCTGGCCGAAGGCCGCATATCAATATCGTCGGCCCAGGCCTTCGGCACCCACCTGAAATTATACAAAGCGTCGGCCGGGGCCAAGCCCAACTACCAGTTTGCCCTCGACTCGCTCGCATCAAAGGACACAACCCGGCACAGCAGCCTCGACCTAAGGGTCAACTCGTTCATCATGCGGCACAGCAGCGTGGCTTACGACAGGTATGACATTGCCCCGACACCCGGCAAATTCAACGCCAACCACCTGAGAGTTACCGACATAAGCGCCCATATCATACTCAAGGCCCTCAACGAAGACAGCCTTAACGTGAACGTAAAGCGAATTGCCCTTAAGGAACAGTCAGGCCTGAAAGTGAACAGGCTCTCGCTAAAGCTGGCAGCCGGGAAAAGCCGTTGCCTGCTTAGCGACGTTCACGTCGAGCTGCCCCGTACCAACTTCGGGTTGGACTCGCTGACCGCCACTTACCGAACCGTAGACGGAAAGCCCCAAATGGCCACCCTGCAATATGCGGGAAGCATTGTTGAGTCGCAAGTGACCCCGGCCGACTTTGCATGCTTTGTTCCGCAACTGAAGAAACTCGACGAGTCAATTTCGTTGAGCACAAACTTCCACGGCACAAGCACCAATCTGCGCGTTCCGCACATATTGCTCAAATCGACAGGCGGAAGCATTGTGCTGAACGCCAACGGGTGGATAAGGAATTGGGAAGCCCGCCCGCTCTGGAACGCGGCCATAAAAGAACTGGAAGTGTCGCAAGAGGTCGTGGCCACCATGATGGGCATAGCCGGAATAAAAGACTCATCGATAATAAAGCCTGCCGCCCGCCTTGGTGACATCAGCTTCAGGGGCGTTGCCGCGGCCACAAGGAACAACGAGTTGACCACGACATGCCAAATGCAGACAGCCGCCGGCCACGCCGACATGTTCTTCGCCATGTCAAGAGACAGAAACTTCAAAGGAAGCATAGCTACCGACGGGTTTGACCTAAAGCAGGCCACCGGCAACGAAAAACTGGGCGACGTGTCGGCTCACGTAGACCTCAGGGGCAGCATTAAGGACAAGGCGGCACCTTCGTTGTCGATTAAAGGAACGATAGACAAACTTGACTATAACGGCTACGAATACAGCAAGATATCTGTAGACGGAACATCCGTAGGAAAGAAGCTGTCGGGGCTGCTTAGCATCGACGACGACAATGCAAACCTGGCCGTCGAAGGCTATCTTGACAAAACAGCCGGACAGACCGACATAAAAATATCCGCCACAATAAACAGGCTGTGCCCGAAAGCCCTAAACATGACCGACAAATGGGGCGAATCGAGCTTCATGGCAGGAGTGAACGCAGACTTCAAGGCAAGCGGACTAAACGACGCGAAAGGCAACATTGTGGTAAACGGACTGAAAATGGTGTCGCCAACCGACACCTTCGCCATGCAACGGGCCAGCGTGACGTCCGGATTCAATGCCGACACCCACTACCTGGTATTGGACAGCGACTTCGGCCGGGCCAACCTGACAGGCAAGTTTGAATACAACACCTTGGCGCAAAGCTTCACAAACTTCATTGGCGATAAACTGCCAACGCTGCCGGGGCTACCAAAGACGAAGCACACCACTGCCAACGACTTCCTCGTCAGGGCCGAGGTATGGAGCACAGTGTGGATGGAAAAGCTGCTTGGCATACCGCTGCACATCAACAAACCCATAAACCTGCACGCCAAAGTGGACGATGAGAAAAGAGACATTTCACTTGATTGCAACGTCGGCTCGTTCAGCTACAACGACACTGGGTACTCAGACGGGGCCATTGTCATCAAGTCGCAAAACGACACGCTGGTGTGCAACGTAGGCGTTACCCGGCTCTCGGGAAAGGGCGGGAAAATGGCAATGCAACTGGAAGGCAGGGCCATCAACAACAACCTGGCTACATCGTTTACCTGGAACGACACTGCAACCGACAAGTTCAGCGGCAGGTTCAATGCCGTCTCACAGTTCTACCGTGCGCAGGACGGCAAACAAATCGCAGCAATCAACGTTCAGCCTTCACACATAAACATCAACGACGTGGTGTGGAACGTGCTCCCGTCGAGCATCACTTACTCCAAAAACAACATCGAGGTGGCCGGCTTCGCCATCAAGCACGGCGGCCAGCACATAATCATCAACGGGAAGGCCACGCCTAACGCGCAAGACTCACTGGCCGTCGACCTGAGCGGCATCGACGTTGGCTATTTGCTCGACCTTGTCAACTTCCACGCCGTAGAGTTCAGCGGACAGGCCAGCGGGCGCGCTTACGTAATGGGACTGTTCGGCAACACGGCAGCCAAAGGCACCATCGCAGTCGACAACTTCAAGTTTGAGGAAGGTCGCATGGGTGTGCTCAACGCCATGGTCGACTGGAACAACCAAGAAAAGCAAATAGACATAAACGCCATTGCCAACGACGGCCCTGACGCAATGACGTATATCAATGGCTATGTATCGCCGTCAAGAAACTACATCGACCTCGGCATAAGCGCCGCAGGCACACACATCGACTTTGTGGAATCGTTCACAGAGAGTTTCTTGGGCAACGTGAACGGACAGGCGCAAGGCAGCGTGAGGGTTATCGGCCCGCTGAAACAAATCAACCTCGTGGGTAAACTTGCCGTCAACGGAGAGGCAACCGTGATTCCCACCAATTGCAAGTATTACCTGCGCAACGACACCATTGCTTTTGAACCGAATGAAATCCGGTTCCTCGACGCCCCCATATTTGACATCCACAACCAAAAAGGCATAGTAAGCGGGGCGCTACACCACAAGTACTTGAAAGACTTGTCATACGACCTCGGAGTAAAGGCCGACAACCTGCTTGCCTACGATTTCCGCGAATTTGGCGACAACACGTTCTGCGGAACGGTGTTTGCCTCGGGCGACGTGGGCATACACGGCAGAAAAGGAGAGGTGAACATCGACATCAACATTACCCCAAAGGAAAACTCAACATTCTCTTATAATGTGTCAAACCCCGACGCCGTGGCCGACCAAGGGTTCATAAAATGGAACGACTCGGGCAAAGCCGAAGGCAACAATGGGCAGGACAACGAGGCGCAACAGGCAGAAGAGGAAGACACGCCCACAGACACACACCTCAACTTCTTTCTCAACTGCACTCCCGACGTGACCATAAAGCTGCTCATGGACAGCCGCACCAACGACTACATCACCCTCAACGGCAGCGGCACCCTGCGTGCGTCATACTACAACAAGGGCAGTTTCAACATGTTCGGCACTTATACCGTGCTGCATGGAACATACGGGATAACCATCCAAGACATAATTAAGAAGAACTTTGTCTTCAACGAAGGCAGCAGCATCACGTTCAGAGGCAACCCCTACCACGCCGACTTGAACCTGCAGGCAGAGCATACCGTCAACGGAGTGTCACTGTCCGACCTCAACGTTGGCAACAGTTTCACCAACAACACCATCCGTGTCAACTGCCTGATGAACATCGGCGGACAGCCGCAACGCCCCGTAATAACGTTCGACCTCGACATGCCGACGGTGAGCAGCGACGAAAAGCAAATGATAAAAAGCATCATCAACAGCGAAGAGGAAATGAACCAGCAGGTGATTTACCTCCTTGGCATAGGACGCTTCTACCCTCAGCGAGAAAACAACGCCTCAGCACAGAACGACGGGCAGCAAAGCCAGACGACACTGGCCATGCAAAGCCTGCTGTCAGGAACAATCTCGACACAGATAAACAATGTGCTCAACTCTGTAATAAAAAGCAATAACTGGAACTTCGGGGCAAACATATCTACGGGCGACGAAGGCTGGAACAACGCTGAATACGAAGGTTTGCTAAGCGGAAGACTGCTTGACAACAGGCTGCTTATAAACGGACAGTTCGGCTACAGGGACAATGCCAACACGGCAAACACCAGCTTCATCGGCGACTTTGACATAAGATACCTGCTCAAACCCAACGGCAACTTGTCGATAAAGGTATACAACCAGACCAACGACAGGTATTTTACGAAATCCAGCCTCAACACTCAAGGAATCGGAATCATAATGAAGAAAGACTTCGACGGGTTCAAAGACCTGTTCAATATAAAGAAGAAAAAGAAGCAAAACGACAAAACGAAATGACCAAACCCGGCCATTGAAGCCCCAAAACCTTAAAAAAACATAATTCGGCGGAATGTAAATGGCAAAGCATCATGGCGTTTCATAAATAAAGATTACCTTTGCATCCGATTTTAAAATAATTCACATAAAGTCTAACTTTATTAATTTACCACTTTTATATTAACATGTCAGATTTAACAAAAAACGTCAAGCCATTAGACAACTTCGATTGGGAGGAGTTTGAAAATGGCGCACATGTCAACGTCAGCAAAGAAGAACTTGACAAGGCTTACGATGAAACACTTAACAAAGTAAGCGAGCACCAAGTTGTTGAGGGAACCGTTATCTCTATCGACAAGAAAGAGGTTATAGTCAACATCGGCTATAAGAGCGACGGCATTATCCCCGCAAGTGAATTCCGCTACAACCCTGATCTCAAGGTAGGCGACAAGGTTGAAGTGTATGTAGAGAACCAGGAGGACAAGAAAGGCCAGCTGATTCTTTCACACAAGAAGGCCCGCCTGAGCAAGAGCTGGGAGCGTGTCAACGCTGCACTCGACAATCAAGAAGTCATTCAGGGTTACATCAAGTGCCGCACTAAGGGTGGCATGATTGTTGACGTGTTCGGTATCGAGGCATTCTTGCCTGGAAGCCAGATTGACGTTCACCCCATACGCGACTACGATCAGTTCGTTGGCAAGACCATGGAATTCAAGGTTGTGAAAATCAACCAGGAGTTCCGCAACGTCGTAGTTTCCCACAAGGCCCTCATCGAAGCAGAGCTTGAGGCCCAGAAGAAGGAGATTATCTCTAAGCTGGAGAAGGGTCAGATCCTCGAGGGAACTGTCAAGAACATCACCACCTACGGCGTATTCGTCGACCTTGGTGGCGTAGACGGACTCATCCACATCACAGACCTGTCTTGGGGCCGCGTTGACGATCCCCACAAGGTGGTTGAGCTCGACCAGAAGATCAACGTCGTTATCCTTGACTTCGACGACGAGAAGAAGCGCATAGCACTCGGTCTGAAGCAGCTCACTCCACACCCATGGGATGCTCTCGACCCGAACCTGAAGGTGGGCGACCACGTGAAAGGCAAGGTTGTTGTCATCGCCGACTACGGTGCATTCGTTGAGATACAGCCCGGTGTCGAGGGTCTTATCCACGTATCCGAGATGTCTTGGAGCCAGCACCTGCGCTCTGCCCAGGAGTTCCTGAAGGTAGGCGACGAGGTAGAGGCAGTCATCCTGACCCTCGACCGCGACGAGCGCAAGATGAGCCTTGGCATCAAGCAGCTCAAGGAAGACCCATGGGAGACCATCGAGGTTAAGTATCCTATCGGCAGCAAGCACACTGCAAAGGTGCGCAACTTCACAAACTTCGGCGTATTTGTTGAGCTTGAGGAAGGTGTTGACGGCCTGATTCACATCAGCGACCTGTCTTGGACAAAGAAGGTTAAGCATCCGTCAGAGTTCACCCAGGTTGGTGCAGACATCGACGTCGTAGTTCTTGAGATAGACAAAGAGAACCGTCGCCTGAGCCTCGGCCACAAGCAGCTGGAAGACAACCCATGGGATGTGTTTGAAACGATATACACTGTGGGTAGCATACACCAGGGCAAGATCATCGAGACACTCGAGAAGGGTGACGTGATATCTCTCGAGAAGGGTGTTGAAGGCTTCGCAACTCCGAAGCACCTGGTAAAGGAAGACGGCACACAGGCTGCACTCGGCGAGGAACTTCCGTTCAAGGTTATCGAGTTCAATAAGGACAGCAAGCGCATAATCTTGTCTCACAGCCGCACATTCGAGGATGCACAGCGTGAGGAGAAGAAGGCTGCAAAGAAGGCCCGCGTAAAGAAAGACAAAGAGGATTCGATAAAGATAGACAACCAGCCCGCTGCTACCACACTCGGCGATATCGATGTGCTGGCACAGCTGAAAGAGAAGATGGAGAAGGGTGAATAATTTCCTTTACCACACCTAATCGACATCATATAACAAAGACAACGGGTGGAGCATGCATTGCTCCGCCCGTTGTACGTTTAAGCCAAACCTCCGACCCACCGGTTCCAAACGTTCGACCGGGCAACACAGACGCAAATGCCGGCTACAGCCCTAAACCGGGAAATGATGCCCCTCACCTATGGATATGCCGCCTGCACGGCTCTGGCAAACAGAAGCTTGAACAAATAAGGACATCCCAACCACAACCGACTTCATGTAAAAGCAAAATAAGGGAAAAGAATCACGAAGACAAAGTAGCGACCACCCACCCCATCCTGCCCAATGCAGCCATACCGGTTCAGCACGACATGGCAATCTGCCGCCGACAGACAGCTTTGAAACAAGACAATGCACAGCCCTGAATGATAAGCCCCATACCACATCGCTGAAAGACAACTATGGTTCTGCATTGCCAAACATGCCATATCACACGGCAAAACGGCCCATATTGCGACGCGAAACGAGCCATATCGTAAACCACCTGGCACACAGGGCCTTACAGACTCAGGCAATGCCACAGCGAAAAGCCAGGCCTACGGGCCGGCCCATGCACCTGATGACAGCCACCACAATCAAGCCACAGCATTAAGGCAACGCCGCCGGACGCCCTTTACAAACGTTAACAAACAAAATCAGCCCTAAAGCATGAAAGTATGAGAATAATTTCATATCTTTGCACAAAGAAAAGGAGAATCCAACAGGTCGTATCGGTTAGATTGGGATACTCATCAAATTAAATTGAAAACCGAGATGACTTCTCTTGCCAATGGCGGGCCACATACCCATCAGGGTAGCAGAAATGCCGGTGGATTACAAAAGCGGAGAGCTCTCAAATCTTATGTTATAGGAGTTTTCATCACATCATCGGTACGACCATTTTTATTGCATCCATAACCACAATCAATTATATGTTTTCCGGAATCATAGAAGAATTTGCGACAATAGTGGCAATCGAGAAGGATCGCGAGAATATAGACTTCTCCCTGAAATGCTCCTTCACGGATGAGTTGAAGATTGACCAAAGCGTGGCTCACAATGGCGTATGCCTTACAGTAGTCAAGATAGACGGCGACATTTATACCGTCACGGCAATGAAAGAGACGCTTGAGCGCAGCAACCTCGGGCTGCTCAAAGTCGGCGACAAGGTAAATGTTGAGCGCTCAATGCTCATGAACGGACGCCTTGACGGCCACATCGTGCAAGGCCACGTCGACGAGACCGCCGTATGCACCGCAATGGAAGACGCCGACGGCAGCACCTACTTCACGTTCGAGTATCCCGAGAACGATGAGATGGCCCGCAAAGGTTATTTTACTGTCGACAAAGGCAGCGTAACAGTAAACGGTGTATCGCTGACTGTGTGCAACCCTGGCGCAAACACATTCCAGGTTGCCATAATACCCTATACGCTTGAGCACACCAATTTCTGCGACATAAAGCCAGGGTCTGTTGTAAACATTGAGTTCGACATACTGGGCAAATACATTGCCCGGCTGCATCAATTCTAATAAGTGTTAAGCACCCGAATCTTATCGAAGATTCGGGTGCTTATTTCTACTAACCGCCTACAAACATATATCTTTTTTTCACCTCCGAGATATAATTCATACTTTTGCACCGCAAAATAACATGGAAAAAGGATATGAAAAAAGGAATCTTGTTTGTCATGGCAGTTGTCATGGCCGCCGATTACTCTATGGCCGGGCCACCCAAAAAGTGGACATTGCAAGAGTGCATCGACTACGCCATTGCCAACAACATCTCGCTACAGCAATCGGAGCTGTCGAAGCGCTCTGCTGAAGAAGATGTTAAACAAGCCAAGTCGGAACTAATGCCGACGCTGAGCTTCTCTACAAACCATGCCGTCGGCTACAGACCATGGGTTAACTCTGGCGTAAGCACTGTCACAAACGGTACCGTCGCCACAAGTGTCAACAAAACATACTACAACGGCAGCTACGGCATCAACGCCAACTGGACGGTATGGAACGGAAACAAAAACCGCAACAACCTGAAGCTGAACAAGCTTGCTGCACAACAATCGGAACTGAGCCTGGCTGAAACTGCCAACAGTATCCAAGAACAAATCGCACAACTGTATGTACAGATACTTTATCTGAATGAGGCCGTCGAAGCCAACAGGATGAGCTATGAAGCCAGCCTGAAAAACGAGAGCAAAGGCCGGGAAATGGTAAAACTGGGGAAAATGTCGAAAGCCGACCTCGCTCAGCTGACATCACAAACTGCTCAAGACAATTATAACATAGTGGAAGCTAAAAGCAACATTGCAAAGTACAAACTACAGTTAAAGCAACTGCTAGAACTAACAGACAGCGAAGAGTTTGACATCTACATACCTGCCGCTTCAGATGCCGATGCACTTGAAGAGATACCGTCGCTCACTTCTGTCTACGAGGCAGCCCTGTCAACTCGCCCGGAAATTAAAAACAGCCAGCTGGCGATACAAAGCAGCGAACTGAACATTGCCGTGGCAAAGGCCGACAGGCTTCCGAGCATCAGCCTGTCTGGCAGTGTTGGCACAAGCAGCACATCAATGAACTCAAACAAATGGGGCAAGCAGATACAGACAAACTTTGATGCCTCGGTAGGAGCAACGCTCAGCGTTCCCATCCTCGACAACCGAAGCGCCAAGACGGCTGTTAACAAAGCCAAGCTGCAACGGGAGCAAAGCCTGCTCGACCTGAAGGACAAGCAGAAGCAACTCTACAGCACCATCGAGGGCTTTTGGGTCGACGCATATACCAACCAGCAGAAGTTCAAGGCAGCCAAGGCCAGTGTAGAGAGCGAACAGGCCAGCTACGAACTCCTCAGCGAGCAGTTTAACCTCGGGCTAAAGAACATTGTCGAACTGATGACCGGCAAGGCAAACCTGATGAACGCCACGCAGGACATGCTCGAAAGCAAGTATATGACTATACTTGACCGCCAACTACTTAAATTCTACAAAGGTGAACCATTAAGCATATAAGGAACAGATATATGAAGAAAATTAGCAAAATATGGATATGGGCAGGCGTTATCATCCTGTTGGCAATAGTGATCTGGCTCTTGTCCGGCAATAAAAAAGAGCGTCAGATAACTTTCGCAACGGCCAAGGTTGAGCCGGCTAACATACAAAACAGAGTGACCGCCACCGGTACCATCGAACCGGTGACTTCGGTAACGGTCGGAACGCAGGTTTCGGGAATAATAAGCAAGATATTCGTAGACTACAACACGGTGGTCAAGAAGGGCCAGGTGATTGCCGAATTGGACAAGACCAACCTAATCAGTTCGCTCAACACGGCCAAAGCCAACCTGTCGAGCGCACAAAGCCAGCTCACTTACGAAACATCAAACTACAACAGATACAAGGCTTTATATGACAAAGGACTGGTCAGCGCCGATGAATATGAAAACGCACGGCTCAGCTTCGTACAGGCCAAAGAGAGCGTGGCGACGGCAAAAGAGACAGTGAAGAAGGCCGAAACAGACTTGGGCTACGCCACAATCACGTCGCCGATAGACGGGATTGTGCTCTCAAAGGAAGTTGAAGAGGGCCAGACGGTGGCCGCAAGCTACAGCACCCCCGAGCTGTTCACCATCGCCCAAGACCTCACCGACATGAGGGTTGTGGCTGATGTAGACGAAGCCGACATTGGCGACGTGAAAGAAGGAGCGCGCGCAACGTTTACCGTCGACGCCTACCCTAACGACACTTTCAACGGCAAAGTTACGCAAGTGAGACAGGAAGCCACCACGACGAACAACGTTGTCACCTACGAAGTTGTGATAAGCGCGCCCAATGCCGACCTTAAGCTGAAACCCGGGCTAACGGCAAATGTCACTATATACACAGCCGAAAAACAGGGGGTGCTGAGCGTTCCGAGCAAAGCGCTGCGCTTCAACCCAACCAAAGAGACTGTCGGAAAATACACCCTGGCCGACTGCAGCGGCAAAAACAAGGTGTGGACTCTGGAAGGCAACACCCTGAAAGCCCACTCGGTGCAGACAGGAATGTCTGACGGCACCCACACGGAAATAATCAGCGGCATAGCCAACGGTGTGGATGTGATAACGGAAATCAACGAGACCGCCGACGAAACCCCGGCTGAGCCACAGCAGGAACAGTCGCCGTTTGCCCCCGGACCACGTAAGGACGACAAGAAGAAGTAACCATGGTTGACGATAATAAGAAGGTCGTAATAGAATTGCAGGACGTAAAGCGCGAGTTCCTTGTTGGTGATGAGACCGTCCATGCACTGCGTGGCGTATCGTTTAAGATATACGAAGGCGAGTTTGTCACAATAATGGGCAAATCAGGTTCGGGCAAGTCGACACTGCTCAACCAGCTCGGATGCCTCGACACACCGACAAAGGGAGAATACTATCTCGACGGCGTGTCTGTCCGCAAGATGTCAAAGCCACAGCGCGCAGTGCTCCGCAACCGCAAGATAGGGTTCATTTTCCAGAACTACAACCTGCTTCCGAAGACCACGAGCGTTGAGAACGTTGAACTGCCACTGATGTACAACACCGGCATCAGCGCCAAAGAGCGCCGCGAGAGAGCCATCGCCGCCCTGCAGGCAGTAGGTCTTGGTGACAGGCTTTACCACCGTTCCAACCAGATGTCGGGCGGACAGATGCAGCGTGTGGCCATAGCAAGGGCACTGGTAAACAACCCTGCCGTGATACTGGCGGACGAAGCTACCGGCAACCTCGACACCAGGACATCGTTCGAAATACTGGTTTTGTTCCAAAAACTGCATGCACAGGGGCGGACAATAATATTTGTCACCCACAACCCCGACATTGCCAACTACTCAAGCCGCAACATAATGTTACGCGACGGGCATGTAATCAGCGACGAGTACAACAAAAACATAATGTCGGCAGCCGAAGGACTATCGGCCCTGCCGGCCAACACAGACGAATGAACAATGAACTACACCAACCTTTTCAAGATAGCCTTGCGAGCTATAGCAGCAAACAAGACACGCTCATTCCTGACGGCATTGGGCATAATCATCGGCATTGCGTCGGTGATAACCATGCTTGCTGTCGGCCAGGGCACGAAGCAAAGCATACAGGCAAACATCGCAGAGATGGGCTCAAACATGATAATGATAAGCCCGGGTGCCGACATGCGGGGTGGCGTAAGGCAGGAAGCGTCGTCAATGGAAACGCTCAAGATGTCCGACTATGAGGCCATCAAGGACGAATGCCAGTACATAAAGGCCATCAGCCCGATGGTGTCAAGCAGCGGACAGTTTATCTATGGCAACGAAAACACGCCCTCGACCATATATGGTATCAACCAAGACTACCTTGAGATACGCCAGATTGACGTGGCCGACGGCGAGATTTTCACCGATGCCGAAATCAAGACAAGTGCCAAAGTATGCATATTGGGGCAAACGGTTGTCGACAACCTGTTCCCCGACGGCAGCGACCCCATAGGCAAAGTGGTGCGTTTCAACTCCATCCCGTTCCGGGTTATAGGAGTGCTCAAGAAGAAAGGATACAACTCAATGGGCATGGACCAAGACGACCTTGTGCTTGCCCCGTACACGTCGGTAATGAAACGAATACTTGCGCAGACCTATCTCAACGGAATACAGTGCTCAGCCGTGACAGAGGGAGTCACCGACAAGGCCACCGAGGAGATAAGCAACATCCTGAGGCGCACGCATAAGCTCAAAGACGCAACCGAGACAACAGAAGCCGACGAGGACGACTTCACCATACGGTCACAGGAAGAACTGGCATCGATGATGAACTCAACGACCGACATGCTTACCATTCTCCTGGGCTGTGTGGCAGGCATCTCGCTGGTTGTGGGAGGCATAGGCATAATGAACATCATGTATGTCAGCGTAACGGAACGCACAAGGGAGATTGGCCTGCGCATGAGTGTGGGAGCAAGGGGCATCGACATACTGAACCAGTTTCTTATCGAGGCCGTCTTGCTAAGCGTCAGCGGAGGGCTAATAGGCGTGGCACTGGGCATCGGAGCGTCGTTCTCGATAAAGGCGTTTGCCCATTGGCCCATCGCCATCCAGCTGTGGACAATCATCATGAGTTTCGCTGTGTGCACGTTTACCGGCGTGTTCTTCGGCTGGTATCCGGCGAAGAAAGCCGCACAGCTAGACCCAATAGAGGCTCTTAGGTATGAATAACAAACACAAAATATGCATTCACGCAGCGGTATGGACAGTAATGTTCATATCGCCGCTGATGTTCATGAACCACGGTGCCGGCACATCGTGGCATCAGTTTTTGTTTATGAGCGCCGTGCCAATGTCGCTGATGATAGTCTTCTACGTCAATTACCTCTGGCTGACGCCCAAATATTTTGCCACCGAAAACAAGCAAATATACTGGCTTGCCAACATAGCAATGATACTGTCCATGGGGATTGCGCTTCACTTATGGATGGGCCAGACCCATGCCATGTTCGACAACAGGCCGCCACAACGACCACCAAGCCCCATAATGTATGTGTTTTTCTTGCTCAGGGATATGTTCAACCTTGCCATATCTGCTGCCATTGCCACCACGATACAGCTGGCCATGCGATGGCAGGAGTCGGAAAATGCGCGGCGGGAAGCTGAGTCGGCAAGGGTCAACGCCGAGCTTAAGAACCTGCGGTCGCAAGTGAATCCGCACTTCCTTCTGAACACACTAAACAACATATACGCCCTTACCGAACTGGCACCAGACAAAGCCAAGGAAGCCATACTGGAGCTGAGCAAGCTGCTAAGGCACATACTCTACGACAACCAGCAGAGGTATGTCGACTTGAAAAGCGAGGTGCAGTTTCTCATGAACTACACCAATCTAATGAAAATAAGGCTTTCTTCGAATGTCGACCTTCAGTTTACAGCCGACATACCCGACCCCTGCAACATCATGATAGCCCCGTTGATATTCATATCTTTGATAGAAAATGCATTCAAGCACGGGGTAAGCACAACGGAGAAAAGCTACATCAGAATACAAATCAAGGCCACCGACCATTACATAACATGCGACATAGTAAACTCAAACTTCCCCAAGGGAGACAAGGACAGAAGCGGTCACGGCATAGGATTAAGCCTGGTAGCGCGCAGGCTCGACCTTATCTACCCCAACATGTATGAATGGAAGAAAGGCGTAGACCCCACAGGAAAAGAATATTCATCTAAAATTACTATATATGATACTAAAATGTGCAATAATTGACGACGAGCCTTTGGCTGTTGAACTGCTATCCTCTTATGTAAACAAGACCCCGTTCTTAAAGCTCACGGGCGCATACAACAGCGCGAGCACGGCAATAAGGGACTTGAGGGAGAATCCCGTCGACCTCATTTTCCTCGACATCCAGATGCCGGAACTAAGCGGCATTGAGTTTGCCAAGATTCTGCCGCAAGAGACGCGCATCATCTTCGTGACGGCATTCAGCCAATATGCCGTCGAGGGCTACAAGGTAAATGCCATGGACTATCTCATGAAGCCTGTTAGCTACGACACGTTCCTTTCGGCAGCAAAGAAAGCGTTCGACTGGTTTGCCACCAAGACAAGGCAAGAGGCATATAAGCAAGACCGCTTCATATTTGTAAAAAGCGACTACAAGCTCATTCGCGTCAACCTCGATGACATAATGTACATAGAGGGCCTTAAGGACTATGTGCGCATATACCTGAAGGATGGCAACAAACTGATGTCGCTCATGAACATGAAGAATCTGGAGGACAACCTGCCCAAACCCGAATTCATGCGCACCCACAGATCGTACATTGTGCACATGAACATGGTGCAAGCCGTAGACAGGTTCCGACTCGTGTTCGGTGATGCTTACATTCCAATATCCGACAGTTACAAGGACGAGGTTCAATCATATCTTGACCGGCACACCATGATGTGACGCTAACGCCGGGCTTGTACTTGGCGAAGAAACTTATCTGCTAAGCCGAATCAAGGATGCAAGGTGGTGCTTTGAGGCATCGCCCAAGGTTGTATGTTACTACAAAACGGGTGACTGACCGACTCCAACACGCCTATTGCACTTCAACTACAGACCGCAATTAGCCTCATAACACACTCAATTACCATTGCCGTGCAGATTATTTGCCGCTTTGGCCAAAGGCATATCAGGCTACGCCGAGGCGAAACGGCAAACAATCTTCGCGGTGGGGATTGAAGCGTGCGGGGTAAATTAATACTTATCTAAACAAGCATTCAGCAGGCAAACGACTGTTCTTGTGTTATGCGAATCAATAGAATGTGACATGGGCCTACCGTGCAGGAGCTGTTGACAGTGCGGCATTAGTGGCTCGGAAGACACCATATATACGCTGCCGTCTACATAAGAGTCCAACCATTTCAAGCAATCAAAATAATAGGATAAATTCAAGTTATAGACACTTTTGTCCATTACGTTGTCTACGGTATGCCTCGTCATCTTGCCAACTTCGTCTATATCTGTATAGGTTGACATCACACTCGTAATTCGCTTGGCACTCGCAGATATTGAAAATGCTTTATGTGTAAACCCAAGTTCTGCCATGTATGACTTCATTGGCTGTAAATTGGGGTTGCCGGTTTGAATGGTATGTGCATCTACATAAGTAGTAAAGGGATTAAGGTCTACATAGTTAGGGCGGTTTATTCTGCTTGTCACGCTTAGGGAAAGTGTGTTGTCGTCATTGCATCTGTACTTTATATATAAGGTGGGAAACAAGTCAAACTGATGCTTTACGCTCTGTTGGCTCATCTTGAATGACTTTCCGTCCAACACACCGTATTCACAACGAATGCCAACCTTTGCCTCCGTTTTATCGTTCAGCTTACATGCTTGTGACTGAAATTTGGTCGGAAGACGGTTGCAGGTTATTGTACGACAGCATGGCTCCTAACGACGAATGCCCAGACAGCGCATAGTCAATGCCGGCGGTGACTATTACATAGTCATTAGACTTCAACTTACGGATGTCTGACAACCATGTCTCGGCAGGACAAACAACCCGGCTTGACTTGTCTGTCTGCACCGTACCAAGCCCCGCCCCCACACTTACATACGATTCAAACTTGCCGTGCTTGCATTGAAAATTAAAACTGGCCTCGTCATATACACGCTCTTTTATGGAAATGCAATTGGCAAGCGAACCTCCCCAATAGTCGCTTTTCATCTTTTTTGTAACGAAGTTTATTACACCTGCGTCACCCTCGGCTGAATATTTTGACGGTGGAGCCGTCATCACCTCTATCGCCTTCAGGTTGTCAGAGTTGAGCGAACCGAAATACATTATCGGTGTCTTCATATCCATCTTCAGCTCCCGCCCATCCATCAGGAATACAAGTTTGCCTTTGTTCAACATGCTTATGGCATCTTCATGAACTATTACGCCCGGAGCATGCTTAAGTATATCAAGAAAGTTTCTTGCCGTGGGACTAAGCCTTTCCGCATCAAGTGTCAAGCGGTCTATTTCCCTTCTTACTATCGGTTAACCTGACGTAACAACCACACCGGCCAGCAATGTGGTGTCGGCCTCCAACCGAATATTGACAAACACTTGCTGTCTTGCCTTGTCAATCATCCATTTGCAGGGCTTGTAACCTAAGCATGAAACCAATAAAGATGTAGGCAAAGTAGTTGTAGCAACAGAAAAACATCCGGCAGAATCACTTGTACATACGGCGATGACATTATTACCACTGTCGAGTACTGCTATCGTAGCCATGTCTATTCCAGTGTCCTGCCCATCGGTTACCTTTCCGAAGACAGAATCCACCTGTGCCGCAGCTCCCCGGGCAGCAAGGCAGCACATCAACACCACTACAATCCTAATCATCAAAACCATTGTATTCTTTTACCATCGACTTCACAAAAAAATCAATAAACAGATAGTCACTGAGTTTCGTATCCATACTTCCTAAAGAGCAGATGCCTTTTGTCCAATTCCCGTTGTTTTCCAATATCTTTTGACTACACGGCCCCATACATACTGGCAGCATCTTGCATTTAAGACATTCATCATGCTCAAATGTGGCCACAGATAATCTTTTGGAAATTAAGTCTATGTCTATTTCCAATGTTCCATCATCATTCAATTCGCCGTACTTGGTACTCTCAGAGAGGGTTCTCCCATTACATTTATGCTATGTTACAATAACCATCAACAGCTCATCAGCAGTCCGGGGATGTGATTTTTTGGATATTCCGGGCTTAAATGTGCTTTCGGCATGTTTGTCGGCATATTGCCGGCCGCTTTGTCTCGGCGCAGTCAGCAACGCATCCGACAACGGCGGCAGCCAATCTGCACATCTACACAACCGAATTAACATTGAGACCAACGGACTACATGAGCAAAAGACTATCACCCAACATAGCATGTGACATCAATGCTCAAGCCTGCAGCTGCAATAATTCGATGATGCACGGATAATGCCGACGGTGGCCATGCAATATTGCAGCCACATCGCGAATGCTGCTTATTTACAGACAAAGATACTAAAAACTGTCTATAAATCATGACATTTCGCCGCAATAATTTTGGTATGCTTGCCCTACAGGGCTTAAAAACAGGCCGTATGGCTTTGCAAAACAGGCTGTTTTGTGTGACGATACGGGCTGTTTTGCAAAGTCAAACGGCCACGGCCGCAACACCCTGGGGCACAAGAAGATACGACCGATGGCCACTATAATGAAAAGACATGATACAATTGTTACAATCACCGGCAGGCAAATGCGGTCGGGCTTGCTGATGATTGGCCTTTGACGCCTGCAACCGCTGCTACAGAACGCCCCTACCCGACACGCGAAAACACAGGCCTGACGCGCAACAAAATGGCACAGGCAGCGGCAAGGCCGCCACAGAGTCAATAATCCAACAGCTCGGACGGCTTGGTCACAAACGTGCCGGCACCATGGGCCACCAGGAAATCCCTGTCGCGAAATCCCCACAGCACACTGATGCAGGGCAAGCCGCTGTTGGCAGCCGTGGCCACATCGACATCGCTGTCGCCGACATAAACCGCCCCATGCTTGCCCACTCCCAGTTGCCTGAGGGCCTCTTCTACAGTGTCGGGGGCGGGCTTCTTGCGTATTCCCTCACGCTCGCCTATGGCCACCTCGATGCTGTCGCCGAAGAAATGGCGGCACAGTTCCTGTGTGGCTGCATAAAACTTGTTGCTTACCACCGCCATGCGCTTGCCCCTGCGCTTCAGTTCTGCAAGCATGTCGGGCACTCCGGGGTATGGCATGGTGGTATCGAGAGAGTGAACCATGTAGTGGGCCCGGAAATCGGCCAGAGCCTTTTCAAACTTAGGGTTGGCAGCCCCTCCGGGCACAGCCCGCTCCATGAGCACCCTCACGCCGTTGCCCACAAACCGGCGCACGTCGTCAAGGGTGTGCTCGGGCATGCCGTTGAGCCTTAGCGCATGGTTTGTGCTGGCGGCCAGGTCGGCCAAGGTAGACAGCAATGTGCCGTCAAGGTCGAATATATATGTTTGATACTCTTTCATCGTCTGCTTCGTGTTATCATCAATTTTAGTTTTTCATTAAATTTCACATCGCCCACCAACCGCTCTATGTCGATGTGCATGCGGTATGACCAACCGCCAAACGCGCTGCCGGGCACATTTATCCGCTCTGCCCTTGTGTCAGGGTTGTGAAGCCCGGCGTCGACAGCCAGCCAGTCTTGCAGGGCCATGATGCACATCATCGACGGGCAATACAGATGGCGGGCTATCACCTCCTCGGCTATGAATGCCGGCATCTTGAGCGGCGCACGACCGTCTTTTTGCAACATGGTTGCATAATATCTCTGCGTGCGCTCGGGGTTTTCTTCCCACCACAGCCTCATCGGGGCCATGTCGTGGGTTGAAAACGTTGCCACACCACGGTATTTGTTGGCGTTGAGATGGGCAAACTCCATGCCGGCCTGCTTAGGCATCGACTGAATCTCGAGGTCGAGGATGCGCAGTGCGTCGAGCACCGGCCCGACACAGTCGGGAATGGCCCCGAGGGTCTCGGCGCAAGCCAGCATGGCGGTTCCGCCCGTTATGGCGGCGAGCACCTTCATGCCGCGCCATCCCCAAAACGCATTATGGCGCTGCACAAAATAATTGCCATACAATCTCATGAACGACTCGCGGTCGTCATCGCCGAGAGCCTCGAACACGGGTTCGCGGTAGGCGTATATCCGGGGATGGTAGCAGCCTTGGCGGTGGGCGTCTTCCACAAAGAGCACATCCTCGAGCAGGCGCATCAACCCGTCGCGAATCCACAGGCTGTTTTCGTCGGACTTGCCTTCAAAAGCCCTGGCCACCTTGGCCTGGGTGTCGTATTCAGGCCTCAAGTCGTATATGTTGTACCCCCGGCCGACGAGGAAGTTGTCGCGCACATACTGCGCATGCAGTCCGAAAAGGCGGTCGAGCACCTTGTCGTTGACAAATGGCTTGGTAAACAACACCTTGCGGAACCGCAGTCCGAAGCGCTCTATCTCATCGGCCGTAAATGGCAACGACGGCGAGAAATGGCCCAGGCGGCCCGACAATGAGCCTGCGGGAATCTCCCAGATGCGGAAAAAGCCAAGAACATGGTCAAGGCTGAAGGCATCGAAATATGCCGACATGCGGGCCAGGCGGTCGCGCCACCATCGGCATCCGTCGGCCATCATTGACTGCCAGTTGAACGTGGGGAAGCCCCAGTTCTGCCCGTTGGGCCATTCGGCGTCGGGCATGGCCCCGGCCTGCGAGTCGAGGTTGAACAGCCCGGGATGCACCCATGTCTCGACGCTGTTGCGCGCCACGCCTATTGGTATGTCGCACATCAGGAACACACCGTTGGCCCGCGCATAGTCGGATGCGGCCTTCAGTTGGCAGTGGAGCAGATACTGTACGAAGAAAATATACCTGGCTTCGCTGCACCTTTCGGCACAGAAACTGTCGACGGCCTTCTTGTCGTATTCACCAAACCCGGGCCACCGGCTGCAGTCGGTAGAAGAATTGGCCTCACAGAGCAGGCAATAAGCAGCATAGTCGGCCAACCAATGGTGGTTGGCATCCACAAACTCACGATATCCGTCGGAACTGGTTATCGCGCTGCCAAACTCGTTGTAGTACATGCGAAGAAACGAAGACTTGACGCGCCACACTGCCTGGTGGTTGCTCTCGCGCATGGCATTGAGCTCCATGCGCTGCTTGTGAAACGTGACCATGGCCGCCCTGTCAGGCAAATCGCCCAGGGCATCGATGTCAACATATTCCGGATTGAGCGCATTTACAGACATTATGTCGTAGGGGCAAACGGCCATCTGGCCCGTGAAAGCCCCCGTATCGTTTACGGGCAACGTGCGTATAGCCTTCATGCCCGTTGCCACGGCCCAGTCTACCAGCAGCTTCAGGTCGCCAAAGTCGCCTATGCCGTAAGAGTGGGCACTGCGCAACGAGAATACGGGAACAGCCACGCCGGCCACCCGCCACATAGACTCGCACACCCTGAGCAGCCCGCCGTCGCACACGGTTACTTGCCCGTCGGCACTCTGGCTGCTGTCCAAAGTCCTGTTGTTGCCTTCTTCCCAAGCCACGAAATCGCCGGTCTCTTCGTTGACAACCACAAACTTGTATTCGAGCTGCCTGTCTATTCCAATGGCGTTTACGGGCAGCATCCACATCGTTTGTCCTGAATACTGCATCTTGAGATAGCGCGATGTGCTCCAATTGCCAAGCACGGGGTGGCTGCCGCACAAGGCCACGGCCTGGCCTTTCGACAACTGTGGGGCCGACACCGAAAACAATATGGTCTTGCGGAACAACGCCACGTCGAGTGGCACAAACCTCTCGCCCATGCTTCCATGCACAGTGGCAAGATATGCGCTTGTATATAGATGTTGCTGCAGCGGTATGTCACGCCACGAGTCAAGCATCACGTAATCGTTTGATGCGTGGTAAGGTATGATGCGCGGAATCAGATTCCACTCCTCCCTAAGCACATCGCCATTGTTGTTGCGCAGCTGATATGCATACTTGAACATGGTGACCGGATGGCGACGCGAGTCAATGGCCGACGTCTCTACCGCCCAGAGGCACCCGTCGGCAGTGTCCATGCGGACTTCGCTCCTACGCGACCGCCCGTCTGAACAGACATACTCTATGACGACAAACAGGCTCTCACCCCACTCTGTGAGATATTTAAGACTAAATCGTAGTTTCATCACTCCATCATCGTTTCGTCAATGCAAAATTACGAAAAAAAACAACTTAACGGCAATCATATATAAATAAAAACTCAATGGCATGGGCTTTTTTAGCTTAACCGGCAACCTTGTGCCAAATAAATTAGCATGACAAGGAGCGCTTGCAGCATCCGCCACATTGCAGCTTGCCCTATTACGCTGTGCAACAGCACGGCCGGCAATGGAAATATTGGGCAGCAATGGCAGCAAAAAAACCGCAAAACATTTCCTCGATTTTGAAAAATGGTGTATCTTTGCCGCGTTAATCAATCTTCAGACACATGAAATCAAAGAAATCAAGGCTTTACCTTTATACAGCCTTTGCGTGCATATTATTGATAATAGGCGCGCTATACTATTACTTCTTTTCCGATTTCTCGAACAAAGAAACGGTGCAATACGTTTATATCGATGATGATGACACACAAGACTCCGTGTTTGCCAAGCTGGCCGACGTGGCCAACTATCATTCGCTAACCGGCTTCAGGACTCTGGCCCGCCACAGCGAATACGGACAAAACATACACACCGGACGCTACGCAATAAACCCCGGCGAAGGGGCTTTCATGGTGTTCAGGCACATAAAGAACGGCGTTCAGTCGCCAATAAGCCTCACTATACCCGAGGCACGCACAACCGAACGACTGGCCAAACTGCTGTCTGGCAAGCTGATGATTGACAGTGCCACGATAGCAAAGTCACTCAAAGACTCGGCTTTCTGCGCCAAATACGGTTACGACACAACAACTGTAGTTGCGCTGTTCATACCCAACACATACAGCATCTACTGGAATGTGAGCATGGACAAGTTTATGGAACGCATGAAAAAGGAGCACCGCGACTTCTGGAACGAAGAACGCAGGCAGAAGGCCGAGGCCATGGGGATGAATGCCGTGCAGGTGGCCACGATGGCAAGCATCATCGACGAGGAGACAGCCAACAACGCCGAGAAGCCCATGATTGCCGGCATGTATTACAACCGCATAAAGGCGGGCATGCCCCTACAGGCCGACCCGACCATCAAATTTGCATGGAAAGACTTTGGTTTGCGCCGCATTTACCACAAGTTGCTGTATATCGACAGCCCGTATAACACGTACAAAAACACCGGACTGCCCCCCGGGCCAATCAAGGTGGCTTCGATAGCCGGCATAGACGCCGTGCTCAACCACGTTGACCACGACTACCTGTATATGTGCGCCAAGGAGGATTTCTCGGGAACGCACAACTTTGCCAAAACGTATGAAGAGCACTTGAAGAATGCGGCCAGGTATTCGGAGGCGCTGAACAAAAGGGGCATAAAGTGAAAGGAGACCTCGTTGCCAGATTGCATGGCTGAGACATACTTTCGGTGCAGATTGTCATGACCATGCAGGCTGGGCTTACCGTCTGGGCATGGCGGTCACGCCAGGTTGGCAGTGGGCAGGGCCGAGCCTATGGTTGCCGCCCGTGCCGGTGGCACGCCTGCCCGAACACAGTCGACAACCGGGCCATTAGCGCACGGCGTCAGGCTGGCCCCGACCCGCGTACAAGGCAAGCGCAATTGGCGGCAACGCCAGAACCACATAATTACAAAGGCAAAAAAACAATGGCATAGCCACGGCGCTGTGGCTATGCCATTACAAAAATATAATTACACTTTAATGAAACCATGTCCTCGCTATGCGGCGAAAGAACAAACGTTACTTGTCTTTGTGCTTGTTCTGACGCTGAGGACGATTGTATCTGTTCATCATTCTTCTGTGAAACTTGTCTTCGGCCTTAATGACATCAAACAGCTTGCTGGCCGGTATTATGGTCATCATCTTGTTGTGATACGTCTGTTGAATTTGCTTTAAGTCGAGCTCCAGGCGGTCGCGCTTTTCTATTGCCTCGCGGCATCCCTCCTCGTCAGTCGGCTTAACACGCCCCACCCGGCGCATCCTGCTGAACACGGCGCGCTGCTTCTTCTGCATCTCGTCGTAGACAGGAAAGAACTTTGCCGACTCCTCGGGCGTCAGGCAAGCCTCCTTGACGATAAACTGCTCCATGTCGGCTTTGAACTTCTCGGGTGAGAATTTGGGGCGCTTGTCTTGCGCATGTGTCTGCATGGCAACCACAAATGCCATCAACAATATGAATATACTACGCTTGCTAATCATAATTACTAAATATCTTTAACCATAAAATAGAATGTCATGGCCTTCCATGGCCTTTACTCAAAAGAGGCATCTGTGAGATACGCATAGATGTCGGCGTTGTCAATCATCATGTAATCGGCCACAGCCTCATCATAACTATCATAGCTGGCCGACTGAGCATCGGCGGCCACGCTGCTGTCTGGCGCGCTTACGCCAACATTGCCACTATCGGCAAAATACATAACAGCGCCAAACATACCGATGCAAACACAAGCAGCCGTACATATCCAAGCCCGCAACCGCAGCCTGTAAGTCCGTGCTGTACGCACCGGAGCTGCATCGCGATCGGGCAAATTGGCCATCACCTGCGAGGCCAATCCTTCGAAATAGCCTTCGGGAACACGGAACGGGTTCTCTTTGCCTGCCCTACTTCTGATATATTCTTCTCTCTCCATCATGATTTATCCTTTATGTGTTTGACGCATAAAGGCACTGATGGTTTAATCATGCAATTTAAAATAGTCGGTTATTTTCTTCACTGCGATATGGTATGAGGCCTTCAGTGCCCCTTCGGAAGTAGACAGAATCTTGCTTATCTCGCTGTATTTCATGTTTTCAAAGTAACGGAGATTGAAAACAGTACGCTGCACGTCGGGCAACTGGGAAATGGCTTGTTGCAACATGGCCTGGGTCTGATCGCCATCAAAATACTTGTCGGCAAGCAGCATGTTGGCAACTCCCGTATCGGCATCGTCGGCACTTACCGCATCCATGTTTTTCTTCCTGCGCATGAAATCCAGGCTTTCGTTTATTGCTATCCTGTAAAGCCACGTTGAGAGCTTTGAGTCGTTGCGGAACGAATCGAGGTGACTCCAGGCCTTGACAAATGTGTTCTGCATCACGTCATTGGCATCTTCGTGGGTCAAAACAATACGCCTGACCTGCCAATACAACTGCTCGCTGTATTGGCGCACAACTATTTCAAAGCCCTTACGTTGTGTTTCGGGCGCTGACAATAGCCTGACGATCTGCTTCTCATCAATTGTTCCCACTTGCTTTATTTTTTGACGCCCGGGACAACCAAAGGTTTAATGTTGTTGAAAATCACATCATCAAACCCATAGATGTCATTGTATGTACACAAGCGCCCGTCGGTATCAGCAAACATTGTGTAGTAAACGATGTACAACGGAACGCACGGCTCTACCTTAAGCGACCTTACAAGCGAGGGTGCTTCGCCGTCGCTGTCGTCTACATAACGCTGTCCCCGCAAGGTTGTCGGCGGAATCCCCATTGATATACGCAACTTGTCAAGCTGCCATTCGTCGACGTCGCCAAGCAAGAACTCGGCCAGCGCAAATGGCTCCTGAACCCTCACGCAACCATGGGAAACGCTGCGGATGTTGCGCGTGAACACCCCTTTGCTCGATGTGTCGTGCAAAAACACCGAGAAATCGTTCGGAAACCTGAAGATGATTCTGCCCAGCGAATTGCCTTCGCCACCCTCCTGCACGACACGGTAGTCGCCACTCTCGAGCATTGACGTGGTGACATCACTCTGCGCCACCCGCTCGCCCGTCTTCCGCTCTACCACATAATACCTGTTCCTGGCAAAGTAAGCGGTGTCGGTTGCGCGCGGTGCTATATCCTTACGGATAATGCTCATCGGTATGTTCCACACCGGATTGACATCCATACGGTTAATGCAACTCGACAGAAGGGGCGTCTTGGTCTTGCGCGTACCGCAACCTATGCGCATGTCTATGGCCTTGCCTTCGCCGTAAGCGTAGAGATGGAATGCCGGTATGTTGACTATCACTCTTTTGTTCACATCCTGCAAGCCATCGGCCATGCGCCACCTGCAACGTTCCATGTTGCAAATCACTGTGTTACGGGCGCTGCCCGAGGCCAAGGCGAGTTGCTTTTTGAGCTGTGAATACAAATAAGAATCGGGTTCAATCTTGTCAAACAGCATTCCAAGCTCATGCCCCCTAATACTGTTCAACACATGCTCTACGTCTTTTTTACCCGGGTGTTCGATGTCTATGTCAAACAACTTCTCGAACCGGGGAGTGGCAGAGTCCGACGAATCGTCGAGCGTATCAAGATGGTTGAAAAGGTAGGTCGGGTTGACAAAACCATAACGCATGCCTATATAATACCTCATGCATGCTCGGGTGAGGTTGTATTCCAAACGGGCGAACACATGGCTAATGATATTGACAGAATCGTCAAACTCGAGGTTGCGCACCTTTTCGAGGTCCGACTCTATGGCGTCTACGAAAAAAGAACGCTCGTCAAAGCCGACATCTGCGACTGTCCTTAATACCGACAGCAGGGTGTCTGCACAACTATCCACCCCGCTGCGATCTATCCACAGATAATCTCCTCCGGCCAAATAATAGTTGTTCGCAAACCTGTCTCCGGCAAATTCAGGCTTAAAGGAGTAGCACATACTCTCCACCTGATGCCTTATTTCACTATTACGCAAAGAAAAAACAGGCGTCCTCAAACCTGAAAACGCCTCGATGGTAATATCCTTATTAGTATTCTCGGGCCTGTCGCTGCACGCGGAAAAGAGAAAGGCAATTATGCATGTCAGTATCAACGAAGTGACACTTTCCGTACGACCTTCCCTATCTTCAAGATATAACAACCTTTAGGAATATTAAGTTCAACACGTTGCGATTGGCTTTCTATCTTTACTGATGCCACTTTTCTGCCTGTAAGCGAAACGACTTCGAGCACCTGCCCACTGGCCCCGGCAACATTCAAAGTCATACCATTCACAGTAATGTTTATGTTGTCGGCATCCATCTGCTCTTGAATGTCTGGATCATAATCCCAAGCTGCGACCGTAAGCGGACATGTCACAGCGCACATGATGATAAATGCCATTGCCAATATATATCTTTTCATAAATCTCTGCCTTTTGTTTGCAAATATAATATTTTCCTTGCAAACTACAAAATTTATTTCGGGAAAACACAATATTATGGCAATTCATACGTTGAATATGGCCATTTCTTTTGCCAAAAAGGCATTGGCAAAGATACTTTTCGCCTCTTCCAGCAATATGCTTTCGTCATTATAACGTGCCGAGAAATGCCCCAGAATCAGTTGGCCGACATTGGCATCCCGGGCCACCGTGGCGGCCTGCGACGCTGTGGAATGGTAATACTTCTCGGCATTTTTCTTGTTGTCCTCTCCATAAGTGCTCTCATGGTAAAGTGTGGTGACGCCTCGCAATGCCTGGCTCAGCTGCGGCATATACTTTGTGTCGCTGCAGTAGGCATAGCTCCTGACAGGATCTGCAGGGGTTACCAACCTTGAGTTCGGAATGACGTCACCGTCTTCCATCACCCAGTCCATACCGTTCTTTATGTTGTTAATCTGACTTTCGGGTATGCCGTAATAGTCAATCATGTCTCTTCTGATATGTGGCAGCGTTGGCTTTTCCTTGAACAAAAAGCCACAGCAAGGCACACGGTGGTTCAATGGTATCGTCTCAACGCTTAGGCTTCTGTCGTCGTATATTATTGTTTTTACCTCCGTATCCAACGGGACAAACCTTACCTCGTAACCCAATCCGCCACAAAACGTGTCAATCTGTGCATAAAGCATGGATTCGAAATCAGATGGCGCATAGACATTTAGCGGTGCCGTACGGCCCAACATGCCCAAGGTGGATATCAGGCCTATCAATCCGAAGCAATGGTCGCCATGCAGATGCGATATGAAGATGTTGTTGATTTTGGTAAATCCAAGCCTGGAACGCCTCAACTGCATCTGGCATCCCTCGCCGCAATCTACCAGAAATAGCTTGTCTCTTATTTCAACCACTTGCGAAGATGCATGATGGCGCAATGTTGGCAAAGCACTGCCACATCCCAATATGTGAACTCTAAACGGCAACATACATTTGACTTATCTGTTCTATCGAAGTGTTCCCAAGGGCAATCGCCTGTATCCGTAAACCACGCCGGCGCGCTTCAAGTGAAGCGAATCGGGCCCGATGAATGATATGTCAAACGTGTCCTTTGACAGCAACAGCTTGCCATTCAATATCTTCCATTCCGTGCGTGGTGTCTGTTCCTTAACGCTGCTTTTGACAAGTCCGCCATCGCAAATCTCAAAAGACTCACGTATGTTCGCCCATTTGCCGAGCAAAGACGTGATATTTATAACCTTGCTTGCCACAAAACCTTCATCTTTGTCAGTCACACCGACAACAGCCATCCTGTCACCGACAGACAATCCTCCGACGACATTTCCTTTGCTGTCGGCTGCCGACAACTGGCAAGAGACTGTATCGCCATTGTCTGTTATCAGTTCGAGAGTATTCATGGCCGTTCCCAAGCCGCATACGCCATATACGGTTGAATCAACCTCCACTGCAGCCTTGGGAATCTGGTTAATGACTAGATTCTTTTTTTTCTCGCCCCGACACCCTGACAGCAGCGCCAAAGCGAACATGCATTTAACCACAACAGATACTCTCATAAGCCCAGAACAAATTTTTTCTATTGTTTTTTCTCGTTTTTCTTTGCCTCATTCCACAAATCATCCATCTCGGCAATGGTCATCTCAGTCAATGGCTTGCCTGATTTTATTGAATGATCCTCGATGTATTCGAAGCGCCGGATAAACTTCTTGTTTGCATTCTCAAGGGCTGTATCAGGGTTGAGATGATACAAACGCGCCGCGTTGATTACGCTGAAGATAAAGTCTCCGAGCTCTTCCATAGACCGCGCCTTGTCTTCCTTACGCAATTCTGCCTCCAGTTCGCCAAGCTCTTCGCGCACCTTTGACCACACATCACCTTTGTCTTCCCAATCAAAGCCGACGTTTCGTGTCTTCTCTTGTATGCGATATGCCTTTATCAGCGATGGCAGTGCAGCGGGTATTCCGGACAGAACCCTCTTGTTGCCATTCTTTTCCTTAAGCTTTATCTGCTCCCAGTTTTCAATCACCTGCTGCGCCGTAGACACAGCAGACTCCTGCTTTTGCCCTGCAGCGTCCTCACCGTAGGGCAACGGTTTTGGTTCGGGCGCTCCAACCTGCGAAGGGTGATAGACATGCGGATGGCGGAAAATCAACTTGTCGGCAAGCCTGTTACATACATCAGCCACATCAAACTGACCCTTCTCATCGGCAATCTTGGCATAAAAACACACATGAAGCAAGACGTCGCCCAACTCTTTACAGATGTTAGGCTCATCTTCGTTGAGCAAGGCATCGCACAACTCGTACACCTCTTCTATTGTATTGGGCCTGAGACTTTGGTTTGTTTGCTTTCTGTCCCAAGGGCATTCAACGCGCAGCGTGTCCAATACGTCAAGCAGACGCCCAAAGGCGTTCATCTTCTCCTCTTTTGTATGCATAGCAAATATTTAATGTGCAAAAGTACTAAAAATCCATGGAAAATTATTACTTTTGCATCGTTTTTATTCTGAAATTTATAAAACATACAGATATGGAATTAGCAAGCAAATACGAACCACAAGCCGTTGAGGCCAGATGGTACAAGTATTGGATGGACAACAAGATGTTCAGTAGCAAGCCAGATGGTCGCGAACCGTATACCATTGTCATCCCCCCACCTAACGTTACGGGCGTTTTGCACATGGGCCACATGCTGAACAACACCATACAGGACATTTTGGTGAGGCGCGCCAGGATGGAAGGGAAAAATGCCTGCTGGGTTCCTGGCACCGACCATGCGTCGATTGCGACAGAGGCCAAGGTCGTAAACAAGCTGGCCGAGCAAGGCCTGAAGAAATCAGACCTTACCCGTGACGAGTTTCTTAAGCATGCCTGGGATTGGACGAATGAGCATGGCGGCATCATATTGAAACAATTAAGGAAGCTTGGCGCGAGCTGCGACTGGGACAGAACGGCATTCACTATGGACGACAAACGCTCTGAAGGCGTTATCAAAGTGTTCTGCGACCTGTACAACAAGGGCCTCATCTACCGTGGAGTGCGCATGGTCAACTGGGACCCAAAGGCCCAGACGGCACTCTCCGACGAGGAAGTGATATATAAGGATGAGCATTCCAAGCTTTACTACCTGCGCTACAAGGTGGTAGAAGAGCCAGGCCGTTACGCCATTGTGGCAACGACACGCCCGGAAACCATCATGGGTGACACCGCCATGTGCATAAACCCAGACGACCCGAAGAACCAATGGCTCAAGGGCAAGCACGTCATCGTGCCTCTGGTAGGGCGCGAGATACCTGTCATTGAAGATGAATATGTCGACATCAACTTCGGTACGGGATGCCTTAAGGTGACGCCTGCGCACGACATCAACGACCATGCGTTAGGGTTGAAGCACCATCTCGACACAATAGACATATTCAACGACAACGGGACAATAAGCGAAGCTGCCGGCCTTTACGTGGGCATGGACCGCATGGATGTGCGCAAACAGATTGCCAAAGACCTGACCGAAGCCGGCCTTATGGAGAAAGTGGAAGACTACAACAACAAGGTGGGCTTCTCCGAACGCACCAATGTGCCTATAGAACCAAAGCTTTCAACCCAATGGTTCCTCTCGATGAAGCACTTTGCCGACCTTTCGCTGGAGCCGGTCATGAGCGATGAAATCCAGTTCTATCCTCCGAAATACAAGAACATCTACCGCCATTGGTTAGAGAACATCAAAGACTGGTGCATCAGCCGACAGCTATGGTGGGGCCACCGCATACCCGCATACTATTTCACCGACAGCGAAGGCAAGCGAGATTTTGTTGTTGCGGAAAATGCTGAGAAGGCCCTTGCGATGGCAAAGCAAAAGAACCCGTCGCTGACACCGGCCGACTTAGTGCAGGACGACGACTGCCTCGACACCTGGTTCTCGTCGTGGCTATGGCCGATATCGGTGTTCGACGGCATCAACAACCCCGACAATGAAGAGATAAACTACTATTATCCCACCAGCGACCTGGTCACCGCCCCCGACATCATATTCTTCTGGGTGGCCAGGATGATAATGGCCGGATACGAATACCGTGGCCAGCTGCCGTTCAAGCATGTGTATTTCACCGGCATTGTGAGAGACAAGTTGGGACGCAAGATGTCGAAGAGCCTTGGAAACTCCCCCGACCCGATAATGCTTATCGACAAATACGGGGCCGACGGTGTGCGCATGGGCATGATGCTTTCGGCACCTGCAGGCAATGACATACTGTTTGACGAGACACTGTGCGAGCAGGGCCGCAACTTCAACAACAAGATATGGAACGCTTTCCGCCTCGTCAAGGGATGGGAGGTGTGCGAGGGCGAACAGCCCGAAGCCAACGCTATTGCAGTGAATTGGTTTGCCGCCAAACTCCGCCAGACCAACGCTGAGGTTGACGACCTGTTCAACAAATACCGCATATCCGAGGCATTGATGGCCGTCTACCGTTTGTTCTGGGATGAATTCTCCAGTTGGTACCTTGAGATGATCAAGCCTGCTTACGGACAGCCGATAGACTCTGCCACACTCGACGCAACGCTTAAGTTCTTTGAGACGCTGCTGAAAATGCTGCACCCGTTCATGCCTTTCATCACCGAAGAATTGTGGCAACACATATACGAGCGCAAGGACGGCGAGTCGATTATGCGTGACAAACTTGAGGTAAGCCCGATGACGGATGCCGACGCCAAGCTGCTTGCCGACATAGAAAGCGTGAAACTCATTGTCAGCGGCATACGCACGGTAAGGAACCAGAAAAACATACCTACCAAAGATGAGCTCAACCTCCAGGCTGTAGGGAGCAACAAGTATGCCGCTTACAACTGCATCATAGCCAAGATGGCAAACGTTGGTGCGATAGACGTGGTAAACGAGAAAGACGCAACAGCCGCAACCTTCATGGTGGGCACCGACGAGTTTGCCGTGCCTCTTGGCAACATGATTGACGTTGAGGCCGAGATTGCAAAGCAAGAAGCCCAGCTCAAGCACCTTGAGGGCTTCCTGGCCGGCATCAAGAAAAAGCTTTCCAACGAGAAGTTTGTGGCCAATGCCCCCGAGGCTGTTGTGGCCATGGAGCGCAAGAAGCAAAAAGACAGTGAGGAAAAGATTGCCGCTCTGAAAGACTCACTGGCCGCACTGCGTGGCAAGTAACATGCAATGACAATGGCAAAATGAGTGCCCGGCGCTTTGCCTACCCACATTAACCAGAGCCCCCGGCAGCCTTTATTAGGCTGTCGGGGGCTCTTTCTTATTGCATAATGCTTTACACTACGTATGATTGCAACAGGCGTCACTGACATTCCCGCCACAAATGCCTATGGCAAACCCACTCATTCATGCCACCGGAATCGCCATTTCCTCAATTTGCGCAATGCGTCCGCCAATGTCACCTCTGTCCATCCGTCCTGCACCAACGAGCTGCAAAAGCCCAGTTGCTCACCGGCCAACACCATTGCATCATCGCCGGCCACGGGCACCGGCACATCAAACTCAAGTTTATCGTGGCTTACCACCGAAGCCACTGCGCCGTGGCAATCATACCAATACTTGGCTACAGCCATCACACTCGCTTCCGATGCACAACCGCCAAACCCGCCAAACGGAATGTATGCAAATATCTCCCATGGGTTTCTTACGGGTATCATGGCCAGAATCACAGGGTAAGTCATCTGCGTATCATCATTCCAATATGGCGGACGACCTTGCCCGTCAATGACAAAGCCCAGGTCATTCCCGTCGCCGTCAACCATATTGCCTGTTTCGGGCACCAATGGGCCGCTTTCGGCCGCCAGCCCTGAAAACAAAGCCTTGCCATCGCCGGGAGTCATCGACAGCACCTTCTCTCGGTAACGCCTTACACTTTCAATGTCTAACTCATATTGATCAGCACCGGCTTTCGCAGCCCCGGAGTTTGATATCAGTGCATCCAACAGCTTCTCATCAACGGCAACAAGCACAGGAAAGTATCCCTCGCGCACGCCCAACCGTCGCTCATAACCGTATGCCGACGCAATTGGGTCGTCGTCTTTAAACGATGGAAAGTATAGGCACGGGCAGTCCAAATATGCCATCAATGCCTTAGCCAAAGGCGAAGGCTCGACGGTATGCTCATCATAGTCCTGATTCTGCCAGTGCTCGAAATGCCTCTCAATGGTTGAAGCCATGTCCTGGTAATAGTCGTCATCGAAAGGAATGAAAAGGTATGCCTCGTCCTTGAACTCATCAGAGTGGTAACGTGCAGGGCCGAAATATGCCAGTGCATAGTCGTCTATGTCCGACGGGAAATGCGGGGCAAACACATCCCCGTAATAATACCTTGCAAAAGCCATGCCTTCTTCATTGAATAGTGAAACAGTAAGGCGGCCCCCGAGTTCGTCGCGAACAAACGGACGCAAATCTGCAAACGCCAATTCTTGTTTCACGCTGTTTATCATCGCGCCGTATTCCCGCGTAAACGCCTCACTCATCAGGTCGTTCTCAACACACCATCTCAGGTATATGGCCAAATGGTTGTAAGCCGTAATTTCCTCTACCGGCAGGTTCTTTTCATGCAGAGTTTCCAGATGGCGGGCAGCGTCGTCCATAAGAATGTCTTCCGAATCAACTGCGTCCGTCATGCCATCGTCCGATTTCTCGTAGCCAAACTTTATTGTCATTCTGTCGGGCAACGCCACTCCCGTGCTCCTGCTCACGGTCATCTGTTCGTTCTTCGTTCGACCGATGGTCTCGCCATCATGCAATTCTACATCACATTCAATCACATACGACGCCATGTTCACAAGAAAATCACGCACTTCCGATGATGACAGATGCGAATCAAGCACTTCCATCTCGTCTTTACCAAAGGCACCCATGCCCAAGGTGTAGGCGCAGATCCCGGCCTTGCCTTTGTATGTGCCTACCCAAATCCAGCATTGAACAGGGAGCTCATCGCCATCTACTGCCCCGGCAAGGGCCGAATACTGTTGCGGCTCGTAGGCAACGCCGTTTGGGCAAATGGCTGACACGTTGGGCAAATGGCAACAGACGTCCATCAGCCCGGCGTACAGCCGGCCACACTCCAACAATGATTCTTCATTGGCATAAACAGATATTACTGCGTGGGCCACATGGCTTTTGGCCATCTCAACCGCCAACGGCCATTCATCATTGCGCCGGGCCATGCCAACAGCCTCGTCTTGTGGAATCGGACAATGCGACACCGACACAGCCACACGGATGCCATCCACTGTAAACATGTGAGCGGCATCGCCGTCGCCGGTGCACGGCTCTACAATGTGCCCCTTGTCGTTCACCCCACGCAAGAAGTCCTCCCGGCTCCAATCGGGCACAGAAAGCATGGCCTTGCCCTCAAACAATATCGATTCCGCCACGGTGTCTCCGGCCATCTGTTCCGCATCTGTCTCCAACGGGTTTGCACAACCCTGGTCGCCGCCATCGGCATCGTCGCCTGCGTCTTCCACGAAACGGCCTGTTTCATCACGATAGAACACCTTGCCGTATTGGCTTCCCAGCAGCCCGATTATGTCAGGGTCGAAGTTGCAAACAGTGTTTAGCGGATAATACCTCAACTTGCCCTCGTCATCGTCATCGTTGTCATTTGCGAAGAACACCCATCCGCTGTTCCAACCACGGTCAGACTGCAACGGCCGCTCACGGTAGCAATACCCCACCTTCATGCCTTCGACAACAATTCTGTCGCTGGCCATGCACATGTCGGCTTCGGCCCAGTCGTTGAGCAAGGGCCTTATCTCAATCGTCGGCACGAGGCCTTCATGCAAGCTGTCGCCGTCGCCGCCACTGCGGGCTGTCCACTCTTCAAAACGCCTGTCAATTACTTTTGCCATGTCTTGATAATACCTTTCAGACCATGGCAACAGCAGGTAAGAAAACTCCGAGGCGGCGGCTCCGCCATTCCCTTCAGCCTCTATCAAGCCGTCGGCGTATGCCTTGATGTCGTCTATGTACTCGTATGGGGTTGAACGGTTTTCAAAATTGTACCATTCGGTGAAGCGGGTTCCCTTGTGATCAAGGCTCAACGATGTAAGTCTGCCGCCGAAATCGGGGTCGTCGCGCAGCAACATCCTCAAGTCGGGGCTGTGGCCCTGCCTTACGGCGTCGGCCACATCGTTGTACTTGAAAAGAAACGGACGGCTCATCAGCCCGCGCTCTATGCACCAGCGCAGGTAGATGGCGATATGGTTGAAGGCGGCCAAAGGCTCAATGTCAAGACTGTTGTCGGCAGCAATGCGCATGTGCTTGTCGGCATTGTCTATTTCCGACGGGTCGTAGCCCACCGTCTCTGCGTCGGCAACGGCATTAGCCCTCAGCGGGTTGATTACTTCGAGCAGATCGTCGGGAAAACAGTCAAGCATACGGTCAACGCCTTCCTTGGCGGCCAGTGCCGACTCTTCTGCATACAGCGGAATCACCTGCATGAATTCCACCTCGCCGCCGGCATTCAGCTCCCTCGTAAAAGACTCCTCACCGAATACGCCCGGCGACAGCCAGATGGCGGCACAGAGCTTGGTGCCTTCACAGAAACTGCGTGTTTGGTCATTGACCTCGCCCCATTCATACGGCGTGCGCTGCCTGATGGCCAGGCGCGCGCAAGCCAGCAACAGCCTCACCGGCCAGTAGCGGCTCTCGTCGCTCCAGTCGCCGCGGTTCATGTCCCAGTCGGGCGGCAGGTTTATCAGCAGTTCCTGACGGCAAGCCTCTCCTTCGCTGCCAGGTGTGTTGCCCAATGCGTAATCGCTCATGCCAAGGGTCAGCAGCGTGTAATAGTCGTGTTTCTTTCGCGGCTTTACCACCACTACTTGCAACGGGATATCGGGTTCGGACACTTCGCTGAAGCATTCTGCGGGGTCACCGAAATATCGGGCTATGTGCTCCACCACTTCTGCCCTTGTGCCCTCTTGCGGATTGGCCACAGCCTCCCAGGCATCTTCTGTCACAGGAGCGGTGTCTGTCAAGCCAAGCAGGTTAAAGACATTGACCCGATTCGGATTTACGAGATAACTCAACCCGGCCAGCTCTTCCAACAGTTTTCCGGCCCCATGCTTGGCTTTATAGTCTAATTCCTCAGGGTAAACAGGTATCAGCTGATAGAAATTGACCAGCGAGCCCGACGGCAACCTGCAGTTGCCACCTCCCTCGCCCACTCCCTGCAAGTGTATCACCAAGGCCGCAGCCAACTTGGTATTGGCGGCAAAAGGGCCATTGTCAAAGCTCAGCGTATGGCCCCAGCCTATCCACGCATTGTTGGTCAGCAGGAAGCGCACGGTGTCTTTGAGCATACGGACAGGCCAATACCAGGCGTTGTCGGCAAGCGACTCGGCATCAAGTTTCCAGTCTGCCGGCAACGATATTGCCAATTCGGCCCTCTCGAGGTGCTCGTCGGCCAGATTGTCGGGCACATTCATGACATGCGCCCCCATGCCCATGGTCACCAATGTGTAGCAACTGTTGTCATCGGTCGGGGGGATGATGCAGATGTCTACCGTGAGCCTGTCGGTGCGCGCCCCCAGGAACACACTGTCATACTTGCCCAGAAAGCGCTCGATGTGCTTTCTTACGGCCTCGGCTTCTTCGCCGGTGTAACCCTTGTCGGGCGCTGTTGCCGCCTGTCTGCCGGTGGATGCGCCGTCAGCCGGAATGCTGGCTGCGTCGGCTTGCCCAGCATCGTGGCCATCGTTGCCGCAGCCTTCCTCCGGCTCCGACAAACTGTATATTTCCCCATTCTTGCGAAAATCGGAAAGGTAGAACTTGCGTCCGGGATACCGACTGAGCAGAGCCTTAAGTTTGTCAAAGCAGGCTTCCACATCGAAGACAATCAAGTCGATGTAACAATAGTCGCGCCCCATGGCTCCGCCTATCACACGCCCCAGCCCCTCGGGGGCAAGCACGTCGTTTTCTATCATGTCTTCAAGGTCGTGGCGGAAGCTGAGAGCCTCATTGACCGAATCGTCGCCGCCATCCGCTCCAGCAGGAAATGCGATGAAGGCTGCATGTGCCCCGAAACCGTTCAAGCGGTCGAATATGCCCGTAGAGCCTGAATAATACTCTGAAACCAAAGGCATGAAGCAGGTGGATCCAACCGTCACGTCGAACCGCAATTCATTGCTCTGCTCCGGCGTTCGCATGTATGTGGCATAAGAATCGGCCGGACTTTCCACAAACTTGCGCCCACCGGCCTCAACGGTTTCTGCCATGAGCCGGCGCAGCTCGGTCAGCCTCACCATGCCATCGGCAATGCCCTGCGCCAGCTTCACATCATTTATATACAGACAGGCGACGCCTTCGCCGAGCATATTGTCCAGCATCAGCATGAACATGCCCATGCGCTGTTCCGCCTCCAACGCCACAAGACTCTCATTATAGAATGATATGGTGAAACAATTGCCGCCTTTGTCATAATCGGCCGCAACCCATACATCGTCCATATACACCTCCTTACCACCCATGCGCAACGAAAAAGAGCCGCCTGCTGATTGGATGAAAGGCTCACCCCGCCATTTGTTCTTCAGGCTGTCGGGCATACGCGATGTGACATAAGGGTAAACATGAAACAACTCGTGGGCGCCACTCACGGAGAAACTGAACTCATGGTCGCCTCCGATATTGAAAAGAACATCGTCGCCCAGCAAACGCGTTCCACCTGCAATGAAGTCTACCTTTTCCGCCACCGCTTCGGCATCACGTTTTTCGGCGATGCCAGCCAGCTGCTCTTCGTTGGCAGAAAACCACTGCCAGAAATCGTCGGCCCGCTTCCTCAGCGGCAGATGTATGTTGCAAAACCTGATAAAATACAACGTATCGCCTTCGCCGGGCCTCATCCTGTCGGCCACCTTGAAATGCTCCAATGCCTCGGCGTACCTGTCCATGTAGAAGAGGGCGTAACCTATACGGAAATGCCATCTCTCATCGTGCTGCCCCTCGTCGGCCACCGACTTAAGCAGATGGTAGGCCATCTGGTATTGTTCCACATTGTTGTATGCACGGGCAAGCAAGCTGACTGTTTCGAAATCACGCTCTTGCTCTGGCATTTTCTCCAGCAGATCTATTATGCTGTGATGGTTGTCTGCATCATGCCAAAGCTCTACCAGGCGTTTCAGTTTATTGTCCATATTTGTGGTGCTGTATGTTGGTTAATATTCTATTAAATGCCTTAAATCGGGCAGACTGTCCATCGGCTCCAAATATCGCTCCTGCCACTCATGGCCGTTGATGATGTAATAGCCTAAGTAGCCTCTGGTTATTTCCAGGTTGCAAGTGTCGCCAACCATTACCGTTTGGGATTCGCTGCCGGTTGCGGTTAAGGGATATGTGATGTCATTTCCTACAAAACGCAACAACAGGATATGCTGCACGCTTCGCCCCGCACGCTTCATATAGATATCAACGACCACGGCTTTGTAAACATGGCTTTGAGGGCTTCGCCATGCATAGTTGATCCCGAGGAACACGAGCCAGACAAAGCTGAAAAACAACACCCCAGCCAATACCCCGAGAAACAGATGCAGAATCCATAAGCCATTGCCGACAGTGTTTTTAAACCACGATCGGAACAAGGCCGCAATGCCAAACGCGAGGCAGACAAACCAAAAGGCATAAGAAGGCACTGAAACCATTGTGCGGGAGTCAAGGAAGATGTTGGCAAACACCAAAACGGCAATTGACAATACAGACAACGCCAAGCCGATTTTGGAGCGCAGAAATGCACTGAATCGCAAAAGCCAATCAGCCCGGCGGCTTGGCTTTTGCGCCTTTTTGCGCGATGTGCTTCTTTTTCTGTTATTGTCTGCATTGCCCATAACCGGCATTCTTTACCCCATGGTTTCAAGTGTGTGCGCCGGCCGACAAACCGTAAGCATGCAATCACTACCTTGCAATATGGCACATCCTCGATTCTGACGCCCGGATTTTGCAAAGACAATGAAAACGTGAGTAATGCGAGCTCGCTTTAATATACACGGGCGCAACATATCTTTTGCAAATATACAAATAAAATCATTATATCTACATGTAGTTTCAAAAAGTGTTGAATATTTACGAAATAAAGAACCATCACAGGCAAGTCGAAACAAGCATTGTGTAAACAATTAATGCAACGAGGGGCCATGTGCCGAACTGCCTGACGGCCAAATGGTTGCAAAGCCGAGGCAAGCCACCGCGCGAAACAGGCTATTTGGCAACGCAAAACAGGCCCCGACGCCATGCAACACGTGCCGTTTGGCAACACGAAACGGGCCAAAGCAGCGCACCATGACCGCGATGTAAACAATCAGGACATCGACCGCGACAGCCGGCAACTCGCGGCTGGCAAAAGCGCAAAGCGGCGGGCGGGCATTGGAAACACTGCATACCGGTGTGGAAAACCAATGCACACAAACCACAATATTGGCATGGAGCATTATCAGGTTTCACTTTTTTTTTGTAAGTTTGCAGCATGATAGATTTCCCGATAGCAAAAATCAACCTGGGGTTAAACATCGTCAGACGGCGTGCAGACGGCTACCATGACCTGGAAACCGTATTCTACCCCATCCCGCTGAAAGACGCGCTGGAAGTGCAAACGATGGACGAGGGGTTCCCGTCGGCCACCGACTGCGACATAAAAGTGACTAACATAAACATCGAAGGCAACGAACAAGACAACCTGGTGGTGAGGGCCTACAACCTGATAAAAGAGCGTTACGACCTGCCGCGCATACACACCCACCTTTACAAAGGCATCCCTACGCAGGCAGGCATGGGAGGCGGGTCGAGCGATTGCGCATTCATGATAAAACTGCTCGACAGGATGTTTGCCCTCGGCATGGGCGACACTGAAATGAAAGACTATGCCACAAGGCTCGGGGCCGACTGCCCGTTTTTCCTGATGGGAGTGCCGGCATACGCCGAAGGCATAGGCGAAAAGCTCGAGCCGATAGGCCTCAGTCTGGAAGGGCTGACCATAGGCATTGTCTGTCCGCACATCCCAATATCAACGAAAGAGGCTTTTTCGCGGATAAAGCCCAGGCAGACAGAAGTGAAATGCAGGGAAATAGTGATGCAACCGATAGAAACGTGGCGCTCGAGGCTCTCAAACGATTTTGAAGAGGGGGTGTTTGCCCTGCATCCGGAAATTGGCCTCATAAAGCAAAAGCTATATGAGCTCGGCGCAGTATATGCCTCGATGAGCGGCAGCGGCAGCAGCGTGTTCGGCCTGTTCCGCAACCCTGTCGACTTGACAGGCCTGTTCGGCGACGCATTTGTATATACGGCCAAATTGTGAAGACTGGCTGCCACAAGGGCATAATGAGGCACGGCGAGGCAGTGGGTCGCCCCCATGGGCAGGCGGCAGCTACACGCACGGGCAGGCACGACTGGCCTTACGGCTAAAAACGGCGATGCACCACAACTGTCTCTACATACGAAACCATCATGCGGTGCACCGCCGGAAAACGCCGCGAAGCAACAGCAACCGAAACCATCGGGCCGACACCATGGCGCAGGGCCGGCCACCCATGGCGCACGCCGCCGCAACTCGGCTAATTCAACAGCAAGCCGTCGCCGGGCTTAATCTGATAGTCGGGCGAAAGACGGTTCATCTTGTACAGATACTTTATGCGTATGCCATACAACTGGGCTATGCTATACATCGACTCGCCCGGGCGCACATAGTGTATGCGCCCCCTGAACTCCTTTGGCACGCGCTTCTTTTTCTTCTTCAGATAAACAATGTCGCCTTCCGAAAGCACGGCATCGCGGTCGAGCTCGTTGTATTTGGCCAACGAACGGGCAGACACGTCAAGCTCTTCAGCAAGGCTGTTGAACGTGTCGCCACGGCGCACCTTTATGTAGTAATTGTCGTTGAATGCATATATGGCGTGCAGTATGCCGTTGACAGCCTGGTCTTTGGCGTGGCGGGCAAAGAACTTGTCGTAGCTCTTGGCCGTATCGTAACGGTAAAGCCCGTAAAGCTCAATGATGTTGATAAGCCGGTTGGCATACTGCGGATTGGTGGCATAGCCGGCAGCCTTCAAACCGCGCGCCCACCCTTTGTAGTCGGTTATCTTGAGCCTGAAAAGATTGCTGTAGCGCCGCCCGTTGGCCAAAAACTTTGAGTGGTCTTCGTAGCTCTCGTATACATTCTTGTAAGCCCTGAAGCACTCGTTTGGCGCATCGTCGGTATGATATGTCTTTGCCCCCCGCCAACCGTGGCACTTTATGCCGAAATGATTGTTGCCGCGGCGGGCCAACTCGCTCTTGCCGGCGCCCGATTCAAACACCCCCTGGGCCAGGGTTATGCTGGCAGGGATGCGGTATTTCATCATCTGCTCTATGGCCAAATCCTTATATTGGTCAAAATATTGTTGGTAGCTCTGGTTCCACTTCATCTGTGCCATCATCGACACTGAAAGAGAAAGCATAAGCAGAGTGATAAATCGACGTTTCATATAAAGAACTATATTTTCGTGCAAAAATACTCAAAACAATCCATTTACTACAGCATTTTTATTAAATTTGCGACAAAATTAGGATTATTATGGAAGAAAGAGTACTCAAATCGACAATAAAGGTCTGCCAGACAAACGAGCTGTCGGAAAGCGAGCAGCACCTTGTTTCGCTGGCCATCAAAGCCACCGAAAACGCTTATTCGCCATATTCGCATTTCAGCGTGGGCAGCGCCGTCTTGCTGGAGAACGGCAAGGAGATAACAGGCTGCAACCAGGAGAACGCTGCTTTCCCCGTAACGATATGCGCCGAACGCTCGGCCCTGTTTGCCGCCGGGGCCCAATACCCCTCAACACCGGTCGTGGCCATTGCCATAGCCGCGCGCAACGCCGACGGACTGCTGGCCGAGCCGGTGACGCCTTGCGGCAGTTGCAGGCAGGCGCTGGTGGAAACCGAATTCAGGCATAAGCGCAAAATACGCATACTGCTCTATGGCACCAGCCACGTGTATGTGATAGACGGAATCAACACGCTGATGCCGCTGTCGTTCACCGACGACCAGATGTAGCACCCTCACGCCCGAAATACTGATAGCATCCCACGTCTGGTGCCTGCCCGCGCTCACGCCCGTCACGGTCGAGCGGACAGGCATCGATGGCTTTTGCACGCCCGCGCGCTGTTGAAAGCGAGTCGAGGTGGAAGTCGTAATACAGGTTGTCGGTGTCTATGTTGACAAAATGGTCGGTGCCTTGGACGGTGTCCTCGGGCACTTCAAAAACCACATTGACAAACTTTTCAAGCAATAGTGAGTCGCTGATTGTTGGCGTGCGCAGTATGCAATCGTAAAACCGGTAATTGAACGCAACGAGCGTGTCGCCCGTTTCGCCCATCATCTCATCGCTTGCATAGCCGGTGACGAGCGAATTGCGGCATTCCATCTGGTGCAACGGATAGTCGGCCTCGCCATACCTGTTGGCGAAGCGCAAAGCCACGCCACGCTGGGCATCAAACGGATAAAACTGGGCAAGGGTGCAATACAAGACAGACGCCTTGCCGCCATAGATGGCCATGCAATCGCCAAGGGTGTTGGTTATCTGGCAGTTTTCGGCCTTTATGTATGCATTGTATGCCTTAATGCCTGCCCCTCTGCAATTGTGTATCGTAACATTGGCCAACGAAAGGCGCGGCGAAATGGAGTCGTAAGCCGCCGAATCGCACACTATGCCGTCGGTGGCACTGTGTATGTCGGCATAAGCAATGGTGTTGCCCGTAGACGAAGGACGGAACCGTATGCCCTGCCACTGCCCGCTCACGCGGTCGTAAGGCAGGTAATCAAACATGCGGTCGGTTCGGTCGCCGCGCAACACGACGTCGTTGCCGGCCGACCCGCTTATCACCAGACGCCCGTAGACATCGATTCCGGCATCAGAATGAAAATAGAGCTTGGTCGGGGCGGTGACCGTTAGCGTGGCGCCGCTGTCAACCGTCAGCCCGCCATACACCACGACAGGCTTCGACGAGGCTATCGTTGTGTCACGGCTTATCACAACGTTGCGGCACAGAAGGGCATCCCAGGAATACGCACGCAAGTTGACGCGCTGCTCAGTGCCGCTCTCAAGGGTGAAAACGAGGTTGTCTTCCACCAGCTGGGGGTCGGAAGAGTTGGTAAGCGACGACGTGAGCTCAACAAAAACACGTATGCTGTCGCCCCCCCTTACCTCAAGGTCGCGCACAAGGCTGCCCATGGTGTTGTCGAGATATGTGCCGTCTACATTCACGCGGAAACCGCTCTGGTTGCCACGGGCAAGGCGCACCTGGCTGAGCCGCAGGCCATCATCGTTGTGATTATATACCCAAAAGGTGTATGTAGACGTTGGCACGGTACTGAAAACCGTATCCAGCGACACCGTATCCTTAGAGAAACTGAGGATTGACGACGGGTTGGTAGTGAACGAGTCGTTGTCGTCGCACGAGGCGAACACAACGAAAACCAACATGATATGACAGAAAAATAATAGCCGTTTCATCATAATGATAAAACGGCTATTACTGTTATTTATTGTTCTGTGGCTTATTTCTTCTCGCCGAAATAACGCTCGTAGAGGCCGATGAAGCCTGCGCAGTGGCGTGCCTCGTCCTTTGCCATCTCGTGAACGGTGTCATGAGTGGCGTCCATGCCGGCAGCCTTGGCGTTCTTGGCAATGCGGAACTTGTCTTCGCAAGCGCCTTTCTCGGCTGCAATACGGGCCTGCAGGTTGCTCTTGGTGTCCTTCAGGACATCTCCCAGCAGCTCGGCAAACTTGGAAGCGTGCTCTGCCTCTTCGAATGCATAGCGCTTGTAAGCCTCAGCTATCTCCGGGTAGCCTTCGCGGTCTGCCTGACGGCTCATGGCCAGATACATGCCAACCTCGCCACACTCGCCGTTGAAATGGGCCTCAAGGTCCTTTATCATCTCTTCGGTTGCACCCTCCTTGCGGGCTGCGCCAAGCACGTGCATTGTGGCAAACGTGGCCTGACCGTCGTCAGAGAGCTCAACAAACTTAGATGCGGGAGCCTTGCAAATGGGGCACTGCTCGGGTGCTGCCTCGCCCTCGTAGATGTAACCACATACGGAGCAAATAAACTTCTTCTTCATAATTGTATTTGTTTAGTTATTTATCCTATGCAAAGTTAGTCATAAATAATTACCCGTGCAAATATTAAACACGCATTAATATTATTTTATTCTTTCCACTTTGCGCCGTCACGCAGTATGAACTTGACCTTCTTGCCTTCAGGAATGTTTGGCTTCTCCCATTCTCCGGGGAACAGCTGTATGGTGGTTTTCTTCCCTTCGGGAGCTTTGTCAACGGCCTCTTGTACGCTGAAATAATCGCCGACACCGTTTGATGCCACAGAAATGTCATAATTCAAGAGGTGCCTCTTCAACGCGGGCACTTCCTTGGTCACGGCGTCTGCCAGCAAGCGGGCAACCACATGGGCGCCGTAAACATTGTAATGGGTGTTGTCCTGGCGGCCTTTCGGAACAGAAGGCTCTTCGCCGGGATAGAACCACATGTGAAGTTTCTTTGAGTCTTCGCGGCCAAGGCCCTGCTCCAGGTCATGCGTTATCTTATTCGCGTCGACAAAAGCCACGCCCATTTCCTTGGCAACATTCATTGGAGCAATACGGTAATCGCCGTGTGTGTCTACCAGTATGTCGCCCTCGTCTTCGGGCTTCTGGCCCTTGGTCATGCCTGTGGTGTTACGCAAAGCCTCATCGTCGTCGTTCTTTGGGGGCTCTTTCATGAAGTTACGACGCACGACGCAATTGAACAATACAGGTATCCCTCCTTTGTCACGGGTCTCCCTCACAAACTTGCGGAGGTTTTCGTCGAATGTCGACCCGGGCTCTGTATGCCTGTCGGGCTTGGGCTTTTCGTCGTTATGACCGAATTGGATAAACACGTAATCGCCCGGTTTTATCTTTTCGACCACCTTCTGCCACCGGCCCTCATCTATGAAACTCTTCGACGAACGCCCGTTGACGGCGTGATTGTCAACCCTTATCCCGTCGTCAAAATAACATGGCAGGGCCATCCCCCAGCCACGTTCAAGGTTGCCGTTCTTCAAGCTCTTGTTTGCCATGGTAGAGTCGCCAATCATGAAAATGGTGACCACGCCGTCTCTCTTGAATGCAGACAACACAAAGACCATGATGGCTGCATAAATCAAAATCCTTAGTTTTTTCATCTGTCTTAGTATTTAGTAAAAGTAAAGATAGCGGCCCGCCCACCGGCAGGCCGCATTGTCAATAAGCAATCAAATGCCTTTTATTTGGCTCACAAGCTCTTCGCAGTCAACCAGTCGCTGGTCGCCTGTGGCCATGTCGCGCAAAGTCACCTTGCCTTCCGCAATCTCATTGTCGCCTGCCAAGGCCACGAAACGGATGCCTTTGGCATTGGCGTAGGCCATCTGTTTCTTCATCTTGGCTGCATCGGGGAACAGTTCGGTCCTTATGCCGGCGTTACGCGCTGCTGCCACCAAAGGCAGGCAATAGTCCACCTCGGCATCGCCGAAATTGATAAACAGCAACTGCGTGCCGTTCACAGCGTCGTCGGGATACAGCTCCAGGGCGTTGAGGACATCAAAGATACGGTCTGCCCCGAAAGAGATTCCGACGCCACTGAGGCCCGGCATGCCAAATATGCCGGTCAGGTTGTCATAGCGTCCGCCGCCGGTTATGCTGCCCATGGGTGTGTCAAGGGCCTTAACCTCGAATATGGCACCCGTATAATAGTTCAAGCCGCGGGCCAGGGTGAGGTCAAGGTCGATGCAATTCTTCAGGCCGGCAGCCTTCAGTGAGTTGAGTATGAACCTGGTCTCGTCTACGCCTTTCATGCCGGTCTCGCTTCCGGAGAGCAGTCCGGCAATGACGTCGAGCTTTTCCTCGTTGGTCCCTTTCATGTTGATGATGGGCTGAAGCTTGTCGATTGCCTCTTCAGAAATGCCGTCGGCGCGAAGCTCCGCGTTGACGTTGTCGATGCCAATCTTGTCCAGTTTGTCGATAGCAACGGTTATATCAACAATCTTGTCGGCCTCGCCGATAACCTCGGCTATGCCAGACAGTATCTTGCGGTTGTTGATTTTTATCGCCACCCTGATGCCGAAGCGACAGAAAACCGTATCTACTATCTGCATCAGCTCAACCTCGTTGAGCAGTGAATCGCTGCCAACGACATCGGCATCACATTGATAGAACTCACGGTAACGGCCTTTCTGTGGGCGGTCGGCACGCCATACTGGCTGAATCTGGTAGCGCTTAAAGGGCAGCTGAAGCTCGTCGCGGTGCATGACGACATACCTTGCGAAAGGCACGGTAAGGTCGTAACGCAAGCCTTTCTCACACAGCCTTGAAGCCAAGTGCAGCGAATTGCGCTCACAAAGTTCCTCGTCTGTCACCTTGCTCAGATAGTCGCCGCTGTTCAATACCTTGAACAACAGTTTGTCACCTTCCTCCCCGTATTTGCCCATTAGGGTCTGGAGGGTTTCCATGGCAGGCGTCTCTATCTGCTGATAACCATAGAGCGAAAACACCGAACGTATGGTGTCGAATATATAATTGCGCTTGGCCATCTCCACAGGAGAGAAGTCGCGTGTGCCTTTAGGTATGCTTGGTTTTTGTGCCATCACTCTCTTACTATTGTCTGCTCCCTGTCGGGGCCTATTGAAATAATCTTTATCGGTGTCTCGAGCTCTGCTTCAAGGAATGCGACATATTCGCGGAACTCCCTCGGGAACTCGTCTTCGGAAGTAAACTTCGTCATGTCTGTCTTCCAGCCGCGCATCTCCTTGTATACCGGCTCTATGCCTTCCTCAATGTTGTACGGGAAATAATCGATCTGCTTACCGTTCTGCCTGTATGCCACACAAGCCTTGATTGTGTCGAAACCGTCGAGCACATCGCTCTTCATCATGATGAGCTGGGTAACGCCATTCACCATGATTGCATACTTCAACGCCACCAAGTCAATCCAGCCACAGCGGCGCTCGCGACCTGTAACGGCCCCATACTCATGGCCGAGCTGGCGAATTGTGTCGCCTACCTCGTCGAAAAGCTCCGTGGGGAACGGGCCTGCCCCAACGCGGGTGCAGTAAGCCTTCATTATGCCATACACGTCGCCGACCTTGTTCGGGCCTATGCCGAGACCGGTGCATGCGCCTCCGCAAATCGTGTTTGAAGACGTAACAAAGGGGTATGAGCCGAAATCGACGTCGAGCATCGTGCCCTGCGCTCCCTCGCACAGGATGCTCTTGCCCTCGCGCAGCAGGCCGTTCACCTCGTGTTCAGAGTCGACAATCTGGAAGTTACGCAAGTAATCGATGCCCTTCATCCAGTTTTTCTCAACCTCAGTGATGTCATACTCATATCCCATAGACTTCAGGATAGACTCATGTCGGGCCTTGCATGCATTATACTTCTGGTCGAAGTTCTCGAAAATATCACCCACCCTGAGACCGTTGCGGGATATCTTGTCGGTATAAGTGGGCCCGATGCCTTTGCCTGTAGTGCCAACCTTGCTCTTGCCTTTGGCTGCCTCGTAAGCGGCGTCGAGCACACGGTGCGTAGGCATTATAAGGTGGGCTTTCTTTGAAATGTGCAAATGGTTGCGCAGGTCGTGACCGCTTGCCTCGAGGGCCATTGCCTCCTCCATAAACAAGTCTGGTGCAAGAACAACGCCATTGCCTATAATGTTAACCTTGCCTCCCTGGAAGATGCCTGAAGGTATGCTGCGCAATACGTACTTCTGACCTTCAAACTCCAATGTGTGGCCAGCGTTGGGGCCACCCTGGAAGCGTGCCACCACATCATATTGAGGTGTAAGCACGTCTACCACCTTCCCTTTTCCTTCATCGCCCCACTGCAAGCCCAGCAGGACATCAACTTTACCCTTGTTCATTATTCTTGTCTTTATGTGATTTCTGTTTTGTCTCATTGGCTTTCTTACGCTTCATCCGGGCCTGGCAGGAACTGCACACCCCGTAGATGTAAAGCGAATAACCGTCTTTGCGAAACCTCTTCAAGTGCAGGTTGTTGATGGCAAGGCTCACCTCAGGGAGCTTTATCTCAACCACCTTGCCGCATATTGTGCACACCTGATGGCTGTGGCTGCCGTTGTTGTAACAGGCCTCGTATTTGGTTGAACCCTGAAACCTGTGGCGCAACACGAGCCGCAACTCCATGAACAGCCGCAACGTGTTGTAGAGCGTGCCGCGACTTACTGGGAAATGGCACTCGTCGCTCAGCTTTGCACTTAGCTCGTCGAGAGTGAAGTGTCCGTTGATGCTGTATATGGCATCAAGTATCGCATAACGCTCGGGAGTCTTGCGATAGTTGTTCAGTTCCAGATACTCTGTCAATATCTGGTGTACAGATGCTTTTGCGCCTTCCTTCATTTCACCATACAGTCATAAACCGCACAAAGTTACACAAAATCGCCGAAACGAACGAATAAATGACAAGAAATGCCACAATAATGTTTCACACGAGGCGCCACGGAGCCTGCATGCAGCAAGCTCGCCGGCCGGTCGGCAGCCTTTCTTTGACACACAGAGCCACGGCATCATTGTAGATGCCGTGGCTCTGTCGTGCACATTTGGCTTTCAGCCCGCTGTGGCTACAATCAAGCCGCATGCCCCTCACCATCCATAAGGCACGAGGCTGTGTCATCAGAAAGCATATCCCATGGTGAAGAGCACCTGGTGGCGCTTGTTGCTAACGTCGGTCGACGAGGCCAGGTTTCTCTCACCGTCGGGCATGGCGGCCGAGCCGAAGTCGGTAAACGGATGGAAATCGCCGTTCTGGACAGAATACTGATAAGCCACGTCGAACGAGAACTTCTTCACGCTGTAGCCCAAGCCGCAGGTAATGCGGTTTGTTGCCTTCCAGTTTGTATAGTCGGTCGACGAGGTGTAGTAAGTGCCCGGCGAATCAACAGTGTAGTCCTTGTAGCCATTCTTGTTGTACATAGGCGACACGTAGTTGTAACCAAGCCTTATGGCCAGGGCGGCGTCGGGCTTAAACTCCAAGCCTACCTTGAGCGTGCTCACGCCTTTCAGTGTGCGGTCTGTATGCGAATTCATGGCCTTGTCGCTGCTGCTGCTCTCGTAATAGTCGCCATAATACCAGTCGTAACCGCCTCCGTCGTTTATCCTCGTGTCAAGGTTGCCATAGTTGGCATAATCATAGCTTGCTCCCACGGCGAGGTAGTTGCCAAACGTTGTGCCGAGGCTCAGGCCGAACTTCCACGGGGTGTAAAGCTTGAAATCGTAAGCCTCGTCGCTCGTACCAGAGTCATACTCGCCCAGCTCGGTATTGTTTGCCAAGACCGTATGGTTGCGAGTAGACAGGTCATACCACGTAGGTGTCGACGCAGAAATGCCAATCCTGAACGGAGAATTCTCTATTGGCCTGAATATCATGCCAAACTTTATGTTGAAACCCGTGCCCGATATTATGCGCTCATCGCCTATGGCTACGCTCCCAACCGGAGTGCCTTCGCTGGAGACGAGGTTTTCTGAATACCCGCTGTAGCCGTTGTAGTTTACGTCATGAATGCCTACGGTAAGGCCGAGATACAGCCGGTCGTCGATGTTGCCGCTGATGTTGAAGTCGTATTCACCAATGTAACCGCGGCTTGCCCGGTTGAACGCATACGCAGTGGCGTCGTTGTATCCATACGACGGCACCCCATCCTCGTCGTGGGTTGTAAGGAACGCATTGTAATAAAGGTAGTCGACAGAGTTGAACATGTTGTTGTCACCCACCAGGACACCGTTGTCGTTGGGCCCGACGGAAAACAGTCCGCCGGCTCCCTTGAGGTAAGAGAGCTTGTTTTGCGAAGCCCCCGAGAGCACGTTGGCAGCCGAAAGAATCTGGTTGAAATTAGTACTCTTGTGATAATTGAACGCAAAATTGACAAACGACTTCCTACCGTTGCGCATCGAATAAACGAACCCCACCTGGTCGAAGCTCATGTTTGTCTTGTTTGCATTGTCAAAGTCTCTGGCATCTTGCTGCGACACGAAGCCAAAGGATATCTTGGCCTGCGAGTGGCGGAAGAGCCCTATGCCGGCCGGATTGGTGCCTATGGTCGACAGGTCGGCCCCAAGGGCGTCCAAAGCGCCGCCCATTCCAACGTAGCGGGCAGTGCCGTTAAGGTCTTCTGTGGCTATGCGCGCATTCTCGTAAGTCTCTTGGGCGGTGGCCGAAGCTGCCGCCACCAAGGCCACAAGCATCAATATCTTTCTATCCATAATAAATCCTTTTACGAAAAAACAATACTAAATATTTACTCATTCACCTGCGTCCGCGGAACCCTCCGCCACCGCCACGGCTGCCGCCACCGCCACGGCTGCCACTGAAACTGCCGCTGCTGCGGCTGCCGCCAAACGAGCTGCCGCTACTGTACGACGGCCTGCGCGTGGTTGTCGTGGTCACCCTGTTCGACGAGCGGTTGCCGCTGAAGTTGGTCGATGGCCGGCGGCTCGTGCTCACAGTGGTGCCGCGGTTGCCCCTGTAGCCCCGGAAGCCGTTGCCTCCCGACAAACGTCCGCCCCTGCTGACATATCCGTGGTTTGACGTGCCGGTGATTCCGCGGTAAGGCCGGTAATATGAGCCGGCATACCAATAGTGGTGATGCGGGTACCAACTATAGTAATGCCACGGGTAATGATACCATCCGGAATAATACCACGGCGAATACCAGTAACCGTAATACCACGGATCGTTCCACCACCACGAGTCCCAGCGGCCGTCGTTGTAGCCGGCCCAGTAAGGCTCGAACCACGAGTAGTCGTCGAAACGGCTCATCTGCCGCGTGCACTCATAGTCACGCAGGCTGTCGGGGTAAACGCCAACAGTGCCGTCGAAGTCGATTATGTCGTTGCCAGCAGAGTCTATCTGCTGCACATAAGTGCCCTGCCTGTTATACTCATCGACATCACGCTGACTGCCTATATAGTACGTGGGAGCGGGCTCTTCCGCCACTTCGCTAACAGGGGCGTCGGCAAACTCTGACGGCACGAAATACATGTCATCTTGGGCTGCGACACTGACCGGAATCGCGAATGAAACGGCCAATAACATTGCCAGCTTGTTCATATACAACCTCCTTTTCTTTTTTTGACTATCATATTGCGCTACAAAGTTACTTGTTCTTTCTATGCAAAAATACGGAAAAAACCTAAACCCGTGTAGGGATTCGCCTATTTTTTGTATTTTTGCAAGCCAAATTAACATCAATACATCATGAAATACTACGAAGTTGAGTTTAAGATAACAGCTCCCGCCGATGCCATGCAAGACGCGCGCGACCTTATCGCGGCCCTTGCTGGCGACGAAGGCTTCGAGGCTTTCGAAGAAACCGTCTGCGGGACAAGGGGCTATGTGCAGACCGGGGCATTCGATGGCGGCGCCATCGACAGGCTTGCAGAGGACTTCCCGATGGACGGTGTGAAGATTGCCTACACCATCAGGGATGCCGAATACAGAGACTGGAACGAGCAATGGGAGGAAAACGGCTTTGAGCCGATAACCATTGGCAGCCGCTGCTGCATACACGACGGGCGACATCTGCCCCAAAGCCACTTCGACATTACCATTGAGATTAATGCCCGCCTGGCGTTCGGCACAGGCACTCACGAGACCACGAGGATGATGGTGGCATGCCTGCTTGACGCCAGGCTCGAAGGCAAGGCCATGCTCGACTGCGGATGCGGCACCGGCATACTGGCCATCACTGCATTGAAGTTGGGCGCGGCACGTGCCGTGGGTTACGACATCGACGAATGGAGCGTTGACAACGCACGCCACAACTCAGAGGCCAACAACGTTGGCGGGAGGTTTACTGCCATGCAGGGCGACGCCAATGTGCTTGACGCGGTTGACGGGGAGTTTGACGTGGTGGCTGCCAACATAAACCGCAACATACTGCTTGCAGACATGCCTCGTTTTTTCTCGAAGATGAAGAAGGGCGGCCTGCTCATGCTTAGTGGTTTCTATACTGAAGACGCCCGATTGATATCGGCACGCGCCACGGAGCTCGGACTGAAGCAGGCTGGTGCAGCCAGCGACAACGGATGGGCTTGCATGGTGTTTGAAAGATAGCCCGCAGGCTAACGGCGGCCATCAGGCAGCATGCACCAAACGGCGCTATGGCCTGCCCCGATGTCAAGATTTATCTTCCACTTTGACGCCGGCAGGCAACTATCTGAGTGGCAGCACGTTGCAAAACCGTCTGTTTTGGGTTGCCATACGGCCCGTTTCACAATGCGGAACAGGCCGTATGGCAAAGCAAAAAGGGCCATTTAGTGACCAAACATTCACTAAACAGCCGAAAAAGCCAAAACTTGTCGGGATTGTTTATCACCGCAAACGCCCACGGACAACAGCCGCTGCAAAGGGCTGCCCGGCCACCCGAGGATGTCAGTCGTACCACGAATCGTCGTCGTCGTCGTCCTGATTGCCTATCGTCAGGCGCAGCAAGTCATAGTAACTGCCGTTGTATATGTCAAAGTCAACATAGCCTTTTATGCCCGGCAGGCGCCCGCAGTCGGTGTGCTGCCAGAACTTCCACTTGCCCTTATACTCCACCTTGTCTACATAGTAGTGTGCAATCCAATATGGGTAAGCGTCGAACACCGAGTCGCTCAGGTAAGCCATCTTGAACTTATAGTATGTATATATGATTGGCTTTACCCCGTAATGCCTCTCAACCAAGCGCAGCCAGGTGAGCACGCTCTCCTTGAACTCCTCGGTTGTCTGCGTTTTGGGCTTGCGCTCCACGTCGAGCACCGGCGGCAAGTCGCCCTCCTCAAGCTGCACGTTGCTCAGGAAATACTCGGCCTGTGCCCTCCCCGACGACGTGGTGCTCCAGAAATGGTAAGCCCCTCTGACAAAGCCATATTCGCGGGCCTGATGAAAATTCTCCTTGAAACGCCTGTCGAGGTTGCTTGCTCCCTCGGTCGCCTTTATCATGACAAAGCGCACCGGGTACTTGTCTATCATGCCGTTGTTCCTTAGCACCTCCCAGTCAATCTCGCCCTGATGGTGGCTTATGTCTATGCCGTGTATCTCGTAGCCTTCGGGATAAGAGGCGTCGCCATACAACGCGCGCCACCTGAAGCCGAAAGGACTGACAAAAAAGTAGTAGAAAGCCCAGACGTATGCCCCCACAATCAAGCCTCCGCCGATGAGCCACGCCCACCCCGGCAGCTTACAAAACAACCACGAATACAGCGACCGGGGCTTCGACCTCCTGCGCGAACTGCCTGATGCAGGCCTACGGACAGGACGCTGCCGCCCCTTGCGGCGTGAATTTGTTGTCGGCATACAGACTGGCTATAGCATTATTAAGCAAACATCACACATTGCTTTTATGCAACTTGCGTACATAAAAACAACATGTGATGCCATGATTATACAGAATGCATTATTTCACGTGCTCCAAAGCAAGGGTCTTTGTGGGCTGGTCGCACACTTCGCTCGGGCCCCAATACTGTATTGGGCCGGGGTAAACGTAGCATGTTTCCTTTGCCCACCTGTCGCGGCAGCCCACGAACGTCTTGAACGGATTGCCATCGAGGTCTACCAGCGCCTTGCGTATCACAGGCTTCATCTTGCCGTTGCGACGCTCCATGTTCATCATCATGGTGATTGGCACGCCTCCGGCCACCCACTCTTCTGCCGGGCGGGTTGTGTTCTTCACGATGGCCATGTAGCCCGTCTTTCCGTTGGCAATGAGCTGAGCGGCGCTCGTGCCGAGTGCATAGCAGTAGTCGGCGTCGAAGTTAGAGGGCGCAGCGCAACGGCCTTCGTATCCGAAGAAGTGGTGCTGTGCGGCAAAGTTGCCCACAAACTTGCCTTCGGCCTTCCATTTCTCGAGCTTTGCGGCGCACATGTCTGAAAGCAGCTTCTCTGTCTCGATGAGCGAAACCTGAACGTTTCCGTGCGGGTCGCGGTCAAGCGAGAGCTGACGGGCAACGTCGGCGGGAAGCGTCTCGAATGTAGCGGCGTTCTCCTTGGAGAGATGGGCGATGATGTATTCACGCTGCGCGTCTGCATCCAGGTCCTTATACTCGGCACCGTGGGCGGCCAGCAAGTCGTTGAGCTCCTGGATCAACCTGCCGATGGCGGGTATGAACTCTATCAGGCCCTCGGGAACAATGACCGTTCCGAAGTGGTTGCCCTGTGATGCACGGAATGCAATCACCTGGCAAAGGTTGTCTACAATCTGGTTGAGGGTCATGTCGTTCTTCTCCACCTCCTCTGAAATGATGCACACGTTGGGCTGGCACTGCAGGGCGCACTCAAGCGCGATGTGGCTTGCGCTGCGGCCCATCACCTTGATGAAATGCCAGTATTTACGTGCCGAGTTGCAGTCGCGCTCTATGTTTCCAATCAATTCAGAGTAGGTCTTGGTGGCTGTGTCGAATCCGAACGATGTCTCTATCTGCTCGTTCTTGAGGTCGCCGTCGATGGTCTTCGGGCAACCAATCACTTGCACGCCGCAGTTCTTGGCCGCATAGTATTCGGCAAGCACGCATGCGTTGGTGTTTGAGTCGTCACCACCGATTATCACGAGGGCCTTGATGTCAAGCTCACGGAGTATCTCAAGACCTTTCTCAAACTGCTCTTCCTCCTCGAGCTTCGTGCGCCCAGAGCCAATCATGTCGAAACCGCCGGTGTTGCGGTAGTCGTCAACAATCTCCTTGGTCAGCTCCATGTAGTCGTGCTCCACCAAGCCATTGGGCCCCAAGATGAAACCGTACAGGCGGTTTTCCGGGTTTAGTTTCTTAATCTGGTCAAACAGCCCAGTTATCACATTGTGTCCGCCGGGGGCCTGGCCGCCGCTGAGAATCACGCCAACGTTAATCCTCTTGTTGTTCGGTTCATCACTTTCAACGAACTCGACAACCGGCATACCATATGTATTGGGAAACAAGTTCTTTATCTCTTCCTGGTTATCCACGCTCTGTGTAGGAGCGCCCTCCTTAACTTTTACTGCTCCGTTAAGAGCCTTCGGCAACTTTGGCTGGTATGCAGCTCTCTCTTTCTGCAAAGCACTTTTTTCCATATTTAAATTGTTTACGAAATGATATGTATCCTTTTTCGATGTGCAAAAGTAAGCAATAATAATCAGAATCACTTTGCGAATAGTAGCCAATAACGATATTTTAATATTTTTTTCATAGAAAACCATTGCACGTAGAGATAAAAACAGTATCTTTGACGAAAGAAAGAATAACTGGACTAATTAAGCAAGGAGGAAACACAATCATGCCAAACAAAAGAACATTGAAAAGAGAAATCAAGCAGACCTGCCTGGACATCTTCGCAGAATGCGTTGCAGTATCTTTGTACGGAACCCCAAAAGAGAAAGAATGTGCAGAGGCGCTGATGCACACCCTGATAAAGACAGAGAGCGATTTCATAAGCCGTATTTCCCATCCGGAACCCGGTTTGCCCGCCAAAGCATACTTCAACGACTTGGTCAACAAGTTCAACGAGCAAATCTCTGAAATCATCAACCAAATAAAAATCTCGGAATAAGAGTGCCATTGAAATGCTGAAATCACTTTGCCGCTGGATATTATTCAAGCGCATGGGGTGGACAACCAATGTTACAGAGGCACACCCCGACAAATTTATAATATGCTTGGCACCGCACACAAGTAATTGGGATTTTATAATCGGTTTGCTATATTCACGTGCTGAAGGCCTGAAGAGCAACTTTCTGATGAAGAAAGAATGGTTCTTTTGGCCTTTAGGGTGTTTTTTCAGGAAAATAGGCGGCATACCCGTATGGCGCAGCAAGCACACAAACATGACAGACAACCTGGCCAAGACTGCGGCCGAATCTGCAACATTCCAACTCTGCATCACCCCGGAAGGCACCCGCTCGGCCACGGCCGAATGGAAAAAAGGGTTCTATTACATTGCCGCAAAAGCCAACATGCCGATACTGCTGTACGGAATCGACTATAAGAAAAAACTAATAGAATGCACGCGAACAATAATGCCTGACGGCGACATCGACAGGCAGATGCGCGAAATCAAACTGTATTTCAAACGCTTCGAGGGCCTGAAGCCGGAAAACTTCACCACGGGCGACATATAGAGACAAATGGATATCCGATATACTTCCATAACCATGGCATTGCTCATGGCCGCGGCTGGATTTGCCCAAACGGCCGAACAAGAGCGGAAAATGGCACAAAAGCTTGAGGCATATTTCGCAAAGTACAAGCCAAAGAAGCAAGAGTTGGCGCAAGCTCCGAAGATGCTCAGCTACAAGGTCGACAACAACAAGAAGACGTTGGTAATCAATGCCGACGGCACTTTTGCCGCACAGGAGTTCTCTGAGGAGACAACCGCCGACATATACAAGCGCGTCAGGAAAGCCATACCGAAGCCGTACAGGAAATACGCCATAACCATCATAACCAACGGGATGGCCATTGAAGACCTGGTTCCGCACAGGATAATAAGGAAACCAGGCAAAATAAACCTATGGGGAGACATCGATTACGACGGGAAACCATGGGTGAGCAACGCCTCTTCGCCTATAGAGCCGACCCACGGGCTACAGAACAGGCACATCTCTTTGTGGGCGAGCCATGGCCGATACTTTGACTCCGACAAGGGCAAATGGAAATGGCAACGCCCCAAACTGTTCGGAACGACCGAAGACCTGTTTACCCCCACCATCGTCATACCTTACCTCATACCGATGCTCGAGAACGCCGGCGCCATTGTGTTTACGCCACGCGAACGCGACATGCAGAAGCATGAGGTCATTGTAGACAACGATGACAGGCAACAGGGGACACGGTACATCGAAGTCAACTCGAAGCACGAGTGGCACAACACGGGCGACAAGGGGTTCGCATCGCACAACGGCACGTATACCGACGGCGAGAATCCGTTTGTTGCCGGGACGGCTCGCATGGCCCAAGCCACGGGAAGCAAGAAAAGATACAGCATCATATCATACCAGCCCAACTTCCCGGCAGAAGGGCGATATGCCGTGTACGTAAGCTACCAGACACTGGAAAACAGCGTCGACGACGCAAGGTATACAGTATGGCACAAAGGTGAGAAGACCGAATTCCGAGTCAACCAGCAAATGGGCGGAGGCACCTGGGTCTACTTGGGCACGTTTGATTTCGATGCAGGCAGCGACGAGTTCAACCGCGTTGTGCTTACAAACCAAAGTTCGCGCCGCGGTGTCGTGACGGCAGACGCCGTGCGCTTTGGCGGCGGCATGGGCAACATTGAGCGCGGGGGACAGACGAGCGGCTTGCCACGGAGCATGGAAGGAGCACGCTACTATGCCCAATGGGCCGGCATGCCATACACTGTCTACAGTTCGCGCAATGGCACAAACGACTATGCCGACGACATAAACGTGAGGTCGTTCATGACCAACTACCTTGGCGGAGGCTCATGCTACATGCCCACAACCGACGGCAAGAAGGTGCCGTTCGAGCTTTCATTGGCCATACACAGCGACGCCGGGTACGCCAAAGACGGCGTGGGGCTCATCGGCTCGCTCGCCATCTGCACGACACGGTTCAACGGCGGCAGGCTAAATGCAGGCATATCGCGCTTAGCCTCACGCGACCTGGCCGAGGCATTGCTTACTAACACCACGCGCGACCTGCAATACAAATACGGCAGTTGGAGCAAGCGCGACCTGCTCGACAAGAACTATTCGGAAACCAGGGTGCCCGGAGTGCCAAGCGCAATACTTGAAACAATGTCGCACCAGAACTTTCCCGACATGCGCTACGGGCAAGATCCAAACTTCAAGTTCACCCTTGCCCGTTCCATATACAAGACCATCCTGCGCTATATATCAGAACAACACGGCCGCCCCTACGCCGTGACGCCACTGACACCGCAGAACTTCAGCATCGAAGTGTCGGGCAAAGGCGAAGCCACACTGAGATGGCAGCCGGTAGACGACCCGCAGGAAGCCACGTCACACCCCACGGGCTACATAGTGTACACAAGCTACGGGCACAGTGACTTCGACAACGGCACATACATCAGAGGCAAGAACAGCCACACTGTGAGGCTCGACCCTGGCGTGCTCTACAGTTTCCGCGTGGCGGCAGTGACGCGCGGCGGCAAGAGCTTCCCAACCGAAGTGCTGTGCGCCATGTACAACCCCGGGGCAGAAAAAAGCATACTTATCGTCAACGGATTCCAGCGCCTGGCCTCGCCTGCCGTACGCGACAACGCCGATGAACAAGGCTTTGACTTCGACGCCGACCCGGGCGTGACGCTCGGAAGCACCGGGGGCTGGGTGGGCCGGCAGGTCTGCTTCGACCGCGACAAGATGGGCATTGAAGACGAAAGCGGCCTTGGCTGGAGCAACGACGACTTCAGCGGCATGGTAATGGCGGGCAACGACATGGACTATGTGCGTTGCCATGCCGAGGCAATCATGGCAAACAAACGCTACAACATTGCAAGCTGCTCTGACGAAGCCGTCGAAAGCGGAAGCGTAAACCTGTCACACTACCAGATGGTAGACCTTATACTGGGACTGGAGCGCAACGACGGGCACAGCCTGAAATACTACAAGACGTTCTCGACCATGATGCAAAGCCAGCTGAAAGACTATACCGCGCGCGGCGGAGCGGTGTTGGCCAGCGGGGCATACATGGGCAGCGACATGCAAAAACCGGCAGAACAGCAGTTTCTGGCCGACATACTGAAATTCCAATACACAGGCAACAGCCGCACGCGCGGTGGCTCGGTCTACGGGCTCAGCACCACGATGCAGATATACGACACGCTAAACGAGCAACACTACAGCGTGGCCTCGCCCGAAGTGCTGCGCCCCATCTGGCCGGCATTTGCCGCCATGCGCTATCCCGACGGGCGCGATGCGGGGGTTGCCTACCGCGGTGCCGACTACCGTTCGTTTGCCATGGGCTTCCCGCTTGAATGCATAAAAGACGCCGAAAAACGGCAGTCGATAATGCAAGGCATACTCAACTTCTTGCTCGAATGACAGTTGCGGACATGACAAACGAAGAAACTATCAACCTGAAAATCATCGCCACAAGCGACGTGCATGGCTTCTTCCTGCCATACGACTTCATTGAACAGCGCCCCACCCCGGGCTCTTTGGCCAGGGTTTGCTCTTATGTCAAGAAGGAAAGGGCCAAGTATGGCAGCAACCTGATACTCATTGACAATGGCGACATACTGCAAGGGCAGCCAATATGCAACTATTTCAACTCGATAAAGCCCCGTTCAACGAACATTGCTTCGCAAATGCTCAACTACCTGGGATACGATGCTTGCACCATTGGCAACCACGACATAGAAACCGGCCACGGCGTATATGACAAATGGGCTGGCGAAACCAATTGCCCGGTCGTAGCGGCAAACATCATTGACACAGCAAGCGGCAAGCCGTATTTCAAGCCATACACTATGATTGAAAGGCAGGGCATAAGGATTGCCATTCTCGGAATGGTGACTCCGGCGGTGCCCAACTGGCTCAACGAGAGCCTGTGGAATGGCATGCGCTTCGAGAGCATAGCCGACTCGGCCAGCAAATGGGTGAAGCTGATCAGGGAAAAGGAAGCCCCCGACCTGACCATCGGGCTGTTTCACAGTGGATGGAACGGAGGCATAAGCACCACCCACTGCAATGAAGACGAGGTTGAACGGGTGGCCCACCAGGTGGAAGGCATCGACGTGATTTTCTTTGGACACGACCACACAACAAGGCAGGCTACAATTTGCAACGGTGACAACAGCAGTGTGGTTTGCCTCAACCCCTCGTGCGACGCAAGGGCCGTGGCCTCGGCGGAAATAAAGGTTGAGAAGGCCGGCAACAAAATCTCAAGCAAGAGGATAACCGGCGAAATTGTCGACATAACCAATGAACGCGCCGACGTTGGCTTTGAAATGCATTTCCGACAAGCCCGGGACGAGACAAACGACTTTTGCCGTCGGCGCATCGGACTGATTGAAAGCAGCATCAACACCAACGACTGTTTCTTCGGGTGTGCGCCATTCACCGACCTGATACACAACTTGCAGCTTGCCATAACGCATGCCGACATATCGTTCAATGCACCATTGTCGTTCAACAGCAAGATTGAAAAGGGCGACATCAGGGTGAGCGACATGTTTAAACTGTACAGATATGAAAACCAAATATATGTCGTCAAGATGACCGGGCGCGAAATAAAAGACTACCTTGAAATGAGCTATGGGCTATGGGTGGGCACGATGGCGTCGGACGAAGACCACATAATGCTGATGGAAAAGGAGACGAAAGCTGGCAAAGTGAGATACAGGTTCAAAAACCTGACATTCAATTTTGACAGCGCGGCCGGCATAGATTACGATGTCGACGTGACGAAACCTGCCGGTGAGAGGATAAACGTCAAATGCATGTCGGGCGGCGGCATGTTTGACTACGGCGCATGGTACACGGTGGCCATGAACAGCTACCGCGGCAACGGGGGCGGCGAACTGCTGACCAAGGGCGCCGGCATACCCACCACAGAACTGCCCCGGCGCATCGTATGGCAAAGCACCAAAGACCAACGCCAGTGCCTCATGGAGGAAATAGAACGCATGGGCACAATCACGCCAAGGGCCAACAACAACTGGCGCTTTATGCCCCTGGAATGGGCCGGCCGAGCCATCGAGCGCGACAGGCGCCTCATATCGGGCTCACAGCCATGACGCCCAACCATCTTTGACAATAATCACGAAAGACGAACACAAAACAAAACGAAACGATGAAGCACTATTATTTTGCATTCTACGGCAACGACTTGCTGTTGGAACGACAGGACGACGGAACGTATTCAATACCCTACAGAGAAGAACCGCCTACTGCTACGGACGGAAAGACGGCCATGCTTGACGTAGCATACGCAGACGGCACGACAGCAAAGACATACAGACTGGACTCGCCGGAGACCGGCGACGGAAGGCTTGAACTGTGCGGACTTAGAAAAAGCTACTACAAACTGACTTACGAACTTTACGTGAAAGCCGGCAAATGTGAGGAGCTTCTGTATTGGGACTCGCACAACAGGTATTGCGGAATATGCGGGTCTAAAATGGAGAAGCACACGGACATAAGCAAAAAATGCGTGAAATGCGGCAACGAAGTATGGCCACAACTGTCGACGGCAATCATCGTGTTGGTGCACCGCGACAACGATGTACTGCTGGTTCATGCAAAGAATTTCAAAGGCAACTTCTTCGGACTTGTGGCTGGTTTCGTTGAGACGGGAGAGACGCTTGAGGAGGCCGTGAAACGCGAAGTAATGGAAGAAACTGGCCTGCAAATTAAGAACATACGCTATTTCGGCAGCCAACCGTGGCCGTACCCTTGCGGACTGATGGTCGGGTTCAACGCCGACTACGACAGCGGAACGCTTAAACTGCAGCACTCGGAACTGAGCGCTGGGGCTTGGTTCAACAAATCAGACTTGCCGGAGATACCCGAAAAGCTGTCGATAGCCAGAAAACTCATTGACGCGTGGCTGCAAGAAGACTGCCACGAGGCACAGAATGGCTGACAAGGCTGCAAACGCCACGCAATGACCTGATAGTCACTATCTTACAAAAACGGTCGTTTTGCATTGCAAAACGGCACAAACAACCATGCAGTACGGCCCGTTTGACACAATCAAACGGGCCGTACTGCATGATGACCTGTAGAAAATCCCACGACACTCTGCGCGAATTTTCAAGCCAACTCAATGTCTCTTCCATGCTTAACGAGAAAATACCGTTAGCCCACGGCATCATTACCGGCGCCTTTCAGCGCCACCGGCAGCTACAATGCCTGCCAAGGCAGCCGCCTTCATTCATGCCAACGAAAGGATATGATTGGGGCTCTAAGCGCCAGTTGGGGCTTAAAACGGCCTAACAACCGTGTAAGCCCGCCCTGCCCAGCTGACATGAGGCGAATGGCACGGCATCTGTTGCCAATCGGCAAACTGTCTGCGCGGCAACACGGCAACAAGCGTTTTCCGACACTGGCCGGCGGCCGTCGCCCACATCAAGGCTATCAGTAGTCTATCACTTCCATGCGCATCTCGCCATCAAACGAGATGACGGCGTCAAGCAGATAGCAACTGGCAGCATCGGGTATGCACAATGTGGCGTCGAAATGAAACCCCTCGGACCCCACACTGCTGTAGTCTATATTGCTCAACACAGCCTGCGACAGGAACCTCTCGGGCACCAAATGGGCAAACATGCTCTTCTTGAAATCGCGCGAATACAGCTGCTCGGCACCATGGTATACGCTCACATGGATGATTTGGTCGTAATAAACATTGTCGACCTCGACGCCGTCATCATTGTAAGTCTTTCTGATTACCTTGTATTTTGTTGGGTTTATGGCAATGTAACAATGGTAACGCTCACCTCCGTACATCACCACGGTGTCTTTCTTCAACACCTCTGTCAACGAAATCACCTTTAGCTTTTCGTGCACAAAGGCCAATGCGGCATTCGGGTCGGTGCTTTTGGCCAGGCGGATGACGTCGCCTGCCTGGTTGGTAAACCAGAAAGAGTTGGCCGTCTGCTTCTGTATGGGGTAACGCGACGGAGGATTCCCCATGATAAGTGTGTCGCCAACAATCTTGAACGAAGTGGGCATGCTGGTGTCGTCAGGGTAAAACACAGAGTCGCCCTCAACCTTGAAAGCAACGCTCTCCGACTCCTCATCTACCCAAATCCCCTGCAGCAAGCCTTTGGCTTCCTTGTCTTCGGCAGGCGTCGCGTCGGGCGACTTTGCGCCCTGACGGCACGACACCATCAGAACACAAACCAAAGCCCAACCCACAACAACATTCCTTAACATGGCATATTGTTTATTTACCAATGCAGTGATACTCTATCCCAAGCTCACTAAGTTCCTCTGAATCAAATATGTTACGGCCGTCTATCACAAGCGGGCGAGCCATAGACTTCTTTATCACTTTCCATGCTGGCAACCTGAACTCCTTCCATTCGGTGAGCAAAAGCAGGGCATCGGCATCCAAAGTGGCGTCATACATATCCTTGCAATATGTAACCTTGTCGCCCATTATCCGCCTGCACTCATTCATGGCAACAGGGTCGTAGGCCCTGATATTGCACCCGGCATCGAGCAGTTTCCTTATCATTACCAAGGCGGTGCTCTCGCGCATGTCGTCGGTTTCGGGCTTGAACGCCAGCCCCCACATGGCTATGGTCTTGCCGCAGAGGCCTTGCCCCTGGTATGCTTTCTGCAGTTTGTCAAACAAAACCAACTTCTGCTTTTCGTTGACGCGCTCTACTGCTTTCAACACCTCCATTGAATAACCGTAACCGTCGGCCGTCTTTATGAGGGCCTTGACGTCCTTCGGGAAGCAAGACCCGCCATATCCGCAACCTGCATAAAGGAATTTACGGCCTATGCGCGTGTCAGCCCCTATGCCCGCGCGAACCATGTTGACATCGGCTCCCACCAACTCGCACAGGTTGGCAATGTCGTTCATGAACGAAATACGGGTGGCCAGCATCGAGTTGGCGGCGTATTTGGTCATCTCGGCCGATGGGATATCCATGAATATGACGCGGAAATTGTTTATTAGGAATGGCTTGTAAAGCTTGGTGAGGATTTTCTTTGCGCGCTCGCTTTCTACGCCAACGACAACACGGTCGGGCGACATGAAGTCCTTGATGGCATTGCCCTCCTTCAGGAACTCTGGGTTGCTGGCCACATCAAACTCAACGGAGACGCCCCGCTTGTCAAGCTCCGCCTGTATGGCATGGCGCACTTTCCTCGCCGTCCCAACGGGCACGGTGCTCTTGGTCACCACCACCATGTATTTGTTCATGTTCTCTCCGATGGTCTTTGCCACCTGCAAGACATAGTTTAAGTCTGCGCTTCCGTCTTCGTCGGGGGGCGTACCGACAGCCGAGAACACTATTTCCTGCTCATTGAGCACCGAAGCCAAGTCGGTAGTAAACTTCAGCCGGCCGGCCTTGGTGTTCTTCAGCACGAGTTCGTCGAGCCCGGGCTCGTAGATGGGAATCTGCCCGTTTTGCAACGCCCTTATCTTGTCTGCATTTACATCTACACATGTCACGATGGCGCCTGTATCAGCAAAGCAGGCCCCGGACACCAGGCCGACATAGCCGGTTCCAACTATAGCAATGTTCATAATTATGCCGTCATTATTTTAATCAGTCAAAATACTCTGCATCCTTGAACAGCGATGCAGCCCTGTCCTTGTCGCTCATTATTACGTCTTTCATGTCGATGGGCCAAGAAATGCCCAGGTCCGGGTCGTCGTAACGCACGCTGGCCTCGTGGGCCGGGGCGTAAACATTGTCTACCTTATATGTAAATACAGCCTCGTCGCTCATTACCAAGAAGCCATGGGCAAAACCGCGGGGGATGAAAAACTGGCGCTTGTTTTCTTCACTGAGCTCAACCATGACGTGCCGGCCGAACGTCGGGCTGCCCTTACGCATATCCACGGCAACGTCGAGCACCTTTCCCTTGATCACCCTGACCAGCTTTGCCTGCGAGAACTCACCTTTCTGATAGTGCAACCCTCGCAATACGCCGTAGCAGGATTTAGACTCGTTGTCTTGTATGAAATTCACCTTGCCAACGTGCTCGGCGAAGTCGGAGTCCTTCCAAGCCTCGAAGAAATAGCCGCGAGAATCTTCAAACACCCTTGGCTCCAATATAAAAACTCCCTTTATTGCTGTTTCCTTGTATTCCATAGTTCAAGCTTTGACCGTAATAATACGATGCAAATGTAGTAAATATATTTGAGATGGAAAACGCTTTTCCCCATTTTATACTATTTTATCCCTGATTTTGTTGTATATATCACAAAAAACGAGTAATTTTGCAGATGTGATTGAAATAGGTAGACATATCGAGATATTATTGCTGGACTATGAGTGTGTCATAGTGCCCGGCTTAGGTGGATTTATGACTCATCATGTGGAAGCTCGCTACGATGAGGCAGACAATACTTTTTTACCGCCATTGCGCACACTGGGATTCAACCCGAAGCTCAAGCTCAACGACTCGCTTCTCGCGCAGTCGTATGTCGAGGCTTACGACATAAGCTACCCGGAAGCCGTCAACAGGATTGAGGAAGAGGTCAACGAGCTCAAGCAACACATACAGAACGAAGGTTCGTACGAGCTTACCGACATCGGCGTAATTTCCCTCAACGAGGATGGCAACTATGAGTTTGAACCGTGCGAGGCCGGCGTACTGACCCCATGGCTCTACGGCTTGTGCTCTTTCGATATGAAGATGACAGCCGAGGGCAAGGCCGCCAGCGCCGCTACGCCCAAAGACGACGTGCCCGCCGGCAACAACGATGCCATGCAGGAAGCTCCCACCCAGGCTCGCCATGCCCTCGATGCCACCGACGAAGCCGACGACGACAAGGTCATAAGAATAAAGGTTGCGTGGATTCGCAACGCCGTAGCCATTGCCGCGGCCGTCATCGCATTCTTTGCAATTACCCCGCCGATATCCAACAGCTACCAGAACCATGCCAATTTTGGAAGCCTTCCGCAGGCCATAATGTCGGCAAACATACTCGACGACGCGCAACAAAACGCCACCGGCAGCACCAGCCTGCCCAAACCGCTCAAGCTGAAAGCGTCGGTAGACTCGGCAAAGGCAAAAGCCAAGGCAGAAGCCCGCATGGACCAAGCCGCCGACTCCGTCGTTACGGCTCCGCAAAAAGACTTGGGCCGCTATTGCATAGTGCTCGCAAGCCGCATCACCCAAAGAAATGCCGACGCCTTTGTTAGCGAGCTTCATAAGGAAGGATGGAAAGATGCAGACGTCTACATCAACAATGACATCGTGCGGGTTGTATATGGCCATTTCCAAAACGAGTCGGATGCATACGACACACTGCGCAACATCAGGAACAACAAATATTTCGAACAGGCTTGGGTTTATAAAAAGCGATGAAGAGAGTAAGGTGCCCCAAATGTGACAATTACGTCACATTCGATGAAACAAAATACGAGACAGGCCAGTCATTGGTATTTGAATGCCCCCAATGCGGCAAGCAGTTCAGCATACGCATCGGCGTTTCAAAGATGCGCGCCCTGCAGAAGGAGGAGAATGTCGACGAGAACCTGAAGGACAACAACGTAGGTGCCTTAATCGTAATTGAGAACGTTTTCCATTACAAACAGGTAATACCGCTCAAGCTTGGCGACAACGTGATTGGAAGATACATGAAAGGCAGCAAGGTCAACACTCCCATCGAGACCAACGACCCGAGCATAGACACAACCCACTGCGTAATTAACGTGAGCTACGACAAACGCAACAGGCTCAAGTATATATTAAGAGACGGGCCCAGCAACACAGGCACGTTTGTACACAACGAGATACTTGGTGACCGCGAGCGCCGTGTCATCGAAGACGGAACTCTCTTCACCATAGGTGCAACAAGCATAATCCTTAAGGGCGCAGAGGAAAAAGAGCAATAAGGCACCAGCCTTCACACAGTTACACATAAACACGGCGGCACAACATTTCTTGTGCCGCCGTGTTCGTAAATTGCACAGCCGGACAATTCGACATAGTGGTTTCGACACAAACCGGCAGTCATGGCGAACCAACAAACGCCACGCATTGCCGCCACTCAATTCACAAACGAGCACCCAGCATGCCTGGTGTCGATGCGCCATGGGCAAAAAGTTCGGAAACAAGTGCTATTTAATGATGAAATGTACAAAATCGTCATGCAATAATAACATATTGCCATCAAAAACCATTTAGCGTGCAATATTCCCACAAATAAAATGCAATTATAAAATTATTTTTGTAACTTTGCCCTTTGATTGGAGTATAATTGCAAACCAACAAAGACAAAAATGAAACCAACGGCTATTTTGCTTCTACATTGCCCCGATCAGCAAGGCATAATAACGGAACTGACGAAGTTCATCACCGACAATCAAGGTAACATCGTATACCTTGACCAATACGTGGACAGACAAGACGGAATGTTCTTCATGCGCATTGAATGGGAACTGGACTCTTTCCTTATTCCGCGTGAAAAAATAAAGGAATACATCGACACACTCTACTCCCAGAGATACAACATGGTATGCAATCTATACTTCAATGAGGTTCGCCCGCGAATGGCTATCTTCGTAAGCAAGATGAGCCACTGCCTGTATGACCTGCTGGCACGGTACAATGCCGGCGAATGGAATGTCGACATACCATGCATAATAAGCAACCACGAAAGCCTCAGGTATGTGGCCGAGCAATTCGACATACCGTTCCACGTGTGGTCAATAAACAAAGACCACTCAAACAAAGACGAGGTTGAGCAAGCTGAAATAGAGCTGCTGCGCAAAGAGAAAGTCACATTCATTGTGCTCGCGAGGTACATGCAGATTATCAGCGAGAAGATGATAAACGAATATCCCAACCACATCATAAACATACACCACTCGTTTTTGCCAGCATTCATCGGGGCAAAGCCATACCACCAGGCATGGGAGCGCGGCGTAAAGATAATCGGAGCAACGAGCCATTACGTCACCACAGAACTTGACGCAGGCCCCATCATAGAGCAAGACGTGGTCAGAATCACCCACAAAGACACCCCAGAAAGCCTCATGCTGAAAGGCCGCGACCTTGAAAAGATAGTCCTATCACGCGCAGTAACAAAACATATAGAGCGCAAGGTGCTCACATACAAGAACAAGACAATCATTTTCAGCTGATGAACGTAGCCATAGTAAAATACAACGCAGGCAACATCAAGTCAGTGGACAACGCCCTGAGGAGATTTGGAATAGCCCCCGTACTGACCGACAATGCCGAACTGCTGGCCAAGGCAGACCGCGTGTTGTTCCCCGGCCAGGGCGAGGCCAGCGGCGCCATGCGCTACCTCAAGGAGCGCAGGCTCGACGAAGTGATACGCAAATTGCGCCAGCCGGTGCTCGGGATATGCATTGGCCAGCAACTGATGTGCCGCCATTCTGACGAAGGCGGAGGCACCGACTGCCTTGGAATATTCGACGCCGACGTAATCAGGTTTGCCCCCCAGAGGCATGAAGACAAGGTGCCGGCCATGGGATGGAATTCACTGCACGGCCTTGCGTCGCCGCTCTTCGCCGGCATATCCGACGGAGAATTCGCTTATTTCGTGCATAGCTATTATGTCCCGGTGTGCGAATCGACCATTGCCACAACGGAACACATCGTCAGCTACAGCGCTGCGCTCAACAAAGACAACTTCTACGCCACTCAGTTCCACCCGGAGAAAAGCGGCAGCACAGGAGAGAAAATACTTAAAAACTTTCTCGAACTATGATTGAGCTCATACCAGCAATCGACATAATCGGCGGGAAATGCGTTCGTCTCTCAAAAGGAGACTACAACCAAAAGACCGTATATGGCGACGACCCGGCAAGCATTGCCAAGAGGTTTGAAGACATTGGGTTCAAAAGGCTGCACGTGGTCGACCTCGACGGGGCCAAATCAAAGCACATCGTCAATGCAAGCACACTGAACGCCATTGCCTCAGCGACCAGTCTCACGATTGACTTCGGAGGAGGCATCAAGACAGAAGACGACATAAAAACGGCATTCGACAATGGCGCAAGCATGGTCACCGTCGGTTCGGTGACGGTCACATCGCCCGACACATGCATCGAATGGATAGACCGGTTCGGGGCCGACAAGATAATACTGGGGGCCGATGTGCGCAATGGGAACATAGCTGTGAACGGGTGGCTCGACGAAACCAAGCAGGGCCTCATGCCATACCTTGACTTCTATTCGGCCCACGGCATCAAAAACGTGCTATGCACCGAGATATCAAAAGACGGCATGCTATGCGGGCCGGCCACCGGACTGTACAAGCAAATCATGGCTGCCCACCCCACACTCCACCTCATAGCAAGTGGCGGGGTGTCGAGCATCGACGACATAAAGGAACTTGACAACGAAGGAATACCGGCCGTAGTATTTGGCAAGGCCATATACGAAGGCAAGATAAACTTGAACGATCTATGGGACTGGCAAAACGGATAATACCCTGCCTCGACGTGAAAGACGGGCAGACGGTGAAAGGAACAAACTTCGTCAACCTACGCAAGGCCGGCGACCCTGTGGAGCTTGGCAAGGCATACAGCAAGGCGGGGGCCGACGAACTGGTCTTCCTTGACATAACGGCAAGCCACGAGGGCAGAAAGACGTTTGCAGAAACGGTGACCCGGATAGCTGTCGAAATAAACATACCGTTCACCGTCGGCGGAGGCATCAACGAACTGGCCGACGTCGAGCGACTGCTTTACGCCGGGGCAGACAAGGTGAGCGTGAACAGCGCTGCACTGCGCTCACCCGGCCTGATAGACGACATCGCCAGGCGATTCGGCAGCCAGGTGTGCGTGTGCGCCATCGATGCCAGGCTCGAGGATGGCCAATGGCACTGCTACCTCAACGGCGGCCGACTGCGCACCGAGCGCAAGTTGCTCGAGTGGGCCAAGGAAGCGCAAGACCGAGGAGCCGGAGAAATACTCTTCACAAGCATGAACCACGACGGTGTCAAGGAGGGATATGCCAACGAGGCACTGGCCATGCTGGCCGACACGCTGTCGATACCTGTCATCGCCAGCGGCGGGGCCGGAAAGAAAGAACATTTCCGCGACGCCTTCACCATGGGCCATGCCGATGCCGCTTTGGCAGCGAGCGTGTTCCACTTCGGAGAAATTGACATAAGGGAACTGAAGGCATACTTGAAAGAAGAAAACATCAACGTAAGGATATAACAACGCAATTATGGAAATAGACTTCGACAAATCAGGTGGACTCGTACCCGCCATAATACAAGACGCCACTACGATGAAAGTGCTCATGCTTGGCTACATGAACCGCGAAGCATACGAAAAGACCATACAGACCGGCCGGGTGACATTCTACAGCCGCAGCCGCAAGTGCCTGTGGACAAAGGGAGAGACGTCGGGCAACTACCTTGAGCTTGTTAGCATTGCACCTGATTGCGACAACGACACGCTGCTGGTCATGGCCCACCCCTGCGGCCCCACGTGCCACAAGGGCACCGACACGTGCTGGGGCGAGGCAAACGAAGCCAACCCCTTGCTGTTCCTTACGACACTGCAAGACTTCATCGAGAAGCGGCACGAAGAAATGCCGGAGGGCAGCTACACCACGTCGCTATTCAAAGACGGGATAAACCGCATGGCCCAAAAGGTTGGCGAAGAGGCATTGGAGGCTGTGATAGAAGCTGTCAACGGTAGCAACGAAAGGCTGATATACGAAGGGGCAGACATGCTTTATCACCTCACGGTGTTGCTCACCAGCAAGGGGCTTCGCATCGAAGACCTCGCAAAGGAATTGCAGGTGCGCCACGACCCGAACTGGCACAAGCACTGATGGCGCATGGCAAGATGGTTGGCGGGGAGCCACATCGGGTGTGAACAATATGTACAAAACCGAAGCGGGGACAAGGCAACGGTGAAACAAGGCGGCAAAACGGGCCGGAACAAACCGTGAAACGGGCCGTATGGGAGCCTGGAACAGGCCATTCGGCAATGCTCTAACGGCGAGTTCCCAACAGACTGGTGCACAGTTTGTTACACACCATCGGCCATAATAAGAAAAAGCCTTACACTTGAGAGCGCCAAACAAGGGGCTGCAGCCCCGGCAAAACGACGATAAAGAACAGCAAACAACATAAAAATTGCAGATATGTTAGTAGACTACAAGAAGGTCAACATATACCAACAGGCCGACACACCGGTGCTCAGCGACGTTGATTTCCACGTCGACGAGGGTGAGTTTATCTACCTCATAGGCCGCGTAGGCTCCGGAAAGAGCTCACTGCTCAAGACCGTTTACTTTGAGCTTGACGTGGATGAGGCCGAAGAAGCTACGGTGCTGGGCCACGACTTGCGCAACCTCAAGCGCAAGCACGTGCCGTCGCTCAGGCGGCAGATGGGCGTTATATTCCAAGACTTCCAACTGCTGGGCGACAGAACGGTTTACAAAAACCTGAGGTTCGTGCTCAAGGCCACCGGCTGGAAAGACAAGAAGCAGATTGACAAGCGCATCAACGAGGTGCTCAACGATGTAGGCATGCTCGACAAGGCGCAGAAAATGCCCCACGAACTGTCGGGAGGCGAACAGCAGCGAATAGCCATAGCACGGGCCATACTCAACAAGCCGAAGCTAATAGTGGCTGACGAGCCGACGGGAAACCTCGACCCCGAAACCGCCGAAAACATAATAAAGTTGCTAAGATATGTATCGCAAACCGGCACATCGGTGATAATGAGCACACACAACATGCCCCTGCTCGACAAATATCCCGGCATCGTTTACCGCTGTGCAAACGGCCATCTGCATGAAGTGACCGACGACTTCAACAGGATGGCGCCGGCCGACGACGCCGAAAACCAGGAGCAACCAAACGATGCCGACAACGACGCTGACCTCAGGCAGGAACTGCCCACAACATGAAGTATAACAGACAAAAACTGAATAAGATATGAAAGTAATGAAATTTGGCGGCACTTCGGTAGGCACGCCAGCCAGAATGAAAGAAGTAACCAAACTGGTAACCGCATCCGGGGAGCCTGTTTTTGTTGTGCTTTCTGCAATGTCAGGAACAACAAATTCGCTCGTTGAAATCTCTGACTACCTCTACAAAAAGAACCCCGACGGTGCAAATGAAATAATAAACAAGCTCGAAGACAAATACTTCAAGCATGTCGAAGAGCTGTACTCAACCGACGAATGGAAGCAAAAGACCAAGGACTTCCTTGTAGAGGAGTTCAACTACCTGCGCACTTTCACCAAGGAGCTCTTCACAAGTTTCGAAGAAAAGAGCATCGTTGCGCAAGGCGAGATCATCAGCACCAACATGGTTACAAACTACATGAAGGAGGCCGGGGTCAACGTGACGCTGCTCTCTGCCCTTGATTTCATGCGCACCGACAAGAACTCTGAGCCCGACCCTCTATACATAAAAGAGAAACTCAACGCCATCATGGCCGAAAATGCCGGGGCACAGGTGTACATCACGCAAGGATTCATCTGCCGGAACGCCTATGGCGAGATAGACAATCTGCAGCGCGGTGGCAGCGACTACACCGCCTCGCTCATCGGAGCGGCAATAGGCGCGGAGGAAATACAGATATGGACCGACATCGACGGCATGCACAACAACGACCCGAGGGTTGTCGACAAGACGTCGCCCGTGCACCAGCTTCATTTTGAGGAGGCTGCCGAGCTGGCATATTTCGGGGCAAAAATACTACACCCCACTTGCATACAGCCGGCAAAATACGCAGGCGTCCCTGTGAGGTTGCTCAACACCATGGCACCCGAAGCCGAAGGAACAATTATCAGCAACAAAACCGAACAAGGCAAGATAAAGGCCGTGGCAGCCAAAGACAACATCACGGCCATTAAGATTAAGAGCAGCCGAATGCTCCTGGCAACCGGCTTCCTGCGCAAAGTGTTCGAGATTTTCGAAAGCTACCAGACCCCCATCGACATGGTATGCACGTCGGAGGTTGGCGTCTCGATGAGCATAGACACCGTGACCCACCTCGACGAGATAGTCGACGAGCTGAAAAAATACGGCACAGTGACAGTCGACCGCAACATGTGCATTGTGTGCGTCGTGGGCGACCTTGACTGGAGCAACGTGGGCTTTGAGACGCTCACCATGGAAGCGATGAAGAACATCCCGGTGAGGATGATTTCTTACGGAGGCTCCAACTATAACATATCGTTCCTGATAAAAGAGGCCGACAAGCAGCGCGCCCTGCAAAGCTTGAGCGACACTCTGTTCAACAAATAAATCTCCCTACTCGTCCGCCATGCCCCCGTGACCAAGTCACCGGAGGCACGCGGGGCGCATCTATAGTGCCAAGTAATTAATCTCATCATTATGAAAGGACATTTTCCAACAGACAAGTTCAGTACATTAGCAACCCCGTTCTACTATTACGACACCGACTTGCTGCGCCGCACCCTGGCTGAAATAAATGCCGAGGCAGGCAAATACAATGGCTTTACGGTGCATTACGCCATAAAAGCCAATGCAAACCCGAAGATATTGAACATCATAAGGGAAAGCGGAATGGGAGCCGACTGTGTGAGCGGTGGCGAGATAGAGGCTTCCATCAAGGCCGGATTCTCACCCGAAAAGATTGTTTTCGCGGGTGTGGGCAAAAGCGACTGGGAGATAAACCTTGGCCTGGAAAAAGACATCTTCTGCTTCAACGTTGAGAGCATTGCCGAACTTGATGTCATAAACGAACTGGCGCAGAAGGCCGGCAAGACCGCAAGGGTTGCGTTCAGGATAAACCCTGACATCGGGGCACACACGCATGCAAACATCACTACGGGCCTGGCCGAAAACAAGTTTGGCATAGCCATGGCCGACATGGAGACGGCAATACGCCACTCCGAACAGCTGAACAACGTGCAGTTTAAAGGCCTGCACTTCCATATCGGGTCGCAGATAATGGACATGAATGACTTCATGGCTCTATGCAACCGCATCAACGAACTGCAAGACAGGCTTGAGAAGAGCCACATCTGGGTGGAACACATCAACGTAGGAGGCGGCCTGGGCATAGATTACCAGCACCCCAACCGTGTGCCAATACCCGACTTCAAGGGCTATTTCGCCACCTATGCAAAGCATCTGAAGCTGCGCGACGGCCAAAAACTGCATTTCGAGCTTGGCAGGTCGGTTGTTGGACAGTGCGGCTCGCTCATCACAAAGGTGCTATACGTGAAACAAGGCACCGCAAAACAATTCGCAATAGTGGACGCCGGCATGACCGACCTGATACGGCCAGCCCTATACCACGCCTTCCACAAGATAGAAAACATAAGCAACGACGGCCCGGTAGGCACATACGATGTGGTGGGTCCGATATGCGAGTCAAGCGATGTGTTCGCCAAGCAGGCCGAAATAAACAGATGCCAGCGCGGCGACTTGATTGCCATACGGTCGGCGGGGGCATACGGCGAGATAATGGCTTCGCAATACAACTGCCGCCGCCTTCCTGCCGGATATACGAGTGAGGAGATGATTTAACGCACAGGCCATGGTCATAAGCATGCTGACTATATGTATTTGCGCGTTGCTTGTCATGCTGGCCGCTGCCACACCATTCTGCAGCGGACTGCACAGAAGGCCGCATCGCGAACAAGACGGCACGCCGGAAGGCGAAGGACAAGCCATCTCGATAATAATGGCTGTCCACGACAATGCCCAAGAACTGGAACGCAACCTGCCGGCATTCCTCACCCAAGACTATGCCCCGGGGTATGAAATCATCATCGTCGACGAATCGTCAACCGACGAAACGGAAGACGTGCTGAAGCGTTTCAAGCATCAGCACAACAACTTATACACCACGTTCATTCCCGAGTCGAGCCACTATCTCAGCCGCCGGAAACTGGCTTTAACCCTTGGCGTGAAAGCCGCTCACAATGAATGGATTATAATAACCGATGCCGACTGCAAGCCAAATGGCAGCAATTGGCTTCAGACTATGTCCAGACACTGCAACGACTCTCACGACCTGGTGCTCGGATTCACACCTTTTGAGCAGTCGTCCAAACCGTTTTACCAGTTTGAACGACTGCTCACATCGTGCTATTGCATGCGCAAGGCACAAAGGGGGATGGCATACAGGTACGACGGGCACAACCTGGCTATGCGCAAAAGCGTATTCATGAGCAACAACGGGTTTCTGAAGAACCTCAAGTTCTTGCGCGGAGAATACGACTTCATAGCCAATGAGCATGCACAGCCGCAACGCACAGCCGTGGCCATAGAGCCCGAGGCCCACATCATCCAAGACAGCCCGTCGAGGAAGAAATGGGCAAACAGCCACCTATTTTACATGGAAACAAGAAGGCACCTTGAGCGCAGCTTCGGCTATCGGATGCTGTTCAACACTGACACGCTGCTGCTGCACATCAACTACCTGGCCCAGGTAGCGGCCATGGTATATTCGGCCTTGACCTCCGACTGGCCCATCCTGGGTGCTGCCGTAGCCTCGGCAATGATCACGCTTGCGCTCAGGGCCACCATTGCCAACAAGGCAATGAAACTGTTCGGCGTACATGTCAGTTTGTGGTCTGTGCCATTAATGGAAACAAGGGTTGCCTGGCAAAACCTCTATTTCATGCTCCGCCACAGGTTTTCAGACAAATACGACTTCATAAGAAGGTAACACCAGCTGCACCATGAGGATATTGCATTTCTACATAAAAGACGATGAGAGAGCCTGCCAATACATAGACAGATTGGCCGGCTCGATGCTTGATGGCACTGAAATACAATCGTGCGACAGTCTGAAGGCGTTTCGCAAGGCAATCGAATCATGGAAACCCCAAATCGTCCACCTCCACGGTGCATGGCGACTGTCTATTGCCAGGGCGGCAAAGATAGGCATGAAGTCTGGCGCACGTGTTGTCATCACTCCACACGGCCAACTGGAACCGTGGGTGATAAAGCAAAGGCATTGGACCGAAAAGCTGCCAAAGCTGTTGCTATACCAACGCCGATGCCTGCGGAAAGCCTACTGCATAATAGCCATGGGGCGCATGGAGGCGGGCTACATGGAACGCCTTGGATACAACACGCGCATTGAAACCATTCTCAACTCGCTCATCACCGAGACCATTAGCGACGGGCAGATGGGCCGGCAGATGTTTCTTGCTTACAAGAAAGTGCTCGACACAGACACGATGGAACTCATGCTGCCACAGACGAAGACGGCCCTCAGGGGCTTCATCAAGGCAGGGATAACCGGCGACAGCAGATGGCTGGACAGTGAGGAACAGCAGGCCTGCAACGCTGTTAGCGACGAAGAGTGGCACAAGATTGCCGTTTTCTCATGCGACGAGCACATAAACGACACTATAGCGAAAGGCATCGAATGCATCGGATTCACACCCCCTGAAGCACTGCCGCAAAGTGTCGACAACTACCACATGCCGGCGGCAAACCACGCAAAGGCAGTGGCCACGGGAGGGCACGAATCGCCCGACGACGCCCTGCTTTCCGCAATAAAAGCCTCTAAAAGGCAAATCAAGGAACAAGGCTTCGGCATTTGTCACCTGATAAGAATGGCTGAGCTGCTCACACACAGCATCATAGACGAAGAAAAAGTGGCCGGTGAGCTGAAGGAATGCGGGCTCGAGCAGCACACGTCACGCATCATGCACCTGCTGTCCGACATGACCGGACTGGACGAAGGCTTCATGATACTGCCCGAAAAGGATGACAGGACAACGAGAAGAATAAAGAAGATAATAACAAAACACGTTAACATATGACCCAAAATCAACAGACTGAACACAATTCAGACACACAGTACCTCAACTGGCTGTCCAAATTGTTCCCCACCATCGCGGCGGCATGCACGGAAATCATCAACCTCGAGGCAATACTACACCTGCCAAAGGGCACTGAACACTTCCTTGCCGACATCCACGGAGAGAACGAAGCCTTCCAGCACGTGCTTAAAAACGCCTCCGGAAACATTAAGCGCAAAGTGAACGAACTGTTCGGAAACAGTCTCAGGGAGTCGGAAAAGAAGGAGCTCTGCACCCTGATATACTATCCGGAGCAGAAGATTGAGCTGATTAAGGCGTCCGAACCCGAACTTGAAGACTGGTACCACATAACCATACACCAGCTTGTCAAGGTTTGCAGAGACGTGAGCAGCAAGTACACCCGCTCAAAGGTGCGCAAGTCGTTGCCGCCCGATTTCAGCTACATCATCGAGGAACTGCTGCACGAACACACCGACGACACCAACAAGACGGCATACGTCAACGTCATCGTCGACACCATAATCACCACAGGAAGGGTCGACGACTTCATCATTGCCCTGTGCAACGTGATACAAAGGCTGGCCATCGACCAACTGCACATACTCGGCGACATCTACGACCGAGGCCCCGGGGCACACATCATCATGGACACCATGCAGCGCTACCACAGCTGGGACATACAATGGGGCAACCACGACATACTATGGATGGGGGCCTGCGCCGGCAACGACGCCTGCATCTGCAATGTGCTGAGGCTTTCGCTCAGGTATGCCAACCTGGCCACACTCGAAGAAGGCTACGGCATAAACCTTGTGCCGCTTGCCACATTCGCAATGGACACTTACGGCAACGACCCGTGCGAGGAGTTCATGCCCAAGGTGACCAACGGAGCCACTTTCGACGGAAAGACCATAAAGCTGATAGCCCAAATGCACAAAGCCATCAGCATAATACAATTCAAGGTAGAGGCACAGATATTCTTGCGCAACCCGGAATGGCGCATGTCGGGGCGCAACCTCCTGTCGTGCATCGACCGGCAGCGAGGCGTCTGCATCATCGACGGCAAAGAATACGAGATGAAAAGCAACAATTTCCCAACCGTCGACCCTGCCGCGCCATACAAACTGACAGAAGAGGAAACAAAGCTGATGAAGCGGCTGCACCACTCTTTCGCCGTGAGCGAAAAGCTGCACCGCCATATCAAGACACTGCTCGGACACGGAGGGATGTTCGCAATATACAACAGCAACCTGCTGTTCCACGCCTCCGTGCCATTGAACTCTGACGGAGCGCTGAAAGAAGTGACGCTCTACAACGGCGAGAAATACAGTGGCAAGGAACTGATGTACCAGATTGAGATGACAATACGCTCGGCGTTCAATTCCGACACAGCCCCCGCCGAACGCACCTACGCCATCGACTACTTCCTTTACCTGTGGTGCGGAAAAGACAGCCCGCTGTTCGACAAGTCGAAGATGGCCACTTTTGAAAGATATTTCCTGAAAGACAAGACCACATACAAGGAAGAAAAGGGATACTACTTCAGGCTGCGCGACAACGAGGCAATATGCGACAGCATACTCGACGCTTTCGGGGTGACAGGCGACAACAGGCATATCATAAACGGACACGTGCCTGTGCATGCGTCAAACGGCGAGAACCCAATCAAGGCCGGCGGCAAGCTGATGGTAATCGACGGCGGATTCAGCGAGGCCTACCACAACGAAACGGGAATTGCCGGATATACGCTCGTATACCACAGCCGCGGCTTCCAGCTCGTGCAACACGAGCCGTTCACCAGCGCGGCCGACGCCATAAAACGCGGAACCGACATCAAGAGCACCACGCAAATAGTGGAAATGTCGGCCCACAGGATGCTCGTGGCCGACACAGACTGCGGCAACGAACTGAAGGCGCAAATCGTCGACTTGAAGAAACTGCTGTATGCCTACCGCCATGGCATAATCAAAGAGCGCCGGCGATGAGCCGACAGCAGCAAGCAAACCAGCCGCCAAGCCCATCAGACAGATGTGCCTGGCGGCTTTTTCATGGCATGGTGCCACCTCATAATGTGCATGAAATATAATGACACAGCGGGCATGCCGACGCCATACGGCCCGAACGAGGGGCCCGAACGGGCTGTTTTGCAATGCGAAACGGGCCATACGGACACACCATACGGCACATTTCGCAAAGCCATCGGAAATGAATCGCAAGCCACTGGCATACAATGCGTTGCCCACATGAGCCATACAGTAACGTATTCATACAAACAGACCGGGGCCAAACCATGCCGGAAGGCTGGCGACACCAAAGCCAAAACAAATTTATGTTAACGCCATAAGTTTTCAAAATCTTTTCATTACCTTTGTAAAGACAACCAGCAATCATCTGAACGGCAGCCACATAAGCGCGGCTGCAAAGGGCAACGGTGATTGCATGCCAAACGAAGTGTAACAACAAACCGCATGATGAAGACTACATTGATATCATTAGCTGCACTCGCCATGCTCTCGGCAATGCCGGCAAGCGGGCAAAGCAAAAGGCAAAGCCAGGCCGCCGCAAAGGCCCAGGCTGCAAAGGCGGCCAAGGAGGCAGAACAGAGAATAGAACAGATGGTGGCCGCAACACAGAAAGTAATGTTCATTGACAGCGTGGTTGTAGACAAAGACGCATTCCTGACAAAATACAACCTGTGCCAGGATGCGGGCCGGCTGTACAAGTATGACGACTTCTTCAAGGCCAAAGACCAGGCCAACGCATACGTGTATGTCAACGGACTTGGCGACAAATGCTACTTCTCAAGGGAAGACTCGGTGGGCGACTTCAACCTATACACAAGCGACAACCTGAGCGGTTCGTGGACTCCCGCAGCCCGGCTTGACGGACTCGACGACGGCGCAGGGCACAAGTCGATGAACTATCCGTTCATGATGGCCGACGGATCAACGCTCTACTTTGCAGCCACCGGCGACGAGAGCATCGGCGGATACGACATTTTTGCCACACGATTCGACTCGGAGAGGGGCACTTTCCTGAAAGCGGAGAACATCGGCATGCCTTTCAACTCTACGGCAAACGACTATATGTATGCCATCGACGAGTTTAACAACATTGGCTGGTTTGCCACCGACAGGAACCAAAGCGAAGGCAAGGTGTGCATATATATGTTCGTTCCGTCGGACTCAAGGCAGCTTTACTCGCCCGACGAATATTCGGAAGAGCAAATCAGGAGCCTTGCCAACCTTAACAGGATTGCCGACACTTGGGGCGACGGAAAAGAAAGGCAACTGGCCATGGAGCGCCTCCAGGCCATGCAAAGCGAAAAGGTTGTCATGGCAGCCAAGGGCTCTTTCAGCTTCGTGGTCAACGACAAGACCACCTACACCAAGATGGCCGACTTCCGCTCTAAAGCAGGATTGGAAAAATTCAAGGCACTGCAAGAGCTGGAAAGCAAGCATGCCGCTCTGAGCAAGGCGCTGGCAAAGGCCCGCGACTACTATGCCACAGCGAGCACCAACGAACGCAACGCCCTGAAAAACGAGATTTTGCAAAGCGAGAGACAGATAGAATCGCTTGAGACAAATATTGCCCAAACAGGCAAAGAGATAAGAAACGAAGAGAACAAACTTTTAAAATGACGGTATATGAAGAAATATTTTGCTGAGTCAGAACTGATCATTAACTCTGATGGCAGTGTGTTCCACCTGCGCATAACTCCCGAACAACTGGCCGACAAGGTCATATTGGTGGGCGACCCGGGCCGCGTTGGGCTGGTTGCGTCGCATTTTGACACTAAGGAGTGTGACGTCGAGAGCCGCGAGTTCCACACCATAACCGGCACATTCAACGGAAAGCGCATCTCTGTCATATCTACCGGAATTGGTTGCGACAACATCGACATAGTGTTGAACGAAATAGACGCCCTTGCCAACATAGACTTCAAGACAAGGCAAGAGAAAAGCGCCCTGCGACATCTTGAGATAGTAAGGATTGGCACATGTGGCGGACTGCAGCCTTTCACTCCCGAAGGTACGTTCGTATGCTCGCAGACTTCCATCGGCTTCGACGGCCTACTCAACTTCTATGCCGGCCGAAATGCCGTGTGCGACCTACAGTTGGAGCGCGCCCTCATTGCCCACCTGGGATGGACGGGAAACATGTGCGCCCCCTACCCTTATGCTGTCGATGCCGACGAGGAGCTCGTAGAACGCATTGCGGCTGACGACATGGTGAGGGGAATAACCATCGCCTGCGGCGGATTCTTCGGACCGCAAGGGCGCGAACTGCGCATCCCGCTGGCCGACCCGCACCAGAACGAGAAGGTGGAGAGCTTTGAGTATAACGGCCGCCGGATAACAAACTTCGAGATGGAGAGCTCTGCCCTTGCCGGCTTGTCGAGGCTCATGGGCCACAAAGCCACCACGGTGTGCATGGTGATTGCCAATCGTGTGGCCGGAAAAGCCAACACAGGATACAAAAACCAGATAGACGACTTGATCAGGATTGTGCTGGAGCGCATATAAAACATGCTGCACACAAGCCGGGAAGGCGTAAAGTCCATAAGGCCGCGAGCCGCAAACAAACGGCAAACCACATGCCAAGCAACAATGTGGAGTAAGCTACCGACTGCCTGACAGCCTTTATGCCATATAAAAAATCATTGCAGGCTATATGGTCAACGAGCACCATGCCTGCAATGATTTTACTATTTATGCAATATCGTCACATCAAAGGTTCAACGACTTCTTTATAGCCTCAATCTTTGTCTCGGCGCCTTCCATGCAACGGCCGTAGCAGTTTGAGCACTTCATGGTGTTGTCCTTAACCTCTATATAGAACTTAATCTTAGGCTCGGTGCCCGATGGACGCACGCTCACCTTGGTGCCGTCTTCACAGAACCACTGCAAAACATTGCTCGTTGTAGGCATGTCGAGCTTCGACTTTGAGCCGTCAGCTTCAAGCTGCTCAAGTGTCTGATAGTCCTTCCATACCACAACCTTGCTGCCACCAAGTTCCTGAGGCGGGTTGTTTCTGAAGTCGGTCATCATCTGCTTTATCTCGTCAGCACCGCTCTTGCCCGGCTTCACCACATTGACAGTGAACTCCCTTGAGAACCCATACTCAATGTATATGTCCATAAGTATGTCATACAGCGTCTTGCCCTGGTCCTTGGCGTAAGCGCAAATCTCAGCCAACAGTGAGCAGGCAGATACCGCATCCTTGTCGCGGACGAAATCCTCGGCCAGGAATCCGTAACTCTCCTCACCGCCACCAATATACTGTTGCTTGCCTTCCGACTTGGCTATTTCGCTTGCAATCCACTTGAAGCCGGTGTAACAGTCGCGCATCTCTATGCCCTGCTTATCGGCAATCTTGCGTATTACTTCCGTGGTAACGATGGTCTTCACTATGAAGTCGCCTTTCTTGAGCAGTCCCTTGGCCTTGCGGTTGGTGATGATATAGTACAGGAACAGCAAGCATGTCTGGTTGCCGTTGATGAGAATCCACTCTCCCTTGTCGTTTTTGCAAGCCATTCCCACACGGTCGGCATCCGGATCGCTTGCCATCACGATATCGGCATCTATCTCCTTGGCGTCACGAAGAGCCAACGTCAGGGCCTCGCCGTTCTCTGGGTTGGGCGAAACAACGGTGGGGAAATCGCCGCTCTTCACCATCTGCTCTTTCACGCAATGCACGTTCTCAAAGCCCCAAAGCTTGAGCGAGCGCGGAATAAGGGTCATTCCGGTTCCATGCAGAGGCGTATAGACAATCTTCAGGTCTTTCTGTCGCTTTATCACCTCAGGGTCGATGCATATTTCTTTTATCCTGTCGAGATAAACCTTGTCTATCTCTTCGCCTATGATATTAATCAAATCCTTGTTGCCGGAGAAGTTAACATCAGATATCTTAACCTTGTTAACCTCGTCGATAATGCCTGTGTCGTGGGGCGAAAGCACCTGGGCACCGTCTTCCCAATAGGCCTTATAGCCATTATACTCTTTCGGGTTGTGGCTTGCCGTGACGTTCACTCCGGCCTGACACTTCAAGTAGCGTATAGCAAAAGAACACTCGGGCGTAGGCCTCATGTCGTCGAACAGGTATACCTTGATGCCGTTTGCCGAGAACACATTGGCCACAGTCTCTGCAAACAAGCGGCTGTTGTTACGGCAGTCGTGGCAAACCACGACCGAAATCTCATTCAGTCCGGCGAAGTTTTTGCGCAGATAATTGGCGAAACCTTGCGTGGCCAGACCTACGGTATAGATGTTCATGCGGTTGCTTCCGGCACCCATTATCCCACGGAGCCCGCCGGTTCCGAACTCCAAATCCTTATAGAAACTTTCAATGAGCTCTGTCTTGTCGTCACTCGACAACATTGCCTTTACCGCCTCTTGGGTTTTGGCATCAAACGATGGGGCAAGCCACTGTTGTGCCTTAGCCTCGCATTGAGCAATAAGTTGTTCGTTATTCTCCATAATTTTCAATGTTTAGATATACAAAAATCCTTTTACAAAGATAACAAAAATATCCCGAACGGAAGGCATTACATTACGGTTTTTCATTTTTTTAGCAGTGAACTATTGCACAACCTAAGGCCGCAACAAGTGGCATTCCAGCCGACGTGTTGCCCTACAGCCAGGCAAGATGGTGTCTTTAAAGCTAAGACATCGCTCCCATTTGCCTGACGGAATGATACAAAATTGCAAATGATGGTAATCCATCGCGGCCAGCCCAACAAGCCGGCAAGGCCAAACAACGGATCACTTTTCGTTAAGCAGGTTGTCCATCTCTTCAAACTGCTTGCCCATATTAAGCCTTAGGTAAATCCTGTAAAGCGCCGGCCCCCACTTTTGTTTGGCTTCGGGAGCCAGCTTCCTGTACTTTTCCATATATGGCAAAGCCTTCTGGTACAACTCCTTAATCTGCTTCCCGTATTGCCGTGAGTTGTTTTTTTGCACCAAGTTAAGCCCTTTGTTCAGGTATGCCGTGCCTGCATTGTAATATGGTTCAGCCAATGTGTCGTTAACGTTAATCAAAGAGTCGCTTACCAAAATGCACTCATCATATCGCCCCAAGTTAAGCAATACGGTCGACTTTGCAAAGAGGAACAACGGATTGTCGCCGTCCAACGACAACGACCTGTCTACTACCGACAATGCACTATCGAGCTTATTGTCAAGCGTGTAGCAGTCCATCAGATGGGAAAAGAAATACGGCGACTGCGGATATTTGTCGAATCCGGCCTTCAAGACATCCCTGTATTTATCCTTGGCCCCCATCAGACTACAAGCTTCGGCTACATAGATTAGGGCTGTCTTGCGGCGCGTGGAATCGCGCAATGCCACATCTGCATATTTCAAAGTGAGCTGCGGGTCTTTCAGTTTGAATCCGCAATAAGTGGCCCAATATGCCGCATCAAGCATCTTCCTGTCATTTTGCCAATAATCGAACGCCGAAAAGAGAGGCTGGCGCCCGCAATCCAAATAGGCGTCAAAGAAAGCAAAGGCCGTCTTATAATCCTTTTTGTGTATGTTGAACGTCCCTCCGTAATACAAGTTTGGCCTGTAAGTATCGAGCTCCGAAGCGTGTTTCTTCCGATACTCGAGCTTAACCCGCCCTTTCTTGTCGGGCGCGGCATCCACCGAGTCGAGCGCCTCAAGGACGGCAAACATACGCTTTGTGATATTAAAGAGCGATGCAGTGTCGTACTGTTGGTTCAGATAAAGTTTCTCATTCCCAGCCTCATACTGCTTAAGCACAGCCTGATACAAAAGCAAATAAATCTTTGGATTCATCCTGTTCAATGAATCCTTAGACAGCAGCTCAACCATCAGCTTCTCTGCTTTGTCATAATCCTTGCCGCTCTTTATGTAAGACCGTGCTTGAGACATCTCCTTTCGTTGACCTCTCAAGCACGGTGTTATGGATAGCAAGAGAAGCGTTATAATAACAAGCTTCCTCATCCGCATTTACTGTTTTACTTGTTTCCCACGAGCTTCTCCATTTCAGCAGCCTTTGCCTTGTCGCCGAGGTTATAGTAAATCTGATACAATGGATAAGCCCAGTCGACCTTCTCACGGTTCGGGTCGATTTCCTTCGACTTCTCAAGGTAGACCTTTGCCTCTGCCAACACAGCCTTAACCTTGCTTGCATTGTCGGGAGTCAGGCCGCCGGTCTTCTTGTCTGCCAGCTTGTCTTTCAGCTCGATAGCTTTCTGGTTGAGGCATACGCCGGTGTTGAAGATAACCTGCACAAAAGTAGGATCAAGCTCAGCAGCCTTCTTGTAGGATGCCACGGCGTCGTCCCACTTGCCGGTATTCATCTCAACCTCGCCCTTCAAGGCCCATGTCATCTTGTTGTTTGGATCCTTTGCAATCTCCTCTTCAGTCCATTGCTTCATCTCTGCCTGGCGTCCGGGCTTCGAATAGTAATCCATCAACAGGTTGAAATACCTAGCCTCGTCGGGATATTTAGAATGCAAATCCTTGATGGTGGCAAGGTAAGCGAGCGAGTCTTCCTTTGTCTTTGCGCCATCTTTCTGGGCGAAAAGCAAGATTTCGTTAGCCTCTTGTGCCTTGGCAGAGTCCTGTGCGGCCATCTTAGCATACTTAGTGGCTGTTGCATAGTCCTTGATATTATAGGAAGAAAGGCCTATATAATAGCAAACCTCAGAGCGATACTGGTCTTTGGTCATGTCAAGACCCGTGAAAAGAGGATTCTCGGCGCTGTCTATGTAAAGCTTCCATGCCTTGATTGCCTCGGGCAGGTTTTTGTTGTTGTACTCGTAAAGACCTGCGCTGATGACATAAGGACGCGAGATGAAGAACTTCTTGCCGTTGGCTTCGCGGAAGCGAATCTTCACCTTGCCCTTGGCATTAGGCTGACGGTCGTACTCGTCACACTTCATAGCAGCCTCCAGCGATGCCACCATGGCCTTGTGCATGGCCGCGGTATCGAAAGGAGTGGTAGAGTTGTTGGCCTTGTTTGCCTGCTCGGCAGCCTGACCTTTCATGAAGATTTGATACTGGATTTCGCTCATCACGTTCCACGCCTCGGCCTTGTCTTCCGTCTGGTCGGAAGTAAGTGCAGGAGTGATAGTCTTTACAGCTTCCTCCAGTTCACCTTTGTCGCACAGTTTCTTGGCACTCTTTACCAAGTCATCCTGTGCGAAAGCAGCGGTAGTCATGACTGCCAAAGCTGCCATCATCATAATCCTTTTCATTGCTTTGTAAATTTAGTTTGACATTTATTTCACCTTAACTTAATTCCGAATCACCATCGTCGCCATCCTGCGACGCTTCGGCCAGTCCCGAAGCATCGGCGCCGTTGTCGCCTAACGGCCTCGTTTCGGCATTCTGATGTGCACCGCCCATCTCCTCGCCGAACTCATCGAGGCTTTCTTGCTCGACCACTTCCTCGTCGCTTGCGCTCATCACCTTGCATACGCTCGCAATCGTATCATTCTTCTTAGTCAGGTTTATCAGCCTTACGCCCTGGGTTGCACGGCCCATGACCCTGACGTCGGCAACCTTGAGCCGGATAAGTATTCCGCTCTTGTTGATTATCATCAGGTCGTTGTCGTCGGTCACAACCTTTATGGCAACCAGCCGCCCGGTCTTTTCGGTGATGCTGAGCGTCTTCACACCCTTGGCCCCACGTGAAGTCTTGCGGTAGTCTTCTACATTGCTGCGCTTGCCGTAACCCTTCTCGCTGACCACCATGATGGTCTCCGTCTGTGGGTCGTTGATGCACACCATGCCCACAACCTCGTCGTCGCCACCGTCGAGTTTCATGCCGCGGACACCTGTAGAGACACGCCCCATGGTCCTGACATCGCTCTCATTGAAACGTATGGCGCGCCCGTTCCTGTTGGCCAGCACAATCTCGTTGTTGCCGTTGGTAAGTCGCACGCCCACCACCTGGTCGTCATCCATAATGTTGATGGCTATCACACCATTCGCCCTCGGACGGCTGTAAGCCTCAAGACATGTCTTCTTTATCACTCCGTTCTTGGTGGCAAAGACCACATAGTGTGTGTTAAGGAACTCGGCGTCATCAAACTTCTTTATCCTGAGCACGGCATTGATGGCATCGTCCGACTCGATATTGAGCAGATTCTGTATGGCGCGCCCTTTGGCGTTCTTCGCCCCCTCGGGAATCTCGTAGCACTTGAGCCAGTAGCAACGGCCCTTCTGGGTGAAGAACAGCAACGTGTTGTGCATCGTGGCCGGATAGATATACTCTGTGAAGTCTTCGTCGCGGGTATTGGCGCCCTTGCTGCCCACCCCGCCACGGCTTTGCTCCCTGAACTCGGAGAGCGCCGTGCGCTTGACATAGCCCAAGTGGCTGATGGTAATCACCACGGGGTCGTCGGGATAGAAGTCTTCGGCATTGAACTCCTCGCTTGTATACTTTATTTCCGTACGGCGCTCGTCGCCGTATTTCTCCTTCACCTCGAGAAGCTCATCCTTTATCACTTTCTTGCATAGCTCAGGGTCGTCAAGTATAGACTGCAGGTAGGCGATGAGCTTTTCAAGTTCCTCGTAGTCGTGGCGCAGCTGGTCCATCTGCAGCCCTGTCAGCTGCCTGAGCCTCATGTCAACGATGGCCCTTGCCTGAACGTCATCAAAGCCGAACCTCTGCTTCAGGTTTTCGATGGCCTCCTGAGGTGTCTTTGAAGCCCTGATGATGTGAACCACCTCGTCGATATTGTCGCAGGCCACAATCAAAGCCTCGAGTATGTGGGCGCGCTCCTGTGCCTTGTTAAGGTCGAACTTGGTGCGCCTGATGGTCACGTCGTGCCTGTGCTCAACGAAATAGCGCACGCAATCCTTGAGCGAGAGGAGCTTCGGACGGCCTTTCACCAACGCGATGCAATTCACTGAGAACGAAGACTGTAGCGCCGTCATCTTAAACAACTTGTTAAGTATGACATTGGCATTGGCGTCGCGCCTGACGTCGACAACGATACGCATGCCCTGACGGCCCGACTCATCGTTGACGTTGGTTATTCCTTCTATCTTCTTTTCGTTGGCAAGGTCGGCTATATACTTAACCAAGTCGGCCTTGTTTACGCCATAAGGTATTTCGGTAACAACAATTTTGTCGTGGGTGTCGCCGCTCTCAATCTCGGCCTTTGCGCGCATCACGATGCGGCCGCGACCGGTCTCATAAGCCTCCTTCACCCCGTTTACACCATATATATATGCACCCGTAGGGAAATCGGGGGCCTTGATATACTGCATCAGCCCGTCGGTGTCGATGTCGGGGTTGTCTATATATGCACAACAACCGTCAATCACCTCGCCGAGGTTGTGCGTAGGTATGTTGGTGGCCATACCCACCGCGATGCCGTTTCCTCCGTTAACCAGCAGATTGGGTATCTTTGTAGGCATCACGGTTGGTTCGGTGAGCGAGTCGTCGAAGTTGTTCACCATGTCGACAGTGTCTTTTTCCATGTCGTCCATGATGTGTTCGCCCATCTTCGAAAGGCGACACTCAGTGTAACGCATTGCCGCGGGCGAGTCGCCATCCACCGAACCAAAGTTGCCTTGCCCGTCAACCAACGTGTAACGCATGTTCCAATCCTGTGCCATCCTGACCAAGGCGCCATAAACGGAACTGTCGCCGTGGGGGTGGTACTTACCCAGAACCTCACCTACCACGCGCGCGCACTTCTTATATGGCTTATCGCTCGTGTTGCCAATTCCCAACATACCATACAGAATACGGCGGTGTACGGGCTTGAAACCATCGCGCACATCAGGCAGCGCCCTGGCCACAATCACCGACATCGAGTAGTCTATATAGGAGGATTTCATCTCCTCCTCGATATTAATCTTAATAATTCTGTCTTGATCTAATGTCTGATCCATTGGATTGTCTATATTGTTTTAATTCTATTTTATATTCGCTCACTCCATTGTTTTCACATCATCAACTTGACGGCGGCACTCACGGCGCAAAATGCCGTCTAAGGCCATTTACGCAGCTTCTGGCGCGATTAAGTTCCTTTTTAGCATTCAAAATTACTACATTTTCTTTACATGGCAAAACATTTTAGCCTTTTTTAGGCTACACTGCCAAATGCTATGGGTTTTAGCTGCCGCCGCGGCGGTGGAGCGGCAAGCCGAGGCACAAGGCTTGGGCAGCGCAAGCGGCCGGCAGCAACCCTCACGCCCGTCTCGCCGACAGCGCCATCTGGGGTGACGGCAAGGGCCGCTCCTGCCGCCGCACGCCTGTATTCGCCGTGATTCCTTACGGATATGAAAGGCTCGCGCCACCATCTGCCTGCCGGCAAGAGTGGCTCCTACGGGCACGCTACCGACTGCCCCTGCCGTTGAACCGAGCCGGGGGGAACAAGGCCAACGGAATCTGCCAGAAAACAAAACGGGCCGTATCGCCTTTCAAAACGGCCCGTATTGCACCACAAAACAGGCCGTTCCGCAATGTAATACGACCCGTTTCACCCAGCCGGGCCGACCGGGACAGAATCCAACACGGGTCATTCTCTAAACCAATAATTTAATGTTCACATGTAAAATAGCATATATCAAATAATTAAATATAAACAACAATATCTGAAATATGCCCCGACGAGATAGTTGCAACAGTAGCGAGCCCGGGCGGAGACGTGCGGCCGAGGCAGGCCTACCGGACCTGGTGGCAACCCCCAAAGGCGCAATGGGGCCCCCACGAGCCACACATTATGTTTACAATGTGGAACCAAGAGCGCACAAACAAATGCAAAATGTCATAAATCGACGTCGCGGCTGAGCACCAGAGCAATGTTTGGCACAGCTTTTGCAATACTATATATTGTCATTGCACCAACACGCACTTGACTACACATTACATAGATAAAGAAAGGAACAGACAATATGACAAGCCAGTTTTCACCCAAAGTATCAGAGATACTCGCTTATAGCAGGGAAGAAGCAGCACGCCTTGCCAGCAGTTCGGTTGCGCCGGAGCATCTGCTTTTGGGGCTTCTCAGGATGAAAGATGGCCCGGTGATTGATGTGTTCAGGCGACTGAATGTCGACCTCCGGCTCGTAAAGGCCGAACTGGAGGACAGGGTTAAGCAGAACGAAGTGGGCCAGCCAATAAACACATCCGAACTCGTGTTAAACGAAAAGGCGAGCAACATACTCAAACTTGCTGTACTTGAGGCACGTATACAACATCTGCAGCGAGTTGACGAGCAACATATTCTATTGGCAATACTACACGACAACGTAAACAACGGAGCAAAAGAAATATTGGAACAGAATGACATGACATACGACGACGTATATGCTCTGCTGCAACAGAAGAGCAGCGTCAACGACGGTATCGGACTTCCGGACGAAGACGAGTACGAAGAGGCTAACCAGGATGACAAGGGCAAATATGGCGACAGGCAGCAGGGCGGGCAGCAACCCACCACGCAGACACGCAAGCCTGGCGGGAAGACGCCCGTGCTCGACAACTTTGGCACCGACCTGACACAGGCAGCGGCCGAAGGCAAGCTCGACCCCGTGGTGGGACGCGAGCACGAGATTGCCCGGGTGGTGGAAATAATTGGCCGCAGGAAGAAAAACAACCCAATTCTGATTGGCGAGCCCGGTGTTGGAAAGAGCGCCATAGTGGAAGGGTTGGCACAGCTTATTGCAAAGCGGCAGACGTCGCCGGTGCTTTTCGGGAAAAGGCTTATAAGCCTCGACATGACCGGCATTGTGGCCGGGACGAAATACCGTGGGCAATTTGAAGAGCGCATAAAAGCGCTGATAAAGGAGATTGAGCAAAACCCGGACGTCATTATCTTCATCGACGAGATACACACAATAATCGGCGCCGGCTCGACTCCAGGCAGCATGGATGCCGCCAACATTCTCAAACCGGCACTGGCCAGGGGCACCATACAGTGCATCGGGGCCACAACGCTCGACGAATACCGCAACAGCATTGAAAAAGACGGAGCGCTCGAGAGGCGTTTCCAAAAAGTGCTGGTGGAACCGACAAGCAGCGACGAGACGCTGACCATACTCAACAACATAAAAGACAGGTATGAGCATCACCACCATGTGAAGTATACCGACGGGGCTCTCAACGCGTGTGTCAAACTGACAGAGAGATATGTCACAGACCGCCAGTTCCCTGACAAGGCCATCGACGCTCTGGACGAGACAGGCTCGCGGGTTCACATGGGCAACGTACGAATACCGCCCGAGATAACCGAGAAGGAGAAAGAGATTGAACTCGTAAAGGCAAAGAAGCAGGCGGCTGTGCGCAACCAGAACTTTGAACTGGCTGCTGGGTTCCGCGACAAGCAGACCGAACTGGAAAAGGAACTGGCCGAACTCAACGAACGCTGGACCAACGGCGACGGCGAAGAGCGACAGACGGTGACCGAAAAAGACGTGGCCGAGGTGGTTTCGATGATGACGGGTGTGCCGGTGCAGCGAATGGCCGAATCGGAAGGGCTGCGCCTGAAAGGCATGGCTTCGGAGCTGAAGAAGGAGGTTGTGGGGCAAGACAGGGCCATAGACAAAATGGTGAAAGCCATCCAACGCAACCGCGTAGGGTTGAAAAGCCCCAACCACCCTATCGGAGTGTTCATGTTCCTCGGGCCTACCGGTGTGGGCAAGACATATCTTGCAAAGAAACTGGCCGAGTTTATGTTCGGCTCGCAAGACGCTCTTATACGCATAGACATGAGCGAATACACCGAGAGCTTCAATGTTTCAAGGCTCATTGGGGCGCCTCCGGGATACGTGGGTTACGAGGAAGGCGGACAGCTGACGGAAAAGGTGCGCCGCCACCCCTATTCCATCGTGCTGCTCGACGAGATTGAAAAAGCCCACGGCAATGTGTTCAACCTGTTGCTGCAGGTGCTCGACGAAGGCAGGCTTACCGACGGCAACGGCCGCTTTGTCGACTTCCGCAACACGGTAATCATAATGACAAGCAACGCGGGCACGCGCCAGCTCAAAGAGTTCTCCCACGGTGTGGGATTCACGGCGGGCAATGCGGGCATAGCCATGAACGACAAAGACAAAGAGTATGCGCGCAGCATCATACAGAAATCGCTGAGCAGGCAGTTCTCGCCAGAGTTCCTCAACCGCCTGGACGAGATAATAACATTCGACCAACTGGACCTTACGGCCATCAAGAGCATAATCGACATCGAACTGTCGGGGCTGTTCAAAAGGGTCAACGCCCTGGGCTACAACATCGAGATAAACGACGAAGCCAAGGAGTTTGTTGCAACCAAGGGGTACGACGTGCAGTTTGGGGCAAGGCCTTTGAAGCGGGCCATCCAGAACTACATTGAAGACAAGCTGTGTGAAATGATCATTAACGGCGACCTTGAACAAGGGCAGACCATAAGGATTGGCAAAGCTAAGGGAAAGGACGATGTCTTTCTGGAATAAACCATCAACCCTATGCAACAAGGGGCAGGCCGAAAGCAGCCTGCCCCTTGTTGCATAAGGCCGGGGCTTCACCCCAAATCGGCCATAACACTCAAAATATTTTTCTTGCTTCTGCCGTGAATGCTGCTTGGCGCCTTTGCCAAAGGCATGTCTGGCGACGGATGGCCAAGCAGGCTGACAAGATGACTGAAAGAGGCAGTAAGCGATTGCAGGGCATGGCAGGAATGCTAAAGCCATGCCTACTGCGGCATGGCGCCACGTTTCAGCCTGACGCCGAAACAGATGTCGAACCTGTCTGCTTTCCTCACGTGGCATACTGGCACACTATGTCTTTTTGCCTTGCATACCAAATTGCCCGGCTGCCGGCATTGCTTGAATTCCACAATTTCACATTACAGATATGGCACCTACGGCAATCAATCAACCGCAAGCGCAAAGCCCGGTTGCAGCCTAAGGCTCTTCGACAAACGACATTATCAACGCCGATTTGCTTTCGCCGGTGATGCGGCATCTGTTGTCCACGCGTTCACCCACGAGCCAGACAATCTTACCGGTGGCATCTTCAACCACAAGCTGGCCACGCTTCTGAAACAGGTTTCGCTTGCGGTCAGTGAGGTAATCACTGACAAGCTTCGACCCTTTCATGCCAAACGGCACAAACCTGTCGCCTTCGCGCACATGCCTGAGTGTAAGCGGGAAAGCGACGTCTGCCGCATCAACACTCGCCACGCAGCCCTGCCGAGATATTGCAAACGACGCGTCGACCGGCCTGACGTCAAGGCGCAGCTTCCTTCCATCGCCATAGACATATACCCCGGGCTCAGGCATGCGCAAATCACGGCATGGTTCACGCTTTTCTGAAATAAGCATCCTGCCCCGGTCTATGGCCAAGTCATAGCCGCCGGAAGAATACACCTTTCCCGGTGCGGCGTCTATGTTAAGGTATATCCGCTCTGCATGCTGCGACGAAAATCCGTAACCTTGAAGTATCTCAAACAGCGTGGCTTCGGGCGAAGGCTGTTGTTTCAGTAGGTCAATGTCCACATACACCAAACCGCCTTCGCGCCCCGTCACCATCGACACCGAATCGGCGATTGCGGCATCATACACCTTTTCGGCCTCAGCCACAAGCCCGGAAGTGCGCTGGATGTTGCCGACAGCCTCGGGATAGATTGTTTTCATCAGCGGAATCAGCTCAAGCCGTATCTTGTTGCGCACCACGTCGGGCACGAGGTTTGTGCTGTCGGTCACATATCCCTGGCCGCGTGAGCCGAGGTATTGTTCGATGTCGCTGCGGCTCAAGCATAGCAGCGGGCGCACCACAAAGCCATTCTTCGGCCTTATGCCCACCAGTCCGTGAATGCCGGTGCCACGCATGAGGTTCATCAGCACCGTCTCGACATTGTCATTCTGATGGTGGGCCACACACACAGCGGCAGCACCGATGTCGCCCAACAGTTGCTTGAAGTAGGCATACCTCAGCCGTCGGGCAGCCATCTCTATGCTCACCTTGTGCAACGAAGCATACGCCTTTGTATCAAAGTGGACTATGTGCAAAGGCACATTGTTGGTGTGGCAAAGGCATTTAACAAAGTCCTCGTCGCGTTCGGACTCTTCTCCCCTCAGGTGAAAATTGCAATGGGCCGCCTCTACGGCATAGCCCAGCTCGCGCAAAAGCAGCAACAAGGCCACGCTGTCGGCCCCGCCACTCAGTGCAACAAGGCATGTGGAACGCTTATCCAGAAGCCCGTGCCTGGCTATATATCCTGCAACGATGTCTTTTATTGCCACTGCCGTCTATTCTACGTAAAGCACCAGCCCCTTCAGATATTCTCCTTCAGGATGGTAAATGTTGATTGGATGGTCGGCGGGCTGATGCAACTGATGCAATATCCTGACCTTGCGCCGGGCAACAGTGGCCGCGGTAAATACGGCATTTCGGAAATTGTCCTTGGTGACAACCTGGCTGCAAGAGAACGTAAACAATATGCCGCCAGGCTGTATTTTCTCAAGTGCCTTGGCATTGAGCCGCGTGTAACCCTTCAAGGCGTTGTGCAATGCCCCGCGATGCTTGGCAAATGCCGGCGGATCGAGAATGATAAGGTTATACTTGTCAGCCACTTTGTCGAGGTACTTAAAGGCATCTTCACAATAAGCAGCGTGGCGTTCGTGAGACGGGAAGTTCAATTCCACGTTCTTCTCCGTAAGCTCTATGGCCTTGGCGCTACTGTCGACAGAATGCACCGACGCCGCCCCGCCACGCATGGCATACACGGAAAAGCCCCCGGTATAACAGAACATATTGAGCACATTGCGCCCCGCCGAGTAGTGCTCGAGCAGAGAGCGGTTGTCGCGCTGGTCGATGAAAAAGCCCGTTTTCTGGCCTTTCAGCCAATCGACGTAAAACTTCAATCCGTTTTCCACAGCCACATTGTCGGCGCTTCCGCCACAGATGAAGCCGTCTTCCTGCCCCAACTCGGCCTTGAATGGCAGTGTTGTCTCACTCTTATAATAAATATTGTCAATGCGCCCGCCCATGACAGCCATCAACTCTCGGGCAATGTCGTTGCGCATCATGTGCATCCCAACGCTGTGGGCCTGCATTACAGCGGTCTTGCCATACACGTCGATGACCAGGCCGGGCAAGAAATCGCCCTCGCCATGCACCAGACGATAGGTGTCGCCGGCCGAACTGTCGGCCAGGCCAAGGGCAATGCGCATTTCCAAAGCGCCCTTCAGCGAGGCAGACCAGAACTTTGAATCAATATCGCAATCATCGAATGACAACACCCTGACAGAGATAGAGCCTATCTGGTAATGCCCCACGGCAATGAAACTACCGTCGGACGAAAACACATTAACAACCTCGCCCTCGTCGACGCCATCGTCCACGTGGGCTATCGCGCCAGAGAACACCCATGGGTGGAAGCGGTCAAGGCTCTGTTCCTTGCCTTTTCTAAGATATACTTTTTTGTACTTGTCCATCTTCTTGCTTTATTAATTCGTAATCGCCATAGGCTTTCAGATGTTGCAACTCCTCGTAAAGCTTGATGCAAGCCCAAGCATCCGTAGCGGCATACAGCTTTTGATTGTCGTTGAGCACGTCGGCCTCCCAGTTTGTAAGCCTCTGCCCTTTGCTTATCTTCTCACCGAACACGTTTGCGTAAAGCTTCTGCAAGCTCTTGTCTTCTATGCCTATCTCGCCCACGTGGTCCTGTAAGTCAATGAAATAACCGGGCTTAAACTCGGCTATCTTGTGCAACATCAGGAGGTCGTCGTGAAGCGACAGTCCGACCTTGGGCACCTTGGTATCTTCCAATAGGCGTATGATGTCTTCCGACATGCCAATGATGTTAAGCCTGAACAAGAAACAAGTATCCACTGAAGACACCTGAAGCAACGACACTTTGTGCGTCACGCCTTTCTTAAACGAAGGCCGTGTCTCCGTGTCTATACCCAATATGGGCTGTGACAGCAGGAAGTCAACAGCCTTTTTGGCTTCTGTTGCTGACAGCACAACCACGATACGCCCCTGGAACAAAGCCCGGGGCAGCACGCCGATTTGCGACTTGTCATACTTATTATATATTGTTTTCATCGTTTATTCTAACACTATTATACGCCAATCCTATATGCCTGAGCCGAACAGCCAACCGGAACCAACTCACCCACAGGACTATGCTGTAGTATGGCAAGCTTTCACCCAATGTCAGCCACCGCCATTCAGACTGTCAACAGGCCGGTCGCGCCCCTCTGCAGTGAAAGCGTTTCAAGATGCAAAATTACAAAAAAATCATGAGTTTATTATCTATTCTGACTTTTTTCAGCTACATTTGCACAATAATTGAGAAAGATTCAAAGATGGCAAGGAAAAAAGATAAGCGTAAAACTTCTTCTCTAAGCGAAACCCTTGGGTTCAATACTATATTCCACAACGAGAAACTGAATTTTGTAATTGGCCTGCTTTTACTCGTAATGGCCGGTTATATGATATTGGCGTTCACCTCGTTTTTCACCACAGGTGCAGCCGACCAGACATTGATTGAAATGCCTAAGGTAGGCGAATTGATGAACACCCAGCGTGAGTTTAAAAACAGTTGTGGCTCCATCGGGGCGCACACAGCCTACTTTTTCGTAAAAAGATGCTTTGGACTGGCGTCGTTTCTCGTGCCCACATTCTTGTGCATGGTGGCCATGAGGCTCATGAGGGCATACCAACTCAACCTCGTCAAGTGGTTTCTGTGCCTGATGCTACTGATGATATGGCTGTCGGTAACGCTGGCCAAGTTTCTCTCACCCGTGTTTGTAGACCAGTGCTACAACCCGGGTGGCGACCACGGAGTGTTCCTTTGCACGACAATAGAAAACCTGGTGGGCTCTCCCGGCCTAACAGCCATACTTATTGTCATTGCCATAGCCTTCCTGACATACATCAGCGCAGAAACTATCTACCTGATAAGGAAGCTGCTCAACCCCGTCAAATTCTTTACCGACAGGGTCAAGTTCAACGTCACGAGCTATGAAGAGCAAAACACAGCAAAGCCGACCAACACTATCGAAACTCTTGAAGACCCCAAGGTATTTGACGACCCCACAACCGAAGTGATTGAGTTTGAAGGAGATGACGTTGCCACGCCAACAGGGCCGGCCCGAGCCACAGGCGACACAAAAGCGACACCCGAGCCTGCCGACACAGAGAAAGACAAAGATGTGGTCATGGACATCAAGGTGGCCGGCGACGAGAAAGAGGCTGTCGGCACCTCACTGGTCAACGGGAATGTGACGACAATGGCCCCCTACGACCCCAAGCGCGACTTGGAGAACTACCACTACCCTACGCTCGACTTGCTGAAGAAGTATGAGAATGACGGCAAGCCTTACATCGACATGGCCGAGCAGACAGCCAACAAAAACCGCATCGTGGAAGTGTTGCGCAACTTCGGGGTCGAGATAAGCAGCATAAAAGCCACGGTAGGCCCGACAATAACCCTATATGAAATCACCCCGGCGCAAGGGGTCAGAATCTCAAAGATACGCAATCTTGAGGACGACATAGCGCTGAGCCTCTCGGCATTGGGCATCAGAATCATTGCCCCGATACCAGGGAAAGGCACCATCGGCATTGAAGTGCCTAACGCAAAGCAAAACATCGTATCGATGGAAAGCATACTTAATTCAAAGAAATTCCAGGAGACGACGATGGAACTGCCTTGTGCCGTGGGAAAGACCATTACCAACGAGGTGTTCATGTTCGACCTTGCCAAGATTCCGCACCTGCTTGTGGCCGGTGCGACAGGACAGGGAAAGTCGGTTGGCCTCAATGCAATCATCACATCACTTCTATACAAGAAGCACCCTGCAGAACTGAAAATTGTGCTCATAGACCCCAAGAAGGTCGAGTTCAGCATATACAGCCCGATAGCCAACCACTTCCTTGCCAAAGTGCCGGACGAAGACGCCGAACCCATCATTACGGACGTCAGCAAAGTAGTAAGGACGCTCAACAGCCTGTGCAAGGAGATGGACACACGCTACGACTTGCTCAAGCAAGCCGGCGCGCGCAACATAAAGGAGTATAACAAGAAGTTTATCTCAAGGCAGCTCAACCCGGAGAAGGGCCATCGGTTCATGCCCTACATAGTAGTGATAATCGATGAGTTCGGCGACCTGATAATGACTGCAGGCAAGGAAATAGAGCTTCCCATTGCGAGAATAGCCCAGTTGGCGCGTGCCGTGGGCATACACATGGTCATTGCGACCCAGCGCCCCACGACAAGCATCATCACCGGAAACATCAAGGCCAACTTCCCGGGGCGCATTGCCTTTAAGGTCAGTGCCATGATTGACTCGAAGACAATTCTCGACAGGCCGGGTGCCAACCAGCTGATTGGGCGTGGCGACATGCTCTTCCTCAACGGAAACGAGCCTGTCCGGGTGCAATGCGCATTTGTAGACACGCCCGAAGTGGAACGCATCAACAAGTACATTGCCCAGCAACAGGGATATACCACGCCGTTCGAGCTGCCAGAGCCGGACAATGGCGACGGCGAAAACCTTGGCAGTTCGGCCGACATGGACATGCAGCACCTCGACCCGCTGTTTGAGGAAGCGGCACGCCTCATAGTGCTTAACCAGTCGGGCAGCACCAGCCTCATCCAACGCAAGTTCTCCATCGGCTACAACAGGGCCGGCCGACTGATGGACCAGCTCGAGAAGGCCGGCATCGTTGGGGCAGCAATGGGCAGCAAGCCGCGTGAAGTGCTTATCCAGGACGAGGTCAGTCTTGACAACCAGATAAAGTCATTGAGGACGGGTCACTGAGTGTACACAACCATATAGAATTTAGAAAACGAAAAGTATATGAAAAGAAACATTCTTGCTTTGATAGCCTTGATTACACTAAGCTGTGGGGCAATGGCCCAACCGGCCAAAGCGGTGCTCGACAAAGTAGCTGCCGTGGTGAGCAACAAGGGAGGGGCTTCGGCCAGCTTCCGCATCGCAAGCAGCCAGTACGGCAATACCACGGGAAGCATTGCGATAAAAGGCCGGAAGTTTAAGACTACCACACCGGCGGCCACCGTGTGGTTTGACGGGACTACCCAATGGACCTACATGGCCAGAAGCAACGAGGTGAACATAAACACTCCGACCGAAGGCGAACTGCAGGCAATCAATCCCTACAACTTCATCAATATGTACCGAACAGGGTTTACGTATAAGATGAAGACCGTTGGCACCAACTACCAGGTTCACCTGACAGCGACCAACAAGTCGCGCCAGATTCAGGAAATGTACATCACGGTAAACAAGTCGACCTATGTGCCAACGCAAATCAAGATGCGTCAAGGGGCAAACTGGAGCACTATAGTAATAAGCAACTTCAAGAAAGCCAACCTGAATGACGCAACATTCACATTCAACGCAAAAGCTTATCCGAAGGCCGAAATAATTGACCTCAGATGACAAGGGCTCAGCGCATACGGCTGTTTCTCGGCATCATGCTACTGGGCGAGCGCCGCAACCCGGCGTCAGGCTCACGATGGTCGAAGGCGCTGGAATGGTTTGGGGCCGCACTCGCATGCCTTTACCTTTCGGCATGCGGTGTGGGCCTCGGCTTCTTGGCAAAAGACATTGGCCCGTACACCATCGCGGGCGTAATGCCGTTTGTGCTTATTGTAGACTTCTCGATGCGCTTTGCATCCCGAAAGAAGCCCATCGACATTACGCCATATCTCATCCTCCCGGTCAAACGGTCTGAAGTGATAGACAGCTTGCTGCTCTCTTCGCTCGCGGCAGGCTACAATTTCGTTTGGCTATGCCTCTTCATTCCACACTGCATCACTGTTGCCGCCATGGGCGTGGCACCCCTGCCAGAGGCAGCGGGCATTGCGCTGGTCTGCCAATTTCTGATAGAGACAAACTGCCTGTGGCAACTGTTGGTGCGCTCCCTGACAAACAAAAGCCTGGCTTGGTGGGCATTGCCTGCCATGGCATACGCCATGCCGATGGCTGCCGCCGGCATGGCGTCGACAAGCGACGCCCCCGAGGCCATTCTCGACTTCTTTGTCGCACACGGACATACGCCGGTTTCTATCTTGGCATACATGGCATGCTTCGCGATGCTGTTTGTGGCCAACCGTCACGTCTTGCTGTGTTCCGCCACGCAAGAAGCCACAGGCGACGGCACTAAGCGCAAGGCCGCGACAAAGATAACATTGCCCGAGAAATGGGGAATAACCGGCGAATACATGAAACTTGAGATTAAAAGCACGATGCGCAACAAAGCCATCAAGCGCAATTTCATGCAGGGCATATTGCTAATGTCGCTACTGAGCGCGATGATTACATTTACCACCATCTACGACAACGACAGTTTCTCGCAGACCACCTATTGCTTCTACTGCTTCATCTTTTTTGGTATAGTCAACCTGACAAGAATTATGGGAGCCGAGGGAAACTACATCGACATGCTCATGACGCACAAAGAGAGCACCTACCAACTGCTCAAGGCAAAATATTACTATTACTGCATGGTGCTGGCCGTGCCGCTGGCCATACTGCTGCCGGCCATGATTTCGGGCAAGCTGCCACCGTCATTGGTCTTTGCCGGGTTGTTCACAACCACCGGGCCAATTTATTTCATCCTCTTCCAACTGGCAGTGAACAACCGGCAGACAATGCCTCTCAACAATACTGCAATAGGAAGGCCGGGCTCCAACAATGCCATCCCGGCCATGATAGGCATTGTTTCGTTCATTGCCCCTATAGCTGCCATACAGCTGATTGCCCTCGCCGTAGGCAAGGAAACATCGCTACTGATAATGACGGTCGCAGGGTTGGTGTTTACCGTGACCCACAAGTTGTGGCTGCATAACATATATGCAAGGATGATGCGCAAGAAACACGCAAACCTTGAGGGATTCCACGCCACAAGATAGCGCGTTGCAGTCATCGGAATACGACGGGACACGCCATCCCGCCCCCACCCCCGCAGATAAAGAAAAAGTTATGGTCTTACCTTTTCGCAGGCAAGACCATAACCACAAACAACTGAACAAAAATCATTTAGAAACCAATATCTTACCTCCACCGTAGCGTTTTCAGGCGCCCAGTACGCCCATCCACAGGCATGCCTCTTGCCTCCTCTTAAACCGACGGAGACGGTAGGTTGCAATAGCCTGGTTGCCAACGAATTGCAAAGCCTGCCGTTTGAGACTTCAAAACGTGCCGTTCCGACAAATGAAACGGCACGTTTGACGTTACGCAACCACCCGTCTTGAACGCGCGGCATTGCCGCAAGCCAAGACAAACAGTCGCTGCCCGTACGTAGCCACGATTGCGGGCATGGGTCAAACGCCGACGTCAATGCTTTAGGCACAATAGACCGGGCGCCCCTACTTCACTACTTTCATACCGTTGACGATGTAGATGCCTTTGGGAAGGCGCTCAAACGCAGAAGCATCGCTACCGACAAGACGGCCATCCAACGAATAAATGACCGACGAACGACAGGCCCTGCCGGCATCGACATCATCGATTCCGAGTGACGTCGACGACTCCTTTCCATAGAAATACAAGCGGAAGTCGTCAAAAATGCACCAATACTTATCAGGCATACTTGCCGAACGGATGCCCAGTTTCAATGAGCCGCCTTTGTTTGGGTTGTCATACACCACTTCGTTTTCGTACATCCCTTTCGAGAAGTATATGCTTGCCGACTGCATGTCGTTGGGTATATACATGGCAGGGGCACCGACGGCAGACTCGCTTCCGCCCAACCTGCTGCCAGAAGCGCCCGCACAGATGTTGCTCAACCGCTTGACTGCAGAACCCAGATACATGAATGCCGTCACCTTGCTCTGCCCGGCAGAGTATTTTGCCCAAACGTCGGAAGCCGCCCCGGGACGCTGGAAGCCTTTGACACGCAGGCTGTACGTGCCTGCTGGCATACCGGCCAAGACTTGGTTCATGTCGAAGGCCTTGCTGTAAAACTCGCCGCACGAATAATTGACAACAGGCGACACGGCCCAGCCGTCGGTCGTCTCAAAGCCCGGATTGGCCATCATGTATGTGAGGTCAAACGGCTCGTCGGCGCTCTTGGCCGCCACGCTGTTGAGGAATGTGCCCACTGCTTCGCGCAGGCCGTCCCTGGCCGACTCCAACTCAGCCATGTCGTCGGAACGGCCCACGACCTCGCGCGCCCGTGCCACAACCGTAGCCATGTCGGCGTCAAGCCCGGCAACATTCTCTACATGGGGCACGGCAACAAGCCTCTCCAACTCGGATATTGAGTTTTCTATCTCCGACTTGATTCCCTTTACCGACGCAGTGCTTACCTCGTCGATGTCGTCGGCAGACAGTATCAGCCACCGTTGGCTTTCAGCAGAGTTTGAGATGTTGAAAGTGGCGGCCGCCGTTGCTCCGCCGGGGGCAGCCTGCAGGCAGTTTGGCGTCCAATTGCTTTCGGGGTGAACTATCCAATATCCGCGGTTCGACAATCTGGCCATGCCCGCATATATGTCATTCCGCCCACGCATGAGCTGGAAATCTTCTGCCGTCGCAGGCACCGCCACTGCCGACGTGGCTATGCCCCCGGGCCCGGGAGAAGCATAACTCATATACCTGCCGGTAGAAACGTTTTTCAACTGATAGTACTGGTTTTGCGGCGTAAACGTGATTGTCCATGCCGCGCTGTCGTTGCCTGCGGCCTCTTCGGCCGACATCTTCTTCCAGGCCAGCGCCCCATTGGCGGCCACCATGAGGTAAGAGTCGTACAGCCCGCAGTCCACCGACTCGTTCTTGATGTAGTATTTCCTGCCCTCCTCATGGTTGAACGCATGGTACGGGCGCGCAAAGCTCGACACGGTATGCTGCAGTCCGTCCTCACCGAGAGCCTGGCAAACAAGGCTGTTGCCTATATAAAGCACCTCGGAGTCGTCGTCCTCATGCGCTCCGTTTATGCCGTATGGCCACAGATGCTGGTAGTCGCCGTTAAGCCTTGCAGAGTTGTTGTTTTCCAAAAACCTTACCACCTCAGTCACACGGTCGCCCAACCATGCACCTGTGCCATAGCCATCGCCGTTGACCGAAGCCCTGAGGTTGTGGCGGCTCCACTCCGTGTCGGCCCATGGTATGACGCCGACGCCATGAAGCAGCTCGTGAAGTATGGTGCCAGTGCGCTGATACGAGGCGTTGGGGCCAACCCTTACCCATCCTCCATAAGAGCAATCGGCTGTGTTCACCCCGGCTTCATAGCCTACGCTCGTAGAAAAGCCGGTAATCGACGTCAGGTTGTTCCACCAGTCAATGGCGCTCTTGGTAGCATTGGCTATTCGGTTACGGGCGTCATCGGGGCCACCATCACGTATGGTATATTCTATACGCCCCATTGGTATGGTGTAAAACCTTATCACTTGGCCATAATGCGCAGTACCATCATTGCCAATGGCATACGCACGCATATAATATAATGTGGAAGGATTAAGGTTCTGCAACCAATATATCTTTCCATTTTTCGACAGGTATTTCACAGTCTTGTTGTCGTCGACTGTTGGCTCCGGTGTCTCAGCCCAACAGAAACCGGTCTCACGGATATCGGAGCCTGTAACTGTCATACGGCCGAAAGCCATCGTTGCCCCCCTGGCAAAACGCTTGTCGGTGGTAACTGTTATGTCGCCGGCAAAAACCCGCAGTGACATAACAGCCAGCATCGCCAACACAGACAAAGCCTTGTTGTCAACCATGAATAGTCTGTTCTTAATCATGTTCATCTCACTACTTTAATTGCTTTACCGTTAATTACCTTCAAATAAACCCCTGACTTGGGTTCATCTTTGTACCTTACGCCGTCGAGAGAATAATATGCAGGCGTGGCCCCGTCGGCCTTGGCATTGCTGATTGACGACACAAGCATGCCGACAGGAAGGGTTACCCCGCTCCAAGCGGCGAGCTCGCTGATGTTGTCGAGGCTCTTGATGTAGGCGGAGTAGTTGCCAATCGCGGCCCTCTCATCCCTGTTGGGTGAGTTTTGCACAACCCATTCGCCATTCTGCAAGACAAGTCCGTTCTCGGGCGTGGTGGCAGAAGTTATGAACAACCCGTTGAGCCCGTTGGGGCCGGGCGTGCGCCTTGCAACCTTCTCGCCTGTCTCATAAATCACCACATCAGCATGGTCTGAATAAACCACACACGGCACACCGGCTGGCGTGCCGGCAATCTCCTCCAGGCAAATCTGCGACTTATCCTGCGTGATGCCTGCAATTTGATAAAACCTTACCCCCTTGGATGGTGCCGCGTCGTAAGGCAGGCAAAGGGTAAACCACCCGTTGCCGTCGGTTTTGTAATGATAAACGGGAAGATGGCGGAGCACAAAATCGGTTGCCCACCAGCTGCCCTCACGCATGTCGCCCTTACCACCATTGTCGCCATAAGGCTTCCACGCATTGTCTATGGCGTTGGCTTTGGTTGCGGCAAACCCAATGGTCAGGGTATCCCTGTCGCCTACATACACCGGCGGTGTGGCCAATGTCTGCCATTTGCCATCCCCCGATATGGTGGGGATGTCCATGTAGTCGGCCGACAATGCCGGCGAGACAATGCTGTCGCCTTTATACAACAAGTATGAATGCTGGTCGGTGATGCAATAATGCTCCGTCGACGCCTTGCACTCCAATACATACAAACCGTGTGAAAGATATTCGCCGTCGGCATCCTTGACTATTGTCTGCGACACAGCCATCGACTTATCGTTCGACTCCGATGCGCCCAAACCGTTCCACTGTGCCCGCCAGCACTTTTTGCCATCGGCTGTCATCACGCCCTGCTGTCCGCCGGCGTATGACCCCGATTGAACCCAATCGGCGGTTTGCTGCTCAAACGACGGATATTTGATGAATGTGGTGGCATTTAACGGCATGCACGACGAAAGCACGCCTTCCATCTTTTCCACCTCGCTCAGATATGTCTCTGCCGACGATGTCTCCTTCAGCACAGCCATCGACGCCTCAAGGCTTTCGCTGCCGTCAAACCCTTCGCTGATGGCAGCGTCGGCCAAGACAGCCAGCGAGTCGGCCTTGCGCTTGCCTTGGATGGCCCTTATGGTGTTGTCGACGACGGCAACCAACGCCCTCAAATGGGCCTCGGTTGTTTCGGTACGCTCCAACACCGAACTGACGCCGGCGTTAAGGTTTGGCAGCGTTTTGTTGAAGTCTATCAGCATGCGGGCCCTGTTTGTCTCGGCCTTCAACCCGTCGGCAATGGCTGCATCCTTTGAAGCAAACAGCCGCGAAACCATGAATTGATCAAACTGGGCGCACGACCTTAAATATGCGAGTGAGACAATGGCCTTGCTGTAAGTACCCGCATTGAATGCTGTTGCGTATTTCGACCACACCACGTTGTTGGGTATTCCAACCACGGTAGAGTCTTCGTTGACACCATCGCGCGTCATGCTCAACTTGTTTACCGACATGCCGTTGAAATAAGAGGCTACGCTAAAGTAATAGTCGGCCCCTTTCTCCAAGTCGACAACGGTCTTGACGGCACCGGCCTTGTCAGGCGAATGGTGTGAATATGCCTGCAGATATGTGCCGCCGTCGTATCCGCCCTTGCCCATGACCTCGAAGTCGGGCCACGACAGCTGCCTGCCTTCGCCGTTGGTCCATCCATCTGTGCCGAAGTCAAAGTTGCCGTTTGGCAACAAGTTGCCTCCTATGTAGTAGGTTTTCCCGCCTATGACAAGCGCATCGCCGGCTACCAGCCTGTCTGGAACAGCCGTTGCCGACTTGGCCGTGAAATAATCCTTGCCATCGGCATAAACAACATGTATGCGATACTCTGCACCATCGAACGCCCCGGCATCTTCCAGACGGTAGTCGGCTTCGCCTTCTTTCAGCTCGACCTCCGCCAGGGGTTCCCAGGCGGCGCCCTTCTTGCGGCGCTCCACAAACATGCTCTTGTTGTATTCGCCATTAGGCTCGTGCCAACTGAGCACGGCCACCCCATCGGCAGCGCTGAAGCGGCACGAAAGGTCAGACGGTGCCCCCTTCGACTTTGGCAGCTTCGGAATGAACTCATAACGCTTGTTATATCCAATCACTCCGGGCAAGGCTGCATAGTTTTTGCCGGCACCGGTCAACACGCCATTGACATACAGTTTCGACCTGTCGGCCTCTGAATTCCAGTATGAGAAACGCTCTACATATCCATAACCATTCATCAGTTCGGTCAGCTCTTTCACCTTGTCGGCATTCTGCCTCCTGGCCTCATCGTCGCTAAGCGAAGGGTTGAAAGCTCCGTTGCGATTCCACGAAGCGCCCCAGCACCATTCGGATATCCACAACGGACGGCCATAGTTGTTATACCACGACTGCAGACCGTAGAAACTGCCTGACGGCCAATAGGAATGCACGTCAAGCACATCGCAACGCCACCCCCTTGCATCAACGGAGTCAATAAACTCTTTCAGCCAATTCAAGCTGCCGTCATGAGACGACGGCGAGCACAACCGCAAACCGGTGGCCATGAGGCGCTCCCAGTTTGCCAGCACCTCTGCCACGCTCTGCGGATGGTCGTCGGCCTTGTTGCCCGGCTCGTTGTTCGTCTTCATCGTAGGCGCCGAAGTTGTATATCCGTTTCTTCCGCAATCGGCCACCGACGGCCAGCCCTCATAAATATGGTGGGCCACACACTCGCGGTCGATGCCCGTGTCTTCGCCCAGTCCGAACGAATAGCACCATGTTGTGTTCAAGGCATCATTCGAACCAGAACGCGTATCATTGGCCAAACCCTTCTTGCTGGCGTCATTCCATTTGAATATACGGTATGACGATATGCTGCGGTCGAGTATTGCGGGCATTTCAGCCAGTTCCAAGTCTTCGGTGTCGGCTATGAAGCAACGGCTGTAGCCATAACCACCCGCACGGGTTGAAAAAGTGACCATATAGCCCCTTTTCAACTTGAAGCTGCGTATCTTGTTGTTAAGCTTGCCGTCGCTGAGCGTGTTCATGAAGCCACCGCTGCTCTCGAGCCCGAAGTCATTGACCGCCTCGCCCGTGAAATTCTGGCCGCTGTAAACAGTGAGCGGCCTGATGTCGCTGCCGTATGGCAGTATCATGCCCCCCTGGTTGTATATCTTTACCTGGCATGTCTTGTTGTTGACGGCTTCCTGGCCGTTGATTCTGACATGAGGCAGAAGGGCAAGCAGCCTTGACGGCTTTACATTGTCAAACACAACCACGGCATGGTCAACGGCCGTTATATTGATGCTGCCCGTCATGGAAAACGGTGCATTGTCTGTTATGTGATAATCAACATCATCGGCAATAACAACATCCGAGGTGACTTGGCTAACAGTCACCACCTTATTGGCCGACTCGGCAACCGAACCGGCAAGAAGGCCCAGGGATAGTATTGCCCATCTATATGACATATTCATTCGCATAGTGAATTCATTATGTTTATTAGACAAGCGTCACTTAACACCCAACTTACCATTCCACGACAAGAACCAATTAGCCCTGTCGGTAAGGTCTGCCTTTATTTCCGACTTGACCTCGCTTATGCGCTCTGCCCCCCTGCGGGCGTAAATACGGTCAGCGAGATAGCTTGGGTCATTGCGCCTGAGGGCCACACGCAACAAATCGTAATAACGAACGCCCTCAAAGGCAAACTCCAAGGCACCTTCGTCGACAATCATGTCCTCTACCTTGCGTATCTGATAGTCCAGACGCTCCTTTTCGCTGAGGGTGGAATCGTCGGGCATAAGATAGTACTTGTTGTACTGGCTCAGGCCGCAACCACGCGAATGCAATCCAATGGTATTGTACGAATGTTCCGCCCCGGCATCAAGCACGATGTAGCCCGAATTGGAGCTGTACGGGAAATTGAAAGACTTGACGAAAGCCGAGTCTGCCGGGGTCTTGCAATACGGCAGCACATCTCGCTCAGTCACTTTGTTGTTAACCCCCTCCGACAATATCTCGTAGGCAAAATGCGGGTAGCCGGCACGATTCAACGCCTCGGCAAGACGCAGGTAAACAGTAGCCCGACGGTAAACGTGGATGTTTCTGGTAAGGAACTTACTGACGAACTGCCTCGTCACAGTGTTGCCCTCATAAACCGACTGATATGACCTCCAGCAGGAAACAAGCCTCAAGTCGCCGGCACGATTTCTCGTGAGGTTTGAAGGAGCATACACCGTATCACGTCCGTTGTTTGCCAAGTAACACCAAACCTGACGCTGCGACAACTCCTTCAATGACTCAGATGGAACAAGGCTGACCTTGTAATCATTGTCTGCACTGCTGTTGTATATATTGCGCAACTGGCTGTAGTTGCCTTCAGAAGGTATGGAGTCGCCGGCTATCATCGTAATTATCTCACGGTCGGTGGTAAAAATCTCCGAGTTGAACATGTTGCTCCAATTGTCACCGATAGATACCCACTCCGGGCCGGTCCACATCACACTGCGTGAGGTGATGGGGAAATACGAATTGCTACCGTTGGCGGTGGTGATGTACTTATAATAAGCCATGGCAGCCTCCTTGTAATTTCCGGCCCACAGATTAAGGTCGCCCAACAACACATATATCGGGAAGTACAGCATACGGCTGTCGGTAATACCGATATTGCCTAACCCGGGTATCTCGACATCGGCCAGCGGAGCGATGTCGGCAACAAGTGTATTGCACAAATCAACGATATCCTTTTCCGGGTATTTTGCTTCGGCCTGCTCTTTCGTCGTTATTGGCTTGGTATAAAATGGCACCTTTCCATAATTCAACGCAAGCTGCAGATATGTCCATGCCCTATAGGCTTTTACTGCTGCATACTCCTTGATGAACAACGACTTGTTGGCACTGTTCCTAACAGCCGTATCAGCCTTGGATAAGTAGAGGTTGCAGTTGTTGATCACAGCATAATAGTCCTTGGGGCTGTTATACCTGTTTCCGTCGCTTACGTCAAACTGTGCCAACTCTCGCAAATCGGCGTTTGCAGAATTTGTAACGTCGACCAAATCACCCCTGACTTCACCAAGAAGGACGGTGCGGTCGCCCAAAGCCTGCATCTTTGACATTATTCCGGTAAGTGAGTAGATGGTATCCGACGACTGGTTTAACTCATAATCATCGGCAAAAATCACGTGGTCGGAATCTTGGTCGAAGAAATCACTACATGCCGACAACAGAGACGATGCGGCAACAAGCCCGCCAAACAGCAGATATTTCGTTTTCATATTTTCGTTTATTATTATGTTTTACAAATTGATTCTCACACCGGCAACAAACGAGGCGCTTTGCGGCAGCTGGCCACAGTCTATGCCCTGCCCTATGACAGATGTCGTGGCAGAGAACTCAGGGTCGGAACCGAGATACTTACTCAGCGTCAAAAGGTTGTTGCCCTGTATCCAACACTCGAGGCCTTGTATGTACTGCGAGCTAATTGGCAGGCGATAGCTCAAGGTCACTGTTTTCAAACGAAGATACGAACCGTCTTCAATCCAACGGTCACTGAAACGCGAGTTGCCCATAGGATCCTGGAACACAACCTTCGGCACGCTTGTCACCTGGCCTTCTGACTGCCACCTGCCAAGCAGGTTGGTGGTCTGGTTAATGAAACGACTGCCTGCCTCCAACTGCGAACGCATATAGTTGTAAACGTCATTGCCCAGACTGTAATTGAAACAAACATCAAGCCTGATGTTCTTATATGACAATGATGTGGAAATATTGCCGAAAATATCCGGATTGGGGTCGCCGATAATGAAACGGTCGTTCCCATTTATCTCGTGGTTTCCATCCCTGTCGACGAAAATCATGTCGCCGGCACCGAAATAATGCTTAGTCACGCCATTGGCGTCAAGAACATACAATCCGGCTGCCTTTGCCTGCTCTGACGTTGAATACACGCCCTCGGTCTTGTAGCCGTAGAACATATTGACGGGCGAGCCAACCTCCGAACGTATTACTGCACCATACATCTCGTTGTCAATGTATGTCTTGTTGTCAGGCAACTCGGTCAGCTTGTTCTTATAGTGCCCCATGCTGGCACCTACTTCCCACTGCCAATTGCGATTTGAGATGACCTTGACCATTGCAGCTACATCAAGCCCTACATTCTCAAGCTTTCCGCCATTAGACCAGTTGGAGTCGAGGCCAGACAAGAAACCGATGCTCTGCATGGTCAGCAGGTCGCTCGTCCAGCTCTTATATAGGTTGAACGACAACGACAGACGGTTGCTGAGCATTTTTGCATCGAGTCCGATATTGACGCGGCGCGTGGTCTCCCACTTAATCTGCGTATTGCCAATGCCATCGATAGACAAGCCCGACAGGGCATGGAGGAACAGTTTTGACCTCAGGTAGCTGCGCGCGGCATAGTAGTCGATGTCGTCGTTTCCGCTGACATCGTAACCTGCCGACAGGCGCAAATAGTCGAACACCGAGGATTTGGCCATCCAAGGCTCGTTGGTCACCACCCACGATGCCTGCACCGACGGGAACACACCCCATCTGGCACCGAATAGGTCTAAACCGGAAGCCTCGCTTCCGAAACGAGACGAACCTTCAATGGTGACATTGCCCTGCAGGAAATACTTGCCCATATAATCATAGTTTGCCTGCAGATACCAGGCCAGGGAGTTCCAATTGTCTTTAGTTCCAAACGAACTGGCATTCATAAGGCTGGAACTCATGAAAGGAGTTTTGTCGCTGCCGGTGTTGTATCCCAACTGATTGTTGAGCAAATACGACTCCCACAAAATGCGGGCACCACCAAACAACTCTACGTTGTGGGCGTCGTACCTATTATGCCAAGACAAGCGAGTGTCGCTCATGACCGAGTTTTGCTTTGAGAAAAGCGAACGCACCTCATTGGTCCTGAAGCCGTTGACGGCGGCAACGTAGTATGACGGCACACCATTGATAGGAATATAGTATTTCTCATTAGTGTTTACCAATGTATAGCTAAAGTGCTCGCTTATCGACAGATTGGGCGAAAAACGGTATTCGGGCCATACTGATATGTTTAACAGCGAATTTTCAAAGCGGTTCTTGTTTGAAGCCTCAGCATACTCATTCAAGGCTACGGGATTGGCAAGTTTCCAGTTGTAATCAGGATAGTTGGCCAATGCCTCGTCCAAGTAGCTCTCGGGAACAATATCGAGATGCGAATCGGATATGACACCACGGCCGAAGGCGTAGGGGCTGAGGAACGGCGCCTTGGCATAGGCCAGGAACGCAGGCGACGTTGGGGTGCCTTCGCTATAACCGGAAGGAGCGCCATCGTCCCTTATGTCGCGTGTGATGTCGGCAAATGAAGCATCAAACCTCACAGACAGATTCTTGAGCAGGTTGATGTCTGTATTGAACCGAACGTTAAGGCGCGACATGTCGTTATACTCCATGGTGCTGTTCGCCTTGGTATATCCGACCGACAGATTATATGTGGCAACATTGTCACCGCCTTCGACCGTTATGCCGTAGCTCTGAGATATGGCCGTGCGGTATATCTTGTCTTTCCAGTCGGTCTTGTTATGGTACTGGTTGTAATAATAATAGCCTGGATCATTGTTAAGGAACTTGAACTCCCTGTTTTTCGACAAAGTGGTCTTAAGCATCTCCGAGGCATATCCCCTGTACTGCTCGGCATCCATCATGTCGATGAACTTGGGCATGGTGGTCACGCCAGCCGAGAGGGTGGCAGAGATACGTGTTGCCAGGCTTCTGCATCGATGTGTCTCTATCAGTATGACACCGTTGGCACCTTTTGCGCCATATAGCGCCGTCCCGTTGCGAAGCACTGTAACCTTGGCAATGTCTGCCGGGCTTATGTTTGAAAGGATGTCGTTGGTAAACCCGTCATGAATCATCGTTCGGCCATACTGCTGGTCGAGCACAACGCCATCGACAACGACAAGAGGCTGGGCATTGACATTCAACGAATTAATGCCGTTGATAAAGATATCGCCACCTATGCCGGGTGTGCCGTTACGCATTTTGGTATATGCCATTCCGCCCAACTGCTTTTGTATCTCCTCCTTTACATTCAGGGCAGACGTATAGTTGAACGATGTTGCGCTCTTGCCGCCAAACTCATTCTGGTCGTCGCTGTAGTCGGCAGTGAATGACATTGAATGCATTACTGCATCATATTGCCTCTCGCCCTTAAGCAACCCGATGACCACAGGATTGTGTTTCGGCTCTGAAACAATCAACGAACTGGAAAACACCGGGACATAAAGCTTGTAAGTACCATCTTCCTCTGTAAGCGTACTGTAGCCCTCGACATTCATGGCCTTAACCATTGCACCAAACACAGGATTGCCATCGGCATCTGTAACACGCCCCTCGACAGCACGCAGAGTATACTGCCGTTGCTTTGGGGTATCGGATTTCTTCAAGACAACATCTGGTTCATCGGTCTGGGCCAACACATTAGGAGCATACACCAACATCCCCATGCATAGCATTAATGCCCCAGCCGGAACACAATAACGTGTTTTATTATATCTGATATTATTGAGCTTCATTTTGATGTCACTTTATAGTTATGTTAATAAGTTTTATTCTTCATCATGTGGCTTGAAAACAATGCAGTCAATGCGGAGGATACGGTTGAATACGCCATTCCTCACATCAGCGTTGCTTACACGCGTATCGAAGATAATCTTAACCTGCGGCTGCATGTTGTTACCCCATGAACAATATGGCACCTTGACATTCTCTGCCACCAGGAACGTATCTACAGCATCGGGAGTTGTCTGCAACGCCTGCTTAAGCAAAGTCCAGTTAGACTCCTTTGCAGGCTGCTTCCCGTTCTCGTCGTTATAAGCCATCCTGACTCTGAACTTGGTAGGCAGGCGATCAGCTGCAGAAGCCAATGTATCGCCGGCCAAAGCCGGAACTGTTACGACATAAATATCGTAGCCGATGTTTGACAAAACACCTGGAATGTTGAACACTGCCTTTATGTTAGTTGCAGCGCCACTGGCAGGAGATATCTCAGAATAGGATTTGCCGGAAATCTTATCATAAAACTTATTACTTGGCGACACCTTGTAGATGGCCAACGGAGCATTTGTCGAAGCCTGGTCAACGGAGTCGAGGCGCTCATTGTTTTCTCCTTCGGCACGTATAGTCTGGAAGAATGTCTGAGTCTTGTCTATATGCCAATCACCGGCCTTATATATGAGGCCATTACTACATTTGTCTGACGGTGACCCATAAAAGACACCACCCGGCTCGAACGGACGTTCATATTGGTAATACTTGTCTGAACTTGAGCCATAAAAGAAACGACGCAGCACATACGGTACGGCATTTGTAGACATGGCAGAGTCCTTGACCGACTGGTCACTGTTGTTGGTACGACTGAATATCGTTCCACGGAGCAAGGCCATGCGAGCATTGACAAACTGCAACGAGTCACGCTTGTTAACAGACTTGTCGTACTGGAAATATTTCTCGTATTCTGGCACCAAAGCGCTCCACACATCATTGGTAGGAACAACCATCCAATATGTGCTGTCCTCAGAACTGAGACGGGCTTCCAACTCTACAAAAATTTCATTAGTCAATGTCGTAACGGAATCAAGATACTGGGTCTTGCCGTCAACGATATCGCCGGGCACGCTCAATGCCGGCTGGAACTCATACTTATTGAAAGAATAAAGGAAGCGCGCAACCGAATCAAGGTCTGCATCTTTTTCAAGATATTCAAACACATTCGGGGAATATTGCAGCCGACCGTCGACCGTGTACAGGATACCGTTGCCAACTGTTTTGCTTGACGACATCTGTGACCCACCAATAAAACTGGAAGTCAGAGGCAAATACTTGCCGTTCATCATAACTATTGAGTCGTTGCTCAAGCTGGATACGGAATAGTTGTAAAGGGCGATGTGATTTTGGACAAACTCCTTTATTGTCATGTTGTCGTTGTCTTTCACATGCTTGGCTTTCTGCTCATTGTATACCGATATCAGAGCATTTGCATCCTCTGCAGTGAAATAATCATTTGTCGGAGCAAACACTGTAAACATCTGAGAACTTACCAATGACGAATCATACCCGCATGCTTCGATGACGCGTGCGAAATTTGTCAGATTGGGATTGGATGAAACTGCTTCCCACAAGTTTCCGTCATAAGGAGAACCCATGTTATAGTGCTCATCCCAATTATCAGTACATGCCACAATGCTCAAGGCCACCGCAACAGTTCCCAACAACCTTTTGTTTGTTATATTATATCTTGCCATAACTATTTTAATTTTCAATCAATTACAGATCTGTCTCCATTGCACCACTCGACGATATCCCATAAACACTTTTGGGGACAATCTCCAAGTAGTCCATCATAAACTCGTTGTTGTTACCAAGCTTGCTCGACGATGTGCAACGTACGCGGATATAATGGTCTTTCTTCGGGTTGATGTGCACAGTGCAAAGCACGAGCCTGTATGTACGCGGGTTGTCTACAAACTCGTTGATTGTGGAACCGCTTGAATGGTAGCCACCGTAGGCACCACGATAATAACCGAGGTTTTTAAGCATCTTCTGGTCTTCAGCCTTCTCCTCATCTGTCATGTCTGCCCACTTCTTTGTGCCGAACTGGTCGCCGAGTATTGTCTCGTCAGACAAGCGCTTACGCATGTCTACAGGTATGCCCTGGGGCTTACCATCGAAGTAGATTTGTGCAACGCCACGGGTATCAAGGGCACAGAATCCCAGGCGAATCTGATACTCACCTTCGTATGGCACCGGAGGCAATCGGAATGTAAAGTCATAGTCGCCAAACAGATTGAATTCATCACCTTCGTACGACCAGAAGTTCCAGTGAGGGCGACGGTATACAAGCACTCCGTTACCTTCCATGGTCACATTGTCAAGATAGCCCTTTGGGAACCAATAATTCTTTCCGTTCTTAAATGTCTGGTCGGCTTTAGAACTTTCATCATCCTTTGTCGGGTCACCGTTAAGACGCATGTTCATTGTCATCACTTCGGGGAAGATAGTGGAAAAGTCCATCCTTATCCTGTCGTTCAGCACCTTCTCCTGAGTGTCCTTATTGAAGGCAATGATATCGTCAATATAGAAATACCGCCCATTGGGTGCATCCTGCAGATAGTCGGCCTCGACCGTGGGCTGGATTTTACTGCCATCAATGGAAAACTTGTCATCTACACGGCGGTTGATGTATCTTTGCCCACGCTCAGAATTCCCCATATATTCGCGCACCGTGGCCTGCTCCAGCTTCATCATGGTGCGAGGCATCAATGTTTCATACCAGTCGCAAGGATTCATCTTGTCTATCTTAATGCCTATGGCACCATCCACTATGCCGGAGTGAACCTCTATCGGAGTAAGCTTGTTCCACCCTATCACGTCGCGCGTGAGTATGTGGTAGGCCATAAACATATTGAGAGGATTATTCCTGTCTGTGATCTTGTCAAAGCCATAGGCTGCCTTGTAATCATCGTCGTCGGCAAAAACAGGGTCATAAATCATGCATGCAAGGTCATAAAGAGCCCTTACCATGCCGTTGGATGTGGAAATGCCGTATTCCTTGAACTTTTTCTCATACAAGTCATCAGGCTCGACAAAAACAGTAAAACCATACTTTTTCTCCTCAGGAGCGACAGCTATCTCGCGCCAGAAATCAGACGTGTATGAATATGTTCCATATTTCGAACCGTCATACGACTCGTCTTTCGTCTTAATGAGTGTGTCACGCAGGCCGGTGGCAACAAGACCTTCGTAAAAGATGCGTATCCTGTCATTTGCCTTCAAAACATCAGATATTGAACTGTTGGAATTCTCAAGCAAGACATCTATCGGGTGGATTATTCCGTTTTCTACAGAATCGTCTTTCAGTTCGAAAATGATGTTTGACATACGGTTGAGTTGTACGACAGAGTTGTCGTTCTTGTCTACAGTATGAGTAATCTGTATGTACCTCTTGTTCATGTTGGCAGTATTCAGCGTACCGTCGTTCATGTCAATAGTCGCATACATGTTATTGACAAGATGCGTGCGTGCGATGGTGTCACACTGTTCCAGGGTAAGATCCTTTACACTATTCAAACCCTTCTTGTTCAAATAGTTTTCAACCACCTTGTTTGAAGGAAGGAAGCATGTATAGTGGCCGTATGCCGACAGCAAATCGGTCATGCCAGCCTGGTCGACAATGTAAGCAAAGTCGCTGTATTCCGGCCTGTTCCTGAAATAGTCGCTCATCATCTCACCTGTAAATGTATAGAAATTCTCATCATCAGGTTCGTCAGAGCAACTTACGGTAGCCATCCCGGTCAGTGCGCATACGACACCGACAAATATGTATTTTAGCCGCTTCATAGAATTCTCCATTTTACATTTATGTTGATACCAATCTCAATTATTCTTATAACTATTATTCTCACCACTACCGAAAGCAGGATTCTGATGCAAATTCTTGTTCACTTTCAACTCGTCTACATTATATGGCCAAAAGATGGCATCAAGCTTTCTGAACTTGTTTTGTATGGCAGACGTATTGGAGGTAAATTTCTGGAGCACCTGTGTGCTGAGGAAATTTGTGTTACCATCCCTGAGTGAACGACGGACGAGGTCATACCACCGTTTTCCTTCAAACATCAATTCACGCTGGCGCTCCTGCATGACGAGCAACTCTATTTTCTCCTTTGTGTTGTAAGCTGTAGCCACAAGCGTATCTTTAATCTGGCTTAACGGCTGGCACAAAGAACGCTTGTTGACCGCATTTACCAAAGCAAACGCTTCGTTGTAGTAACGCTCGTCTTGTTCCGTAAAGGTTTCATTATTGCTTATCAACTGAGCCAAAGCCTCGGCTTTTAGGAGCATTATGTCCGACAGGCGATATATTATCCAGTTGGTCTTAACTTTGTTTTCCGGGAAAAAGCCACTCACCGTAACCTCAGCCGTACCAGAAGAAAAGTTAATCTGCGACAGCGTGTGCGCATACTTTATTATAACATTGCCACGCATGATATTTTCATACGCCCGCGCATCATACTTGTTGTTGAACACGGCAAAGGTCTTAGACTCCATGTCATCGCCTATAAATGACGATGCTGATGCGTATCCCATGATGCCGGAGTTCTTGGAGTTGCCATAGCAAAGACTAACGGCTCCGTTAGATGGCATGTTGTCATCTGGCATGAAGGTCAGCTCAAAGATACTTTCGGAACTATTGCCTGTACCGAATATCTGGTTATAGGCATATCCGAAAGTAGACATTGAGCTGTTATAGTCGGTTGGAATCAGAGGGTAGCCGTTGGTTTTTGCATAGTCATCATTGACCATGCCGCCATTGGCTTCTTTAGCCTGCTTCTTCATCCTGTCGATGACAAGATCAGCGTAACGTATGCAGTTGTTATAGTCTTTCTTCCATAAATACATCTCGCACAACATGGCATAGATGGCCATCTTGGTAATGCGCCCTGTCTGATAGAGGCGTTGCGCCGAACTTGCCTCTGGGTATTTCTCAACAGCGTCGTCTTTTACTCTCTCAAGGTCGCCAATGAGGGTGTCGAGCACAACATCAAACTTAGTGGCAGGCAAATCCATCTTCTGGTTATCATCTATAAACGCCTCGGTTGAATACGGCACGTCACGGAACGTGCGTATCAAATAAAAATAGCAAAGCGCGCGCAATGCCGTAACTTCTGCAATGTCGGCCTTTAGCTCACTGTCGCTAAAGTTCGGGTCTTTCTTTGCAACGCCCGGAGCATATTTTATCACCGTGTTGCACCTATTGATGATACTATAAAAGCCGTCCCATGTTGTATAGAAGTTTGTTGCAAGGATGTTTTCCTTGAGGACATTCTCTATGTTCAAATCCTTGTCCAGGTTCTGCCCTCTGGATATGTTGTCGCTCCTGAACTCTCCCCATATCATCATGCGGAGCATCAGGTTGTTTGACTGCATGCCAGAATAACAGCCAGCGATGATACCGTCAACGTCGGCCTTCTCATTCTAGAACTTCTCTAATATTATTTCGTTCTGGGGCTCGAGTTCCAGAAAGTCGCCACAAGACGAAAGTCCTGATGACATAACGCCAGCAGCGAATACGCCCCAAATTATATTTTTTATTCTCATAACATCTTTCATTTAAAAATCAACAGTTACACCTAATGTATATGAACGCGTACGTGGCGTTTGTGCGTTATCTATAGCCGGGTCATATCCCCAAGCGCTTATGTCAGGGTCGACGCCAGTGTACTTTGTGATTACAAAAGGATTGTTTGCGCTGGCATACAATGATATACGGTTTAATCCCAGAGCTTTCAGCTGTTTCTTTTCCAACGCATAGGAAAGCTGGAAATAACTGGCGCGCAAATAAGATCCCGACTCGACAAACCGGTCGCTGACCAAAGTGTTATAGTTGGAAGTCTCACCAAACATTGCCCTCGGTATCGACGTCACATCGCCTTCCTTGCGCCATCTGTAGTTCACTGCCTGGCTCTGATTGTCATTTCCAGTCATAGACTCAGCATGAAGTCGGGCCATATTCAATATCATATTACCTACACGGTAAGCAAACTGGGCTGTAAAGCGCCATTTGTTGTATGTCAAGGTAAAGCCAAACCCTCCGACAAGCTTGGGCAATGAGCTTCCAAGGTACACAATGTCGAGAGCATCGATATTACCGTCATGGTTTATGTCTTCATATATTGCATCTCCACCGGTGAATGGATAATTCTTGCCCGTGCCATCATTATTATAGTTGTAGCGCATGCGCAATGGGTTGCCTTCAGAGTCAACAATAACCTGGCCTTTTGAATTGAAGGCTACAGGAGCTGTCTTACCGGAAGCCAGGAAGGCAGCACGCTGCTCTTCATCGAGATCCTTGAATGTCTCATAATTATATTGGTAGACACCCTTGTACCTGAAGCCATAAATGGCTCCCTGGGGATTGAACAGCTGAACGCGACGCAACCACTCACCATTCTTATAGGCAAAAGTTGAATTGAGCGACTTGAGCACATATTCGTCCATTTCAAGTATCTCGTTGCGGTTGTTGCCAAAGTTGGCATTTACGTCCATTATAGCCTTTCCGAATTTTATCAGCCTGTTGGTGTTTACGTGGAACTCCCAACCGACATTGCGCATCTTGCCACTATTGTGGTAAGGCACTGTCACGAAACCGCTGTTAGACGGTATGCGATAATTCTCAAGAAGGATGTCTGATGTGGTGGAACGGTATGTCTCGATGGCCATGGTCAACTTGTCATCCCACAAACCAATATCAACACCCAAGTTGTAACTTGACGTTTCCTGCCAACGCAAATCGGTAAGGCGTATGTTTAAAGGGTACATAGTCTGCATGTCGATGTATTTGTTTCCCGAAGCATATTTACTTGTATACAGGTAGTCAATCCTCGGTGCCGTTCCCACACGTCCCCAGCTCGGACGCAACGAAAGCATTGAAAGCCATTTGCGTGCAGGCTTCATAAACTCTTCGTCAGATATATTCCACCGCAGCGACAATGCCGGGAAATACCCCCAACGCTTGTTGGGGCCAAACTTCGTGGTGCCATCGGCACGCATAGAGAAATCTGCCATATACTTGCCTTTGTATGCATAATGCGCAGACAAAGTGAAATACATGGTGCGCGACTGTGAATATGATGATGCCAGACCCGTATTCACTCCGCCGGCATCAGGGCTTTCGATGCCACCAGAAGGAAGTAGCTTGGCTCCGTTAGACTGAGAGCTATTTGTGCCCGAATTCAACTCAAACCGCCCCATCATGATGAGAGAGTGATCCATATTGTTGAAATGCGGAGTAAACGTGAGTGTCTGCTTCGTATTAAAATTCACGCTCTTCAAGCTTGACGAAGAAGCTGTATTGACACCATTGTCCCACGATACGGTTTTGAGTTCTGCTGGATAAAATGAATCGTCGTATTGATTATATACACTCATCAACACACTACCACGCCAATCAAGACGTGTGTGCTGATCATCCGTACCAAGAAGGCGATAGTTTATCACCAGTTCGGGCACAAGGTCGTATGTACTCCTCGTCTTCTTGGCCAAGTAGGCACTTGCCACCGGGTTTACCAAGTCCTTTTGATTCTTGTCGAACACACTTGACGCAGATTGCAACATTTCGTAAAAACGGTCAGTGTCTTCACCAGTCACCGGGTCTTGCTCGTAAATGCTCATGTTGGGCATCTTCTTCATTGCAATAGCCAAAAGCCCATCGCTGTTGAATTTTGTCTTCGTGTAAGTAAGCGCAAAGTTAGTTGAAACGGTTATGCGCTCGCTGACATAATAGTCCAAGGCGACACGGGTAGAGAACCTGTCAAGGCCTTGCTTGATGACAGCTCCTTTCTCTGTATCATAGCCGCCACCAATACGGAATCGCGCTTTTTCACCTCCTCCGGTTATCGATATATAATGGTTCTGACGCCACCCGATTTGGGTTACGGCATCGCGCCAATCGGTATTATTGTTATATTGCTCGTACTCCGAAAAGGTTGGGTCGTAGTTGATTTCCCTGATGCTCTGGCTTCTGTTATCATCCTGGGTCGGATTGAAATAGCTTTCTTTGAGCATCATAGTGTAGTCATCGCCACTGAGCAACTCATAACCCTTGGGCTGCTGTGTTGCGGTAAGTTTGAAAGAATAAGACACCCTTGGAGCCCCCATGGCGCCACGCTTGGTAGTTATCTCAATTACACCATTGCCACCTTGGCTACCGTAAACGGCTGTGGCTGCAGCGTCTTTCAACACCTTGATGTCTGAGATGTCTTCAGGATTTATGTTCAGCAATTCAGAAAATGTTTCATTGCTTGCCGAAGCCAGGTCGTAGCCGGTCAAATCGACGCTGCGAATGTTGCCGTCGATAACGATAAGAGGGTTTGAGTCTGTCAGAGACGACAGAGACGAAGCGCCACGCAAACGTATTGTAGAGCCCGCACCAAGGTCACCGGAATTGCCCACGATGTCGAGACCGGCAATACGCCCTTGCAGAGCCTCGTCAACAGAAGTGAACGACAAACCTTCAAACTCTTTCATGTTGATGCTCTGGCTGGCGTATGAAATCTCTCGCTCGGGCACAGCAAGGTTATTGCCACCAACTCTTTTCTTGGAGGTTACAGTAACTTCTTTCAATTGTGTGGCATTGCCAAGTTTCACATTATAAACAGTACGGTTGATAGGCATTGTCTGCGGTTTGAGACCTACATAGCTGAAACGTATCTTGTTCTTGTCGCTCTTCACTGACATTGTGAAATTACCATTCAAGTCGGTGATTGCTGAATTAATGATACGCCCGTTCACATCAATTTCGCAAACGGTTGCACCCATCAACGGCCCCATTTCGTCGGACAATGTTCCATGAACAGTTGTTGTTTGCGAGAAAGCCGGAGAGCTTAACACAATAAGAAGCATCGAGAGTATGACCCGAAGCAAGCTATTGGTTGTGCGACGCATCTCTCGTGCCTGCATTTTACAATTATAGTATTCCATAAAATTATCTCCTCCTTAATTTTGCATTCGATATTTCATTCTTCCACAATGTCTTCTGGCTATTGCTATAGAACAATGGTCCGTCTATCTGATGAACCACGGCATCGGCCGAAGTATACAGAAGTTTGTTGTAGCCAGAACCTGACACCCAATACTCGCGGCAGATATTATTATAAAGGCCTGTGTTTTTAACAACTTTGCGGACATTTCCTGTCAAGTCGGTTATATTCAGCCCTTTGTTTGAAACGTCAACCGCAACCGGGTAGTAACGGTTCGTCTCCGCGTTAAGCACCATCGTCTCGTAGTTGTTTTTGAATATGGCAACACCATTCTCGCCTGTTTCAGGCGCTCCGTTCACTGCGACACCATTATCCTGGATATGGTATTTAACGAAATCAAGTATCCTGTTCTTAATCATTGTGCATGCCGCCTTGGCTGCATCGCGTTCTTCTTGCGAAGGCGCATTCTCCGACAGCAAGAACTGTTCGTCGTAATCATCCCACGTGGGCAGAACCCCGTCATTAACCAGCTTGAGTATTGACTCATTCGTTGGAACATAAACAGTATAGTTGTATGTTCCGAACAAACTTATGTTACTGTTGCTATTGGGATTCAGGCAACTGTATTTGTTGTCACCCAGCTTGACGCTGCTTGCAAGTATTATATCGTCCTTGTCCAGATACTGTGATCCTACCAGCAACTTCAAGAACTCCGAATACTCTTCATGTTCAAGAAGTGTCTGATAAACAGATTTGGATGCAGGCATGGGCACTTGGCTGGAAATGCTATACGACTTGCCATTGCCGGTAGTTGACATATCATAAATGGAATCTACCCTGACACTTAAGCCATGCTCCAACTGCCAGCCACCCGATACGGTCATCTGCCCGGGTTTCCCAGCATCGGCAACCTTTACCATGGTGCCATTCTTTGACTTATAATAGCTATATCCGTTTTCTATGTTGCCTACTACAATCATCTGGTTAACTATATCCTTAAGACGATTCTTCACCTGTGCTTCCGGAACGTTCTCAACTATTTTCTGGCCAATAACAATTTCTCCATCATCGCCAATGGTACATAAATAGCGATGTGCCTTTACTTTTTTCTCTCTTAAGTCATAATAGAACTCGAGAAGCGTCTGTCGGGTATCGCCGTATGTACATGGGTCTACATAGGTAAGCATCGACGTGTTTGTTGGCAACATCAGACTGTAATATGAGTCCATTGAATTTAGATATGGGGTGAACTCCAGTTCGTCGATAGCCCAATATATTACACTCATGAGATCCTGATGAATAAGGGCCGGGAACGAAACACTTGAGTATTCCATCGGACTGAACACACGATTAGTCTGGTAAACAACGCCATTGCAACCAATGAAACAACTGTCCACATCAGAGACCTTGACCCCCATTGACACCTTGGCGTCGTTGACAATGGATGAGAATTTTGAAGGTATGGCATCGGTAAAGGTTCCGAGCATATTTACCCTGAGCAACTTTGACAACACCAATTCAGGTATATTATCCCAAGATCCATACTTGTCTTTCAACACTTTACCATCGGCATTCCACCACTTCAGCAAAGCCTCGTTGCTCGGCACCAGCATTGCCCCTGCGTCATAGTGAAGGTCATAACCACTGGTGTTCTCATACATATATTGATTCCAGCCCGGATCAAATGTAAGAGTAGCCGGCACTTTCTCCTCTACAGGATTTCCAGATGTCAACGGATATGCAGTCACGGCAAGCCCATCTTTTCTGGAATCGGCAAAATAACGCAGGGTGAACACGGAGTCGACATCACGCCCGTATAGACGATTATACTCTTCTGTCTTATACTTGTCATAATACGGTGCACTGAAACGGTCAATGAGATGCGACCACAATGACATGTTCGGATGCTGCCTCAATATTTCTGCCATGTTGTCGTAACCCTCAATGACTCCGTCCACCTTATGTATATAACCATTCTTGCAAGTTATGTCACGCTCAACCACCTTTCGGCCTTCAACAAAGGCATCGTTGACCGACGTGGCCTTGCCATTTGTCAAGATACGCACATCTTCATCAGTAAACGCCTGCTTACGCATGAACGCAGGCAATAGGTGAATCATCGGCTGCGACAATCCAGCCACCGAGCCATTGTTCATTATCCTACCGTCCTTAAACAGTATGATATCCTTTTTGTTTTGCTTATACCATGCCCAGGCCGGCATATCCCCATTCATGTCTTCGTGCCTCATCACGTAAATCGAATCAAAGACACTCGAAGAATTAGGACGCCTCATTGCCTTTCCTGCCTCTGGTGGGTCGGCACTTACATTAGACATTAACTCAATGAGATAGGCATTGTTTATCATCGACTTATTGAGGAGCTGTCTCTTTTGTGCGGTCGACAATTGCTCGTACGACCTCACGCCCAATTTGTTTGTCTGAAACCATTGGTCAAAAGCAGCGTCATCTGCAACAAATATTGTCACAGAGCCTGTACGGCTCATCTTATCATGAAACCCCAAGTCATCAATAAGCCTTAACACCGTTTTATAATTGCCATCAGAGTCCAACTCGTCATAAATAGAGTTGCCCAACCACGACGGCTGTCCTGTGAGCAAATCATCCTCACATGACTGGAATAATGTTGCGGTTCCCAACATTAGCCCTATGGCAATCATAGGGCCGAAGGCACCGTGCCTGATTTGTTTGCAATTCATGCTTTTATGTTTTTAGTTATTCTATTATTTTTTGTCCATCCTTGATGTATACTTTCCCATGCATGCCCTTGTTTTGCACTTCGCATCCGTCCAAAGTATATAGCTTATGCTTTTGCACATTAGCTTTTATATTGCCATTCACGGATGAAGGCTCGCCGAGATACTTCAGGGTGAAGTTATCAAAGCAGCACCAATCAGATGCAACATGTTCCATCTTCCTTATACCTATTGTTATCGGCCCAGTGGTGTTGTGTGACAGCCGCAATGCATTTGTATACAAACCGAATTTATTGAAGGCTTCATTTGCCGTTGTTACATTGTCAGGATAAGTATAAGGTGATAACCCATACTGGGTTACACTTTCATCGTATATGCTCATAATTGGTTCCTCGCTGTCATTTGCGTATAACACAGCGCAGGACTTTTCGGTACCGTTAACGTGTGCAGATACCGCATCCGAAACAGAACCGTTACGATAAAAGCTCTGCACACTTACTTCATATTCCCCCTTAGGCATGTTCTCTATGGTCTGTGAAAAATCGAATGATGTATTCCAATATTCAGCAACAGCCCCATTGGCCTGGGTAAAATTGGTTGAAACATTCCAGCCTTTCGCACCGTCCCTGAAGTCTGGGTTGACAAGCAAGGCCGTCATATCCACAGCCTTACCTGCCTCACCCATATTCTTGATATATTCCATGTATATATCCTTGCATTTTATTAGTGCATCGTATGCAGCATTCATCTCCTTAACGTTCTCATCAAACGTTGTAGAGTTACTTAGCGCATTTTGAGCTTTCAATATTGCATCGGCAATAGCGTCGTGCTTACAAGCTTTATAATATGACTCTGCGTCAGGCAATAGCGTCTTTACCCTTTCCCATAACTTTAGATAATCATACTCTTCTGATGATATCTTCAGTATGCTTCCGTGCTGGGCGGCCACACTGCCATTAATCATTGCCGGTGCCCCGACATTCAATCCATGCTCGTCCATGCCGCAAATCTTATATCCGTATCCATTGCCGGAATAATTAATATAAGCCAACATCCACTTGTCTGAACCGATTTGGCGCCATTGGGTCGGAGCCTCTATGGCCTGATTGTTTTCACCATAATGGAAATCAGGTGTAATAGTCCATTGGCAAACTCCGGATGTCTCGTTGGCGGCAGGAACAAGATGTGTGGCTGTTGCCCTGTCAAACCCTGATGTCTTCTCGCATTTATAAAGCATCACATAGTGTTTGTCTACATCATTCCAAACAATATCTGCATCTATGACATCGTAGCCTGGATCAAACAACAACGCCGGGCGACTAAGTACATTCAAATCTTTGTCTATGATGCTATAATATATACGATGTCGGTCTGGAAAGCCAACGCTATAGTACATGACATAATTTCCACTCTCCCTGTCGTATATCACTTGCGGAGCCCAGGCGGCTGTCATCTCATCCGCAGTAATGCCGCCAAGAGCCTTTAGGTTTTCTTCCGACTCAAGGTCAATCTTTACATTTTTCGTCCAGTGCACGAGGTCGGGCGAAAGCATAAGTACCATGATATGGTTGCTCGTCCATCCCAATCGTGACGTCATGTCTGTACCGGCCAACATGAAATTACCGTCATGCATGCGTGTTATGTATGCATCGCGCATTCCTCCGGTAACTGTATTGGCCTTTGTGTCAAAGACCTCTGCCCCACCCAACATATCTTGCCAGTTGTTTCCGTATTTGCTCAATGCATAGCTCGTGTATTCTCCATTTCTGTTCATATGGGCAAAAAGATACGCCCCCATACCCCTGTCCTCTCTTTCATACTCCGGATACGACACTCGAGTTTCTTCGCCAACGGACTCTGCAGCCAGACGAAATACATTCAGCGAATATGGTGGAATGTCCAATGCCACACTTTCACCGTTGTCAACGGCCACAGGCTCTTTCGTGGGAACAATCACATCAGGGCGCTCCATCGTATTCTCATCTGTCCCGGAATCAGCCGAGAGCCTCTCTACGGTTCCGCTTGATATCTTCATGTTTTGCACATTGACATTGAGCCGCTGATTTTCGCCATGCGGGTTGACAACCTTTAGTATAAGCTCTCCATTGCCTTCATCGATTTGCACACTCTGATATAAGGCACGCTCTGTATTAAGGGTAAACGTATGAATCACTTCATTGTCTAACAAACAGGTAACATCGGCACCATTAACACGGACTTCAATATCATACCATTTGTTGCTCTCTATCCTTCCTTGTCTTTCTACTACGGTCGATTTAGTGCCATTAACACATATCTCTACCCCATGCTTCCGGTTGTTCCAACCTCCGATGTTCCACCATGCATAGTTTTTACTATCTTTGAAATTAAACAAGATTAGGAAACCTTCGTTGCCACCGGTCTTCATTGCACGCACCTTATATATATAATTGCCATGCAGAGACATGTCCATAACGGCTGTGCAATTCTCTGAAGATGAAGATTGAACAAAAGTGCCATCGGAAACATTCCAGTTGCCATCGTTCACAATCCAAGCCCCGAGACCACCATCAAAATGGTCTGAGAACATCAGACTACCATCAGAACCATTTACGGATATATCATCAAACGCTACCTGTGTACCCCATGAACCAATTCCAACCTTTACATCACCACTGACTTGAGCCAAAGCATTACCTGTCTCAGTCCACAATAGATTCTGTTGGCCAAGATTCAAATTCATCATTTTTTGGACATAATACGACGGTGTGACAAAATAGTCCGAAGCATTGAAATGAATCATGTCGTATGGCCAACGCGGATCTTTCTCGTGAGTAAATATCGGTGCGAAAGACGCCATCTGGCACACGTCGCTGTTGCGTTCCATACCCAACATGTATATTGCCTCGCCAAGCGCACTGTTCATGTTGCCATACTTACCATACCCACCTCCGTTCGCTGCGTATTCACCATTGTACACAATCGGGAATCTTGGGTAGTTGTCATACTTTCCATAATTGTTACGCATCCATTGGAAATGGCGGTAATAATGCTCGTCAACAATTTCCACAGGATGACTGTTGCCCCATGATGGATTGTCTGTGCCCCATGCCTCTACATTGCCTATGGTCACGATATCCGGGTATTTTGCCTTGATAGCCTCATAAAACAGAATATACCTTTCTGCATACTCCGATTTCTCGCCCGGCGAATAGTTCTCATTGCCTATCTCTACAAACTTCAAGCCATAAGGCTCGGAATGACCGTTGGCAATCCGCTTCGCTCCCCAATAAGTGGTAGCGTCTCCGTTGGCATACTCTATAGCATCGAGTACATCCTGGACAAGAATCATTGTAGAATCGTGTGACAATGAGAATCCATGCCCCAAGCCGATGTTTACAACAAACATTGGGGCTGCTCCTAAATCTTCGCATAACTGCAAGTATTCATCAAACCCCAGGCCATCAGACGACCAATATCCCCAGTTTTTATTATAATGGCCGGGGCGTGCTTCAATAGGGCCGATTGTCTTTTTCCATTGGAAAGCGTTACCATAACTACCCTCTCCTTCTACATAACAACCTCCGGGAAAGCGCAAAAATGAAGGATGCATGTCAGCCAGCAACTGTGCCAAATCGCTACGTAGCCCGTTGGGACGATTATTCCATGTATATGGAAACATTGACACCACATCAATGTCAAGACGGCCATTGGTGCCCGTAAGCAACAGTAGCTGTCCTCTTTCATCTGATTTTGTTGGTGTGATGGCAACATTAAGCTTCGACCAAGACGTGTTGCTGACAGTTCCCTGCAATACACCAGTACCTAAAATTGTCTTTCCGTCATTTGAACGTAGCTGCGCAATCAGCTTGCCAGAATATGCAACATCGCCTTTCACCCACAGTGAAAGGTTGTAAGTTGAATCTTTAACGATGTTTATGCCCCAGAATCCGCTGTTGGCAACTCCCTTCATATTTGATTTCGACGCCCCTAAAACAGTAATAGACAACGCGTTGCGCTGAGAATCATTAAGCAAGCCTTTTGTTTTAAGACGTATTGAAGCGCCATTATACGGAGACCAGTTTGCCATACCGTCTTCGAACGAACGATTGCTTATCAATTCGGCATAAAGCCCACCATCACCAGCATGATTTATCTCTTCAAAGAATAATCCATTATGGTAAGGCCCGATATGCGGCCCACGCCGCGTCGCATCTATAGTCATACAAACTTGTGCAAATGAATGGATGGCAATTGCACAGAGTACTCCCAGAGTTAGAAATCTTTTCATTTTAGGTTTGCGTTGATATATATTAATGTTAGTTAGAAAATGGGAGGCAGACAGGCATATCTGCCTCCCACATCAATCATCGGATTTCGGCTAAAGTGTGCCTTATCTCACATATACTTTCTTTACTGTGATACGTCCGTCAGCAGATGTTGTCTTTATTATGTTAACACCCTTAGCCAAACGGTTCACCTTGATGCCGTTAATGTTGAATATTTCAACCTTGGCGGCCTCAGCAGCATTAACGTTGTCTATTCCGTCTGTAGGCTCCTTGGTACTGTTCTCGCCATAGTATGTCAGAGTCCAGTTGTCCATGATAACCCAGTCGTTATCAAGCTTCACCGGCTTTTTCAGACCTATCTTGAGAGTTCCGTCTGTCACCTTCACAATTATCTCATTTGCATAAGCCTTGAGGTCTGTGAAATAAGCCACAGCAGAAACCATGCTGTTAGGAACATACAAATCAGTACCACTGATATTGCTTGTTCCGGCAATACCCAGGTCTTCATTTGCCCCGGATGCAAGCAGGCAAACAGGTGCCTTTATCGAGTCGCCTCCTGTCACTGCATAAACAAACGCGTTGCCAGCTACCGACGGATCGGCCTTATAGGCAGCATAATCGTCAGCTATGCTTCCAAAACGGTAGAGTGCCGACACTGCCACCTTGTAAGTACCGTTAGGCAAGCCCTTTATTGTCTGGTTGATGTCAAACGTCTTTGAATAGAACTCGATGGCAAGCGCAGCCTTCTGTGTGTCATCATTGCCAAAGTTATAGCCTTCTGTTCCTTCCCAACCTGCAACTGAATTTGCTCCAAGGCCATCGTCAAATGTCGGGGTCTTGATAAGCTGCGTCATGTCGACAGGATTGTCGTCTGAAGCATTAGCTGCCTCGGCTGGTATCGCCAACTTGATTATCATGCCCTCTATTTTCTCCATATATCCGGCAACATCGCCGTCTTCAATCGTTCCGGCAGAAATACCATCGGTGATTTCGATAAACAGCGCTGCAGCTTCCGACTTCGTTGCTTCTGCAGCCTCTGAAGAGAGATAAGCAGCATTGAGCTCTTCAGCCTTAAGACTTAGCTTTGCAAACAAATCAGCAGAAGTGGCCATAGACTCGTTTGCTGCCAATGCATCGCACAAAGCCTGGAACATAGCCTTACCGTCTGAGCCATTAACGGCCTCTTCAGAACCTGCAAGAACAGTGTTGGCATTCTCAAGAACAGACTTGCCTACAGTCTTGCCTTCATCGATAGTCTTCTTGAGGTCGGCAATGACATCTGTCAGAAGCGGCTTCACCACTTCTGCATCAGTGCCCCTGAACACCATCTTGAAATCATCCCAGATGGCCCAGCTGTCTCCCTGCTGGTTTGTCGCACCTTTCACACCTATGCGGAGCACGTCGCCAGCCTTGGCAACAACACCGAAAGATGTAGCCTTATACAGGCCATTGGCAAAAGCAATACTTGAGTTGGCCATGTCGTTGGGATACCAGTAAGCCTCTTCAGGATCAACAAAAGGAGGATTGGCATCAGTAACGCTATACATCTGGCCATTCTCTACCTTTTCGTCAAACACGCTCTTGAAATGCGCATTCCTATTATTTACATATATGTTTACTACGTCGTTGGGGGCTGTTCCTTCCTGATATGCATTATAGGCATTGGCACCTCTCATGTAACGATAGAAACCCTGTACAGATATTTCGTAGACACCAACAGGAGCGCTGTTAACTTCCTGGTAAACATCGAAATTAGAATTGTTCCATGCCTCGAAACACTTATTGGTCGTTGTGCCACCATAAGCAACATTGCCGCCATTTGCTTTCTTCACAGTCCAACCCTTGTCCTTCACTTCGAAGTCTGCGTTCACAAGATACTTGTCTGTAACATCGGTACCGGGAGTGATGCCATTCTTTATTGCTGCATCTATCATTGCGAGCACTTTGGCGGTCTCTGCCTTCACTTCATCTGTAGTAAGAGAAAGACCAGAGATTATGTCCTCGCTTTCAAGGTCGATGTAATCGGCAAGGTCGCTCTTGTCCTGTCCAACAATCGACTCGTCGTTTGCAATTTTCTTACCTTTTACCAAAGCCTCCTGATATTCTTTCCATGCAGCAAGATTTGCTTCAATCTTAGCCGACTCACCGTTGATTTTGGCAATGGCGTCCAATACCTCTGCTTTGTTCGATGCCTTTACGAAGCTCCTGATCACATTTGTATAGTTGCTTACCATGCCATCGGTAATGAGCATGCCGTCAGGAAGTTGAGAATAATCCTTTGCCGACTTCTTCACGTCTTCGAGCCACAACGTATAAGCATCAGCACCGCTACCATAATACTTTAGGCCCCAGTTGTCAAACAACACCCAGTTGCCAGAGGGCTGGTCGGAATTATTCTTAAACATACCGATGGTCATCGAACCATCTTCCGTCGCAAAGAACACTGTGTTATTATACAGGCCATCCTTGAAATATGCCTCTGCTGTCTCCATGTTGCTCGGTATGTAATAAGTCACTCCACCGTCTTCAACAGAGCTCTCATTCATTCCCTTTGCCTCAGTAAGTGCCTCAGAGAACGGGTTTACGATATTGGCAACCACAGTATCCGCACCATTTACGGCATAAAGTTTGGCATCGTAACCAGTCATCGACTTATAGTTCTCATAAGCCACATTAGAGAAACCTGAACGATAGAAAGCCTGGAGATTTAGAGCATACACTCCCTTGGGCGCAGAAGTTATCGTTTGGTATACATTGAATTTCTTCTGGTAGAACTCTGCATCGGTATGTGACTGGAATGCTGGCTTGTCGCCACTCCAACCGTCATTGTTGTTCTTGTCGTAGCTGGGGTTGGTGATAAGCGACGTCTTGTCTACGGGATTGTCGGCAGTAACCTTACCCTCTTCCACTGCAGCCAGAGCCGTCTTAACTGCCTGTATAGCAGCCTCTATCTCTTCTTTTGTGGCCTTTTCATTCAGGTAGACAGCCTTTTGAGCTGCCACATCCACGTGGCTTGCCTCGGCTTCATCAAGAAGTACCTTAAGTCCTTCGGCAACCTTGAATATTTCCAATGCCTTCTTGTATTCAGCTATCGCAGCGTCAAAGCTTTCTTTCTCCTTGGCAAACACTGCCGGGTCTACGAAATACCAATCTGCGTTTACTTTGTCCAATGGCAGGTTCCAGAACAACCTCGTCTCCTCGGCATTGCCTTTCTGAGTACCATAAAAAGTTCCTGCAGTATTGCATACAGGATTTTCATTGCTAACAGATATGCGATAGTAGTCACCGGCAGGGGCTATTGTCCACAATGTGTCAGCCTGGTTGTTCCAGTCCACCCATGATGCACCGTCTTCGGCAGCCCAGACCATAAGAATCTTGTTGACCAAAGCACCGCTATTGTTTTTCTCGACGGAGTCCTTGAGTATGACTGTCTTGCCGTCCCAAGCTCCCTTTGAATCGAGATGCTTGCTTACGAAAACACGATATCCCTGTTCGGAGACACTGGCACGCGTTTTCCAATCGTTTGCTCCACAGAAAAAGCCTGAGGCTTTGTTGAAAAGCAAGAGCGACTTGTCGAACTGCAGTGATGTCTTTGTCACCTGCGGATACAAAGGCAGCTGACGAACACCGTCAACAATCTCCGCACTTGCGCCGACTGCCGTCAACACAAGTGAAGACGCTAAAAGTAAATTTTTTCCAATAAACATAGTCATGATTTTAGTTATTATGAAATATTGTTAGTGTTCTGAAGTTAGTTGGTCACATCCCGTACCGCGCCATCTACAGCCGTTCAATCGGCTGTGACATTCACACCAAACCTGACCAGCTTGCCAATGCAACAGGCAATGTGCTGCCAAGCTAAAGCATGATGCAGTAGTACACATTATTATATATATGCTCTGCAAAATCCAAATGCCAGGCCTTTGTCTTTAATGACCACGCCAAGGTTGAAACCGCAGAATGTTTATCGCCACATAATACATATTTGTTTTTATATTTTATATTGTCTTTGCAAAATTATCAAGTAAAGGCCCTACAAGGGAAAATTATCATTATTTAAGGGGGCATTATCGTTAATTCTGCCATAACTATCCAGTTTTAGCGAAAAGTAATCGATATTTCCAAGCATCAAGTCAGAGGCTGTTCATGTATCATGCCACAACAACATTCCCCCCTTACTCACATATTGCCAGGCGACCATTCTGTCTTCCAACGAATCACAGGGCTGCCCTTGTCAAACTCAATAGGCAACCAAATATACCGTGCGTCGCTTGGGTACTCCGGTCGCCACACATCAGCCATGAAAATATACGAGTTGCCAACATGCAACACATAGGTGCCTTGCCCACCAAAAGTTTTTTCGGCTTTGGGCCCCACGCAGGGATTAGGGTGTTGCAACCATGGCCCCCAAATGTTGTCTGCCGAAAACATACGGGCTTCATTAGGATCCCAACCTGTACAGCCCGACGTTATCATCCAATACTTGCCATCCTTCTTAAATATGGCAGGAGCCTCATTCATACCCCCCGGAGCCACACGTACATATTTTCCGGTGTGGTCCGTATAATCATCTGTAAGCTCAGCCACTTGAATTGTCAGGTTATCTTCTGAGGAATAAATATGGTATGCCCGACCATCACTGTCCACATATATTGTCATGTCGCGGGCCATCTGCCCAGCCGGCAACCTATCGTGGGCCTTCATGTCACGCTTTACGAAAAGGCCTTTGACTATGGCATCGCGCCAAGCGGGTGTCCACCACTCTGTATACTTACCCAAATCAAGCGCGTCTGCCACGTCTCGGTCTGCCTGTGACATATCCATAGGCCACAAGCCTGGATTTACCCTACCGGAACGAATGAAACGAAACGGCCCAACAGGAGAGTCGCTCATGGCTACGCCATAACGAGCGTCAGCATAACCACGTCCTTTCAATTCCAGATGGAACCACATGACGAAACGACGGGTGGCTTCGTTGTAAACCACCTTTGGGCGCTCAAGAATACACCCACGCTCGATATCGTGCCCGGCCTCATCAGACACGGGGAGTGCCACGCCTTCATAAGTCCAGTCTACAAGATTCTCCGACGAATAACACGTCACACCAACCATCGCAGATGATGTGTCGTCCGACTTGTGCTCCCCATACCAATAATATTTACCGCCATGACTTATAACACAACCACCATGGGCATTGATATGAATGCCACGGTTATCTTTCCATATCCGGCCCGGTTTTATTGTCTGGCCGGCCACGGCAAATGGAAGCATGGCCACCAAGCATACAATAACAACAGACTTAATTCTCATTGTTTCGAGGTTTAATCTTAATAATATCAGTCAGATTGAATTTGGTTTTATAGCGCATTGACATCATAGGGGCATCGTCAGTGCCCTGAAGTTTGTCCCCATAGCCAACGCTTTCGTTTTTAGCTGCGCAAAATTACCATGATAGACGCCACATGAGGGAAACTTATCATTAATTGGGGGGACGAAATAGTTATTTGGGGCACCATGGCCTTTGTTTTCAACTAAAACAGCATACAAATTACAACGGCACGGCTTCCCTCATCCCATATACATGCAACCACCGCCAATCAACAGAGAATGCAGCAAACTTTCTACCTTACCCCACAAACATGATAGCACTATGTCTATTGTATCAGGCAGGTACATTCTGCAAAATAAATGACTCAAATGTTTCGCATTGGGCTAAATTATAGTATCTTTGCATTTATATATATCAGTCAAAATGAGCAATTCGTCAATATTACCAATAATTATATCGATATTTCTCAGCGTCACAACCATTGCGCATAGTGAGAAATATCAGATAACAACACCAATCCAAATATCTGCATTCGACACCGACGAAGCAGGATGTGTATTCCTCGACAACGATGGCATCATGTGGATAGGTTCATGTTCGGGCCTGCTGTCTTACGACGGCTACAGTTTCCGCACATACAAGTCAGACGCTTATTCGCCCGGTATATTGCCAAACAACTATATAATGTCGCTCACAGAAGACCACGACAACAATATATGGATAGGTACGCGCGACGGGCTGGCCATCATGAACAAACGAAAAGGCACATTCAAGACATTACATTTGCCTAAAAACACTCAGCGCATCATCTACACCCTCTTCACCTCAAGCAATGGAACCGTGTGGATTGGCACAGACGGCGGCCTTACACGCTACGACAAGACTGACGGCCAATTCCACGACTACCCTTATGCAAGGAACTACAGCGTCAAATCGATTGCCGAAGACAAGAACGGAACAATATACGTTGGGACATGGATAAACGGCCTGTTCAGATTGCGCAAAGGAAGCAGCAAGCTTGAGCAGTATCCGCAGACAAACGACATGAACTCTGCCTACAAACTGCTCATAGACAGCAAGCAGCGCTTGTGGATTGGCACGTGGGGGCACGGCATAGAACTGATTGAGCATCCTGATAACATTTCGTCGCCAAGAGTGCGACGATTCAACAACGACTCCGACAATTTCAACATAATCCACGACATGCTCGAAGACAAGGCCACCGGTACCATATATACCTGCGGACGCGACGGCATAAGTATGCTCAACGAAAAAAGCGACACAAAGTTCACCAATACAGATAAGTACAAGTTCTGCAACAGCATGGCGACAGACGGTTCCGGTCACATTTACATCGGAACCATGAACGACGGAATAATACAAATACATACCACTCCACCGATGTATGAGTCATGGAAACTGAAACGGCAAAGCCACAGAAACATAAGCCACATCGAGACAATATACACCGATGATGGAAATAAACTGTGGCTCGGCCTCAATCCGTATGGCATAGCACTGCACAACCGCACGACGGGCAAGACCCTCTACGACAGTGAAATACCTGGGCTTAACGGGGCTGGTATATTCAAGCAGGTGGTAAAGGCCGGCATATCTTCAATCTGCAAGACTGCTCATGGGGATATATGGATGGCAAGCCGAAGCTATGGTGTCATTGTGTATGGCAAAGACGACAGAGCTCGCGTTCTAAACCACCTTAACGCTCCCAACTTCATCAAGGATGACTATGTAAATACACTATACATACAGAAAAACGGCAACATTTGGATTGGGCAACGCTCGGCCGTGAGCGTTGCTCTCCCGGGAGGGAATGGCTTGATACTCAAAATGAAAAACGGCAATGACGATTTCACCAACTGCGACGTAAGGGGCATAACCGAAGACAACAGCGGAAATATATGGATAGCCACAGAAAACGAGGGCATCATAAGGGTTAGCGGCACCCCTGCACAGCCCCAGACGCTGCATTTCGCCCACTATCACCCACGAAACGGAAGGTTTGCCGTGGGCGAGGCAACCACGTGCATGCAAGACTCGCACGGGCGCCTGTGGGCAATATCCAAAAGCAGCGGCCTGTTTTTATATGATGAAAAAGAAGACATGTTTAAGCCTAAAAACAAGGAATACCATATAGGCAACGACGGCATTCTGACTATAAACGAAGACAACAAAAGCAACCTATGGCTCACAAACAACAGCGCCATGATAAAACTGTCATTCAGCAATGACAACTCAAGCCTGAAACCTGACGTAGCCATATATGCCAACAATGACGGCGCTGGCCACAGACTATTCAGCCCATACATGTGCTTCAAGCACGACTCGATGCTGCTATTTGGCAACAGAAACGGCATCATGGCGTTTTCGCCAAAGAACCTGATGGCCCATCAGGGCAAATGGCAGCCTAAGCTCATAATATCAGACATAGTAATCGACAACACCCCACTGGCGCAAGTAGAGGCCAAACTAAGGGAAACAATATCGCCGGACATGCCCGTATTCACACGCAACTTGACCATACCGGCAACAGTTGGCAAGTTCTCTATCGAATTTTCACTGCTCACATATTTCAACCAGGAACAAAACAGATATGCATACAAACTCGAAGGCTACGACCAAGAGTGGCACTATGGCGATGCGTCACAACATAGCGCACAGTATAAAGACCTGCCTCCGGGATCATACACATTCAACCTGAAAGCATCTGACAGTTTCGGCCATTGGCAACAACTGCCATATGGAATCAAGGTAAAGGTATTGCCTCCGTGGTATCTGTCGTGGTGGGCCTTCACGCTATACATTATTATATTAGCAGGAGTGGTGTTTGCCTGCATCGAATGGTACAAGAACCACCTTAAGACGAAAAACAGACTGCAGATGTCGGTGGTGTTTACCAACATTACCCACGAACTGCTCACACCGCTAACAGTCATCTCGGCCGCTGTCGACGAAATAAAGGCAAAAGCCCCTCAGTACGGCAATGACTATGGCCTGATACACAACAACATAAACAGGCTCACGCGACTGCTGAGGCAGATACTGGAGGTCAGGAAATCGCAGGCTGGACAGTTGAAACTGAAGGTGAGCAAAGGCGACTTGGCCGGCTTTGTCGAACAAGAATGCGATAACATCAGGCCAATGGCAAGCGCACGCGGACAGAAACTAATTGTCAACAACAACGGCCTCAACCAAAGACTCGTTTGGTTTGACCCCGACAAGATGGACAAGATAATTTACAATCTGGTCTCAAACGCCATAAAATACAACAAAGACAATGGACTTGTAACGGTGACGCTCACCATGGAAAAAAGCACAGCCATACTGGAAGTGAAAGACGAAGGCATTGGCATTTCAAAAGACAAGATGAAAAACCTGTACAGCAGGTTTCTCGACGGTGACTACAGGCGAAAAAACACAACAGGCACAGGCATAGGCCTGTCGTTAACCCACGACCTCGTCAAACTGCACCATGGCAGCATCGACTGCCATAGTGTGGTTGAACAGGGAACTGTTTTCACCGTGAGGATACCGACAGACAAGAAGCAGTATGCAAATGAAGAAACGGAAGAGATGAACAGCAACGACATGATAAGCCCATACGTAACGGAAATAGACAGCACACAACCTCGAACAAGCGGATTCTCACACAGTGTTGACGACGACCATAGGTTCAAGATTCTAATTGTTGAGGACAACGAGGAACTACTCGAGCTCATGCAACGGCTATTAAGCAAAAAATACACGACATATACGGCAAAAAACGGGAAGCAGGCACTTAACACTATTTGCCGCAAGGAACTTGACGTTGTTATATCAGACGTCATGATGCCGGTCATGGACGGAATGGAACTGACACGCGAGATAAAGAAAAGCAACGAGTTCAGGCAATTGCCAGTCATATTGCTTACTGCCAAGATACGAGAAGAAGACAGGTACAAGATATTTGAAACGGGAGCCGACGACTACATCACAAAGCCATTCAAACTTGACGAGCTGTTGCTGAGGGTTGACAACATAATATCAAACCGAATAAGAATAAAAGAACAGCTGACACGAAACACGGATTCTGCAGCCAACGAACAGCACTACAGCAACCCTGACTATGCCTTTGTGCAGAAAGCCACAGAGTGCGTTAAAGCCCACATCAACGACTTTGATTACGACAGGGAGACTTTTGCAAGTGACATGTGCGTCAGCTCATCCACCCTTTACAACAAGCTGAAGGCCATCACCGGTTACAATGTCTCGGGATTCATCACCAACATCCGCCTGAAGGAGGCGTGCCGGATAATAAAGCAAAACCCAAACATGACCATCACCGAGCTATCGCTGAAGGTGGGGTTCAACACATCAAAGTATTTATCGAGGTGCTTCAAAAAGGAGTATGGAATGACTATCAAAGAATATGTAGGCAGCTTAACGGCAGATAGCAATACGGAAAGGCGTGAATCTGAGTAATGATATAATGCTAATGTATGGCAAGGCAGCCTTAGCGGCAATGGCCTGACTTGATGCCGCAAATTGCGGCATCAAGTCAGGAGAGCCCCAATCTTGCCTCATGGCATCCCAACCAATAGGCATCATGACAAAGCACCGAATATCCAGCCGGAAAGAGTGGCCATCACGATGACCAATGCAACATACACTGCCGTTTTCCTCAACCCCATCACCTGATTGATGACAAGCATGCTCGGCAACGACAACGACGGACCGGCCAGGAGCAATGCCAATGCAGGGCCATCGCCCATGCCAGAGGCCAGAAGTCCCTGAATTATAGGCACTTCGGTAAGTGTGGCAAAATACATGAACGCCCCGGCAAAACTGGCCAGGAAGTTTGAGAGGAGCGAATTGCCGCCTACCGCCCGCTGTATCCACTCGTTGGGCACAATGCCAGCGATGGATGTGGCATCGTGGGTTGAGCCAAGCAGAAAACCTGCGGTGGCCACACCGAAAGCAAGCAACGGCATTATCTGTTTGGCAAAACCCCAGGAAGAAAGCAGCCATTCGCGGTTGTCGGCGTCATTCTTGTCGAACAACAATATCACCGACAGGCAAGCCACAGCCACCACCATCGCGACAACAGGAACCATCTTGCCGCCAGGCGATATGCCGTCGGCCAACATTGCCGATGCCGCAGTGACCATTGCCCCAAACAGCACCCACAATGCCTTAATCTTCAGAATAACGACCAACGACCAGCACAACATCAACGACAACAAGCCCACCACATGCCACTTATGTGCGAAGACAGACTGCCACACACCAGAATCCGCCGATGCGGGCGCGCCCCAGTTGGCAAAAACAAGTATCAGCACCAGTGTGAAAAAATGGAATGCGGTCTGCCACATTGGGCGTTTCTGGGGCATGTCACCAATGTTCATCAGCTGTTCTTGCTTGGCTTTCTCTTCTTTTCTGAAAATGAAATCCATGGCCAGACCGATGACCACCGAAAACAACACCGCCCCCACCACACGGGCAAGCCCCATGGCGAAACCAAGTATGCGCGCTGTCAAAATGATGGAGAGCACACTGATGGCAGGGCCGGAATACAAGAACGCCACGGCGGGGCCAAGGCCGGCTCCGCGCTTGTAGATGCAGGTGAACAACGGCAAAATGGTGCACGAGCATACCGCCAGGATGCCACCCGACACCGATGCCACAGTATACGACAGCCATCTCTTGGCGTTTGCACCAAGGTATTTTAACACAGCCCCCTGGCTTACCAGCACAGCAATAACACCAGCAATGAAAAACGCCGGCAGCAGGCAAAGCACAACGTGCTCGCGGGCATACCACTGCACAAGGTCGAGGGTGGCACCTACAGCCGTAACAAACCGGGCGCTTTGCAGCGGCGTGAAAAATACCGCCACAAAGAAAGCCACAATCCAAAAGAGAAGCCTTAGCTCTTTCTTTGCTTCCATATGCCCGAACCTATATCCCGAGAGCCTTTCTCACTTCTGCTTCGGAGGGAACATATCCCTTTATCTTTACCACTCCGTCGACCACCACGGCAGGCGTGCTGATGATGTTGTAACTCATCATGTCGACAATGTCTTCCACTTTGACAAGGTGGGCGTCAATTTTGTTGTCTGACACTACCTTTTCAACCACTCTGTAGGTTGCCTTGCATTTGGCGCAACCCGGACCTAAAACCTTAATTTCCATATTTTCAATTATTTAGCCACAACCTGACACCAGACTGCGGGATGTTTGTTCAGTATTAATATTGTTATCCACAGGCACTTAGCCACCACCTGACGGCATCTTGCCTGCCGCCTGCTTGCCGCAAGCCACAACGCTTCCGGTCAAGGACAAGCCCGTTACGCACGGATACAGGCAGCAATTGCTTTGTGAGGCCGATGCCCCATTTGTGCGTGATACGCAACATTTGCATCAGACAAAAAAGACCACACAGTAATAAATGCCAACCACGCAAAACACGACACCGACAACAGTGTTGAGCCACCTCTGCAGGGTTTGCATCCTGCCATAAACCTGGCCAATGCGATGGGAGCAAAAAGCCAGCACCCAAGCCACGACAAGCACTGGCAGCGATGTGGCCACAGCAAACACAACCGGAAGCATCCAACCTCCGGCAACAGCTGCCGACAGGGGCATAAGCATGCCAAAATACAGCACACCGCTCGTGGGGCAGAAGGTCATGGCAAACAATACGCCAAGTCCAAAAGCTCCCCATCCTCCTTGTTTCGCAATACGCTCACCACTGCCCTTATATCCAAATGAAGGCAGACCCAGCCTGTGGCCGAAAAGCAAAAACGCCCCTACCAAAAGCAATGCTGGCCCGACGGCCTTGCCACCATAGACGGACAAGAATTTCTGGATGCCAAACATGCTGGCACCTTCTCGAAGTATGGCTATTGCCACGGCCCCAAGCACAGTGTAGGCAGCCACACGCCCAAAGGCATAAAGCCCTCCCCTGGAGAATATAGCCTTGCGGTCATCGATGCTACCGCCAATGAAAGCCACGGCTACTATGTTGGCAGCCAGCTGACAGGGCGACAGGGCCGTGAGCAACCCCAAAACAAAAGCAGTGGCAGCAGGGGCCGTTTCGCTGCCAAGCAAAGATTGCAACCAGTCCATAACCTGTCAGTCTTGTAATTCGATTATCTTGTCGTAAAGCCCTTTCTTGAATGCGTCTGGCGACTTGCGGGCGTTGGCGAAGGCAAATTCGGTCAAATTCTCCACTTTCTCATCTCCACGGCAATGCCCAACAACCACAAGCGAAGTCCAAGTTACACGATACTTCTCGGCAAGCGCTTCGTTGTCGTCAATGGACAGCTTACGGAACACCAGCCGGCCATTGCCAAGTTCGTCTGCAAACTCAACATTGAGCAACTCTTCAGTCGCCCGCTCTATTGCTTTGCAGGTAAGACAACGCTGCCGACCATAGAAAAACAACACTTCAACCCCGTCTGCAGCCTCAACAACTTCATGCTGCCCACCGGTTCCCTTGTTTTGACTGCCGTTTCCGGTATTATTGCAGCCACAAGCGAAAAGCCCCAGGCAAAGGGCCAATGTCAACGCTATTTTATTCATATTGAAATAATATATGTAATTCGCAGAACAACGAACAATAACGTCAAAAAAGAGGCTGTCAGCCACAGCAACTCTTTTCATCGGATACGGCACATTGCTCAAAAAAGTCCTTGAACAACAAGCCGGCCAACCGCCAGTTGTCGCGGTTAATGCAATATTTCACCTTCGGTGCCTCAACTTCGCCCTGTATCAGGCCTGCCTCTTTCAACTCCTTCAGATGCTGCGAAACCGTGGCCTTGGCTATTGGCAACTCCTCATGGATGTCGCCAAAATAACAGGTGTCACGCTTGGCGAGAAACTGCAGTATGGCAATGCGCGTGGGATGGCCCATAGCTTTGGCAAAACGGGCAATGGCCTCTTGGTTATTACGTAAATTGTCGGACATATAATTCATCTTGTTTGTTGTTCGCAAAATTACGAAGAAAAATCCATTCCACAAAGAAACAAGCTATTTTTTTCACCATGAAGCAGCTATTTCCCCAAAACATCTCGCCCGTCAAGGTGCCATCTCCTTGCCACCGAATGGAAAAGGCTGCCGCCGTTTGGTGGCTTCAACATGGCCGTAAGGCATGGCTGACAGCATGGCTACGGGGCTCCACGGCCCGACAAGCAACACTGTCAGCAACCGATATTGAACTCATTTAAACTGCTCGCGAAAAGTCTTGCTTTTACTTTATTCGGAGGTTCTTTTCGGTATGTTTCTTCGCCGCCATCCGTCACGCAGCCCGCTATGCCCCTCTTTACGGCAAAGAAACAGCCACGAAAACATTACTCGGACTGAAGTCGCAAAAAGTATGAATTAGTTCATTGCCGTCTGCCCTAACCCAATCAGTCAAAAAGCAGAAAGCCGGCGACAAACAGCCGGGCCATAGCCAGCAACACAAAGCCGCCGCGCGGCTTGCTGTAGCGGCATGAGCAGAAAGGAAAACGAGCCCCGCGGATGTGGCACAGGCCGCCTCGCCGCAAGGGCAGCAACAGGGTGAAAAGAGCTCATAGGCAAGAAAAATAAAGAGATTTATTTCAAAATCTCCGGTTAATTTGTTACTTTTGCAAATAAGAGTCGGCGGCGGCCCCAGCATGGCTTTGGGGCCGCACACCATCCGGACGCCCGGCAATGCAGCATGCTGGCATGTACAGATTCGTGCCAAACGGCAAGCCTCGACATGCAGCCAACTATTCATGCCCTACCCCACACAACCACATCCACGGGCAAAACAGGCCGAACGGCAATGCAAAACGGCATGAACGGCGGTGCCAAACGGCACGTATCGCATTGCGAAACGGGCAGTTTGACAAACCGGCCCAACAACAGCGGCTTCACACCATGGGCCAGAGGGCAAAACAGGCATGGCCCGGCCAAGGCCAACGGTCGGCAGACAACGGCACGAAAAGTCCGCAACCCACTGACAACAAGCAACATAAACCAAAACAAGGAAATAAATCAAAACAACATGAAGACAAGAAAACTATTAGTAGCACTTATCGCCACTCTGTGCTTTCCTGCCACCGCGACAATGTCATTGGCAAAGAAAAAAGCAGAAATGACAAGTTATCTGTTTGCATACTTCACGGGCAACGCCCCCGAACAGGAACAAATATGCTTCGCCATCAGTGACGACGGGTTCAACTATACACCGCTTAACGGCGGACGCCCCATCATCAGCAGTGACACGATAGCACTGAGCAAGGGCGTGCGCGACCCGCACATACTGAGAGCCGACGACGGCACTTTCTACATGGTTGCCACCGACATGCGCTGCTCGTTGGGCTGGACAAGCAACCGCGGCATAGTGCTGATGAAATCGAACGACCTGATTCACTGGGAGCACCACACCGTACACTTCCCCGAAAGATTCAAGGGCACCGAATTTGCCAACGTCACCCGGGTGTGGGCACCGCAGACAATATATGACAAGTCTGCCGGAAAATACATGGTTTACTTCTCGCTCCTTACAGACGACAAGTCGATACCGTACGACAAGGTTTACTATTGCTACGCCACTCCCGACTTCAGCGGACTGGAAGGCACGCCAAAAGTGCTGTTCGACTATAAGGAAGCCACCATCGACACCGACATCGTTGAAGACGAGAACGGCACCTACCACCTGTTTTTCAAGACCGAGAAGGCCGGCCAGCACAAGGGCATACGCAAATACACATTCACCGACCTGCACTCTCCCGACACATGGAAGCTGCGCCCGGGGTTCTGCGAGATAACCAAGAGCGACGTCGAAGGCTCGTGCGTATTCCCGCTTATACAGGGCGGATGGTGCCTCATGTACGACTGCTACCGCGACCACCACTACCAGTTTGCAAAGAGCTCAGACCTCAACACGTTTGAATATGTGCAGGACACCGAGACGCGCGGCGCCTTCACGCCCCGTCACGGCACAACCATACAGATAACAAAGAAAGAACGCAAGCGCCTTGTCAAGGCATTCCCCATAAACAACAAATAACAAGCATCAACCATGTACTTCACCGGAGTTATCATAGCCGTCAGCACATTCTTGATTATTGGCATTTTCCACCCCATAGTGATAAAGACCGAGTATTACACAGGCACCCGGCTGTGGTGGGTGTTCCTTGTGCTCGGGCTCGCGTCTGTAGCAGCCGCCCTGTTTATAGAAAACGTCATCGTTTCGTCAATATTCGGCGTTGTCGGAGCTTCGTTCCTTTGGTCGATAGGCGAATTGTTCGACCAGCGCAAACGGGTGCTGAAGGGCTGGTTCCCCATGAACCCCAAGCGCAAACATGAATACGGCAAGCAATGAAGACAATACTGTTGCAGGTGGGAAAGACCACCGACAAGCATTTCCTGGCCGGCATCAACGACTATGCCGAACGCATCAGCCACTACATGCCCATGGAAACGGTGACCATAGCAGAGACCAAGAACACCAAGAGCCTGACTGTGGAGCAGCAGAAAACGATAGAAGGCGAACAAATACTCAAGCAAGTGCGTCCGACGGACACGCTGGTGCTTCTCGACGAGCACGGCAGTGAGTTTACGAGCCTTCAGTTTGCGGCGTGGCTCGAAAGGCAACGCAACTCGGCCAAGCGTCTCATTTTGGCCATAGGCGGCCCCTACGGTTTCTCAAAACAGGTGTACGACAGGGCCAACGACAAGATATCGCTGTCGAGGATGACGTTTTCGCACCAGATGATAAGGCTAATCATAAGCGAACAGATATACAGGGCGTGCACTATAATAAAAGGAGAGCCATACCACCACGAATGAGCCCAACGGACAGAACAACTGCAGGCCAAAAGCAATATATGTGGCATTTTACTATAAAACAGGAAAAATAATTGCAAAATAATTTGGACAATCCAAATTAATGTGTTACCTTTGCACCCGCAAAACCGACATTGGTACCTTGGCCGAGCGGTTAGGTAACGGTCTGCAAAACCGTGTAGAGCAGTTCGACTCTGCTAGGTACCTCAACAAAAAGGATGTCCATCTTTGGGCATCCTTTTTTGTTGCGCAACGCCAAGCCACCACCTGTGGCCACGGAAAAGCCCATACAGGCAGCAGGCAAGCCACCGGCAGGCGGGCCACGGAAAGACGGAAGGATGACCGGAAAAAACAAAAACGCCCCCCACTTCACAGTGGGAGGCATTACTCAATAGGTATTAGCCGTTTTAAGGTAAAAAGATTGTATTCAGGATAACGGTGGCAAAGGTAGCTATTTCTGATTTCCTGTGCAAATTATTTTTTATGTTATATAACATATTTCCGTATTTTCTTCATTTTTATCCAATAAAAGAAGTATTTTCCATAGGCCAAGGCCATAAAACAAGGGTGGCGAGATTACAATTTGCTCATTATTGCGCAACAACAAGCACAAGCATCGCCAAACCATCATGACTATGCTGCCGAACCACACCCGAAGCCAATCGGCAACCTATGTCAACTCTTATCAATTTCGACTTACATTCATAGATGATTTATTTGGATGTTTAAGAATAAATTACTACCTTTGCAAATGTTTAAAACAACGTTTCCATCCGCGAAACGCTTCTACCTCAATTTTTCACAAGCAAACAAGATTATACTAAATAATAGTATGTATACAAAAGAAGAACTAGAATCGATGGATACCGTCCAACTGATGGGTATCGCAGAGCAATTGGGCATCAAAGTTTCACCAGACGACGAGCTTGAGACCGTGGTTTATTCCATCCTGGATAAAGCCGCAGAAGAAAGTGCCATGAATTCGACAGCCGCACCAAAGCGAAAGAGAACAAGAATAGTAAAAAAAGATACGAACAAGGTTTACACTGTCAACGGCAAGGACGGCGAAAACTTCGACTTGAAAAACAAACAAAGCAAAGCCGCCGAGTCAAAACCGGCTTCGCTTTTCAATGACCTGCCGGCAATACCAGCACCAGAAGAACACAACGAACCGGCAGAAGAGGCTCCTGCTGAACCCGTTAAGGCGCCCGCCAAAAGCAAAGCGGCCAAGGCAAGCAAGGAAATAGCGCAGGAAACGGCAAAAGAAGAAGCCGTTGAGCCTGTGACGGAAAGCGCAGAAGAGCCGGTTGAAGAGGTAGCGCAAGCAAGCGAAACCAACGACGACATACAGTGCGCTGTGCCGGAAGCCGCCTTCGGCAGCGCCGACAATGCAGACGAAACGCCCGCCGACAAAAGCCTGATAGCACAGCTTCAGGAGAAGATGACGCAGCGCAACCAAGAGGATGAAGCAAAAACGGAATTCAGCCCCACAGGGGTTTGGGATGGCGACCCGGGAGACGGAACGGACTTTATCACTGTTGTCGACCTGCCGATAGAAGACCAGGGAGCCATGCCGACACTCGACATATTCGACAGGCCCACCATGCAACAGCCCGACCTTGAATACCAACACGCCCAGCAACAGACTGGAATGCAGAAGCCCGCCTTTGATTTCGCAGACATAATAAGCGGCAACGGCGTGCTTGAAGTGCTTTCCGACGGATACGGATTCTTGCGTTCAAGCGACTACAATTACCTCTCGTCGCCCGACGACATATATGTATCACCACAGCAGATAAAGAAATACGGACTGAAAACAGGCGATGTCGTGGACTGCACCGTGCGCCCGCCACACGACAACGAAAAGTATTTTGCGCTTAGCACCGTGCGCACAATCAATGGAAGAAACCCCGCAGAAGTGCGCGACCGCGTGGCCTTCGAGCATCTGACCCCACTCTTCCCCGACGAGAAATTCAAGCTTTGCGGTGACAAAGCGACCACAAACCCAAGCGTACGCATAGTAGACCTGTTCTCGCCTATAGGCAAAGGGCAGCGCGCCCTCATCGTGGCACAGCCCAAAACGGGTAAGACCATCCTCATGAAAGACATCGCCAACGCCATTGCCGCCAACCACCCGGAGGCATACCTGATGATGCTTCTCATCGACGAACGCCCCGAGGAAGTGACCGACATGAGCCGCACGGTAAATGCAGAAGTGATAGCCTCGACCTTCGACGAGCCGGCAGACCGCCATGTTAAGATTGCCGGCATCGTGTTGGAAAAAGCCAAGCGCATGGTGGAATGCGGTCACGACGTGGTGATCTTCCTCGACTCCATCACCCGCCTCGCCCGCGCTTACAACACAGTGAGCCCAGCCAGTGGCAAGGTCCTCACCGGAGGTGTCGACGCCAACGCCCTCCAAAAGCCCAAGAGATTCTTCGGAGCAGCCCGCAACATAGAGAATGGCGGCTCGCTGACAATCATTGCCACAGCGCTGATTGACACCGGCTCGAAGATGGACGAGGTCATTTTCGAAGAGTTCAAGGGCACCGGCAACATGGAATTGCAGCTTGACCGCTCGCTGAGCAACAAGAGAATATTCCCCGCTGTCAACCTTGTGCAGTCAAGCACTCGCCGCGACGACCTGCTGCAAGACCCGACCACACTCAACAGGATGTGGGTATGCCGCAAGTTCATCAGCGAGATGAACCCGATAGAAGCCATGAACACTGTGCGCGACAGGCTCATACAGACAAGAAGCAACGAGGAATTCCTCTTGTCGATGAATGCCTGACGCCGGCTGAAACATCAATAATCTTAATCCATGACCATACGTCAAGCCCGCCCCGGTGGGCTTTCGTGTGGTCTTTTTTTAAATGGAAGGATACATAGTCATTAAGAAAAGGACATTCTTCGCAGCAGTTGCAGCACTCGCAGTAGCCGCAACTGCCGTCCTTACCTGGCATTTTGGCATATTCGGCGGCATAGAAAAGTCCATGCCGCAAACGGCCATCCGCTCTTACAACACGCTTTCGGCAGATGGCAACAACATCCTCTATTTCACAGGCATCAGCAACGACTCAACACTGACGGGCATCACGTTTGACAGCAAAACCATAATGTTTGGCAGTGCAACCGCTCCGTCTGCCGGCGAACTGCGCGCCATAATCAGGCACAGCAAAGACAGCCTGGAAAACAGGATTGCGTTTCTCGAGGCCACCATGGACGAAATGGGATACTACCTGAAGGTGCACGGTGTGCAAGACGAAGGCTACGACATGGTGGCCGGACACTACACGGCGACAGAGAAAGAAATAGCCTCGCTTAGGCAACTGGCCGACGCCCTTGAGTCGATAGGCCCAAAGGCAAAAGTAAAAGTCGACCACACCTGCATCCACAAAACCCAGGCCAAGCCAGGAAGGCCCAAGAAAGTGTTTGTGGAATGCAACGGCGGAAGATGGAAAAACGGCATCTGGCTCAAGGTGCCAAACGAAGGACGAGGCATAGGCACCGACTCGGCAGGAAGAATAATTTCTGGCGTTTGGAAGGCAGACACCCTGACCACAGGGCTTCGGAGCGACACCTCCGGCATCTACCGAGGCTTGTTCTCGGCAGGGCTCGACGCCAACGGCCACGGCACTTACACCCGTCACAACGGCACATACTACGAAGGGCACTGGAAAGGCGACAGCCGCAACGGTTTCGGATTTTCCGTAGACAGCGAGAGGCTCAGGGCCGGAGAGTGGCAGGCCGATGTCTATCGGGGCGAAAGGCTGAACTACACGTCGGAAAGGATATACGGCATAGACATATCCCGTTACCAGCACGGACGCGGAAGGCGCTACTACCCAATACACTGGGGCAAGCTGCGCATCACCGACCTCGGGCGGATAAGCACGAAGAAAATAAGCGGCACTGTCGACTATCCAGTGTCTTTCATATACATAAAATCAACCGAAGGCACCTCGATACGCAACAGATACTACAGGGCCGACTACCTGCAGGCACGAAAGCACGGCATACACTGCGGCGCCTACCATTTCTTTTCGACCAGAAGCACGGCACAGGCACAGGCCAGGCACTTCATACGCAACTCATGCTTCAGGAGTGGCGACCTGCCTCCGGTGCTCGATGTTGAGCCTACCGAGAGGCAGATAGCAGCAATGGGAGGCATCGACAAACTGTTCGCCAGCGTCAGGACGTGGATGAACATTGTAAGGAGGCACACCGGGGTAAGGCCGATACTGTATGTCAGCCAGTCGTTCGTCAACAAGCACCTCAACCGTGCACCCGACATAAAGAAGAACTACAACATCTGGATAGCCCGCTACGGGGAATACAAGCCCGACATTAAGCTTGTGTACTGGCAGCTGTGCCCCGACGGCAGGGTGGACGGAATACACGGCGAGGTCGACATTAACGTATTCAATGGGTATCATGAACAGTTTGACAGATTCCTCAAGAAAGAGCTCATCAAATAACCCTCTGACTCACAGGGTGATTATAGCGCTGGGGTCGAACGCCGACCATGAGGCTAACCTAAACAGGGCACTCACACTGATTGGCGGCGTGGTGGACATCAGCAGGCAGGCACCTGCCATGTGGACCGAACCCGTGGGCAAGGCTGCGGGCATGTTCCTAAACAGCATGGTTGCCGGACAGACCAGCCTGACGCTGGACGAACTGACAGAGGCAACCAAGCTGATGGAAGCCAAATGCGGGCGTTCGGCGCAAGGAACCGCAGCCGGAAGAATCGACATCGACATCGACATCCTCGACTACGACGGCCTCAGGCTGCACCCCGACGACTGGAACAGAAGCTACATAAAACAATTAATGAAACATATATGAACAGATTATTATGCACCATCGCCATGGCGGCATTGATGTGCGCCAACGCCACGGCACAACAATTCGACAAGTTTTTCGCAGACAGCACACTGAGGCTCGACTACATCTTTGCCGGCGACACATCGCGCCAAGCTATATACGTAGACGGACAATGCCTCATACCGCGATGGGACGGGCGCAGGCAACGGCTGGACGAACTGCCCGTGGCCGGCAACGGACAGATTACCGTAAGAGACAAAGGCAGCGGACAGGTGATTTACCGCCACTCGTTCTCCACGCTGTTCCAGGAGTGGCTGGCAACGGCCGAGGCAAAGCACACGAGCAAGTCGTTTGAAAACGTCTTCCTCGTGCCCTACCCCAGGCAGGCTGTCGACATCACTGTAGAACTGCGCGATTACCACAACCGCATCACGGCGTCGCTAACACACACCGTTGACCCGGCCGACATACTGATACGTCGCATTGGCTTTGAACACGTAACACCATACCAGACAATCCAGAAAGCAGCCGACACCACACGGTGCATACACATAGCCTACGTGGCCGAGGGATACCGCTCTGACGAGATGGAAGCATTCTTGAACGATGCAAAAGACGCCACCGAGGCCCTGTTTGCCCACGAACCGTTCAAGCAGTTGCGCAGCCGCTTCAACATCGTGGCCGTCATGTCGCCTTCTGCCGACAGCGGCACAAGCGAACCGGCCAACGGGATTTGGAAAACCACGGCACTGAGCTCGCACTTTGACACGTTCTACAGCGACCGCTACCTGACCACACTCAACATAAAAGACCTGCACGACAAACTTGCAGGCACGCCCTACGAACACATCATCATCCTTGTGAACACTGCCAAATACGGCGGTGGCGGCATTTACAACTCCTACAACCTGTCGTACACCCGAGGCAACCAATTCAAGCCGGTAGTGGTGCATGAGTTCGGGCACAGCTTCGGAGGACTGGGCGACGAGTATGAATATGGCAACGACGACCCCATGTATTTCCCGGACACAGAGCCGTGGGAGCCCAACCTCACCACCAAGCACAACTTCAAAGGCAAATGGGAGAATCTGATAAAGCAGGGCAAGGCATCGCTCATCGAGGGTGGAGGTTACCAGAAGCAAGGCGTTTTCAGAGGTGTGGAAAAATGCCGCATGCGCACCAACGACGTGCCCGACTTCTGCGCCGTATGCCAACAGGCCCTTACAAGGATGATTGATTTCTACACAAAATAGTCCGTGGGCATTCAGGCAGTGCCTGCCTCGAAGTCAACGGCAGCGTGTCACATCAGTTCAACGCCCTTGGCGGCGCACAGTCAACGACATGAGGCCAATGTGCACGACAAGCCGTTCGGCATAATGAAACAGGCCGTTTCACAAAGCATTATGTGCCGTTTTGCAATGCAAAACGGCACATAATGCAATACATTGTAAACCAACGGATTAGGCACCCACGGCCATGACGGCCCGGCATTTGGCCACGGCCGCATCAGCCAACTGCCGTGAAGACTGTCACTTCGCGGCGTCCTCGCCTTCTTCGGGCAGCATCTTCACATTCCGCATCTCGCGCAATATGCGTTGCTTACGCCGCTTGACATACGGGCTTGGGGCACCCGAGTCATATTTAAGCGGGTTGGGCAACGTGGCAGCAATCAGCGCGCACTGTCCCTTGGTGAGCTCACTGGCCCGGCAACCGAAATGCCGCTCGGCCACCGCGTCGGCCCCGTAAATGCCGTCGCCCATCTCAATTGAGTTCAAGTAAACCTCCATTATGCGCTGCTTGCTCCACATAAGCTCAATCAGGGCGGTGAAATAAGCCTCCAAGCCCTTGCGCACCCACGTACGCCCGGGCCACAGAAACACATTCTTCGCCGTCTGTTGCGATATGGTGCTGGCCCCAAGCTTACGCTTGCTGCCGCTGCGCATGTTGTGCTTGGCGGCATTCTCTATGGCCTTGAAGTCGAAACCGTGGTGCACAAGGAATCGCTGGTCTTCGCTGGCCATCACCGCTTGAGGCAGGTAAGGAGAAATCTCGTCGAGCGAAACCCACCTGTGGTGCAGGCGCAGTTCCTCTCCCCTGCCCCCCTGCTGCACAAGCCTGATGAACATTAGCGGAGTGAAATAAACCGGAAGAAAACGAAGCAGGACAACAGAAAGAATGGTGGTGCCGAAAAAGGCAACCACCATCCACTTCAATATAGAGCGTATTTTCTTCAGAATAAACATCCCGACAAAATACTATCTTACTGCAATGTCCCGTTCTCTGCAGCCTGAATCATTGCCTGGCTGGCATACATGTACACTTCCACGCGGCGGTTCTGCTGGCGACCGGCAGCCGTAGAGTTGTCGGCAACAGGGTTTGATGAGCCCTGGCCCTCGATGGTCTTGATCTGTGCAGACGACACACCGCAGCTCTTCAGGTAGTTGGCAACGCTCGTGGCACGGCTTACAGAAAGCGGCTGGTTGATGCCGTCGTTGCCCGTGTTGTCCGTATGGCCATAGATGGCGATGTCACAATTCTTATTGTTGTTGAGCACTGTGGCAAACTTTGCGAGCGATGTCTTGGCGGCAGCGTTCAGGTCTGACTTGTTGGTAGCGAACAGAATGCCAGAGTCGAAGGTCACCTTGACGGCGTCAAGTCCGTTGGCATCCTTAACCTCCTGAACCTGGGCGTTCTCCACCTGCTCAGCCTCGGCCTTCACCTTGTCCATGTGCTTGCCTATGATAGCTCCGGTTCCGGCACCTACGGCAGCACCTACGGCAGCACCAACAGCTGTGTTTCCGGCCAGCTTACCAACGATGGCACCCAGCACGGCGCCGCCTCCGGTACCAATGGCAGCACCCTTTTGAGTGTTGTTACATCCGGCAAAGACAATGCCTAAGCACAGGATTAATGTAAATACTTTAAGTTTTCTCATTGTGGTATAATTTTGATTGTTGAACATAAAATTCGATATGCAAAGGTAATCTATTTATTGATATTCCACCACATTTCCAAGTTTTTTTTGTAATTTTGCAGTCAAAAAATATTAAATATACTGTTTTGATATGGCTAAAGAATTGAAGGATTTAACTAAACGGGCTGACAACTATAGCCAGTGGTACAACGACCTTGTCGTGAAAGCCGACCTCGCAGAGCAGGCCGCAGTAAGGGGCTGCATGGTAATCAAGCCATACGGCTACGCAATATGGGAAAAGATGCAGCATCAGCTGGACTTGATGTTCAAGCAGACAGGCGTGCAAAACGCATACTTCCCGCTCCTGATACCAAAGTCTTTCCTGTCTAAAGAAGCCGAACACGTTGAAGGTTTTGCCAAGGAATGCGCCGTAGTGACCCACTACCGCCTCCGTGCCAAAGAAGACAAGAGCGGAGTTGAAGTAGACCCCGCCGCCCGTCTGGAAGAAGAATTGATTATCCGCCCCACCTCGGAGACCATAATATGGAATACATACAAAAACTGGATACACTCTTGGCGCGACCTGCCACTGCTGTGCAACCAGTGGTGCAATGTAATGAGATGGGAGATGCGCACGCGCCCATTCCTGCGCACGAGCGAATTCCTGTGGCAGGAAGGCCACACCGCGCACGCCACCCGCGAGGAAGCCGAAGCCGAGGCACAGCAGATGCTGAAGGTATATGCCGACTTCGCGGAGAACTGGATGGCCGTCCCCGTGCTTCAAGGCGTGAAGAGCGAGACCGAGCGCTTCGCCGGAGCGCTGGACACTTACACCATCGAGGCGATGATGCAAGACGGCAAGGCCCTGCAGAGCGGCACGAGCCACTTCCTCGGCCAGAACTTTGCCAAGGCGTTCGACGTTACCTTCCTGAACAAGGACAACAAGCCGGAGTACGTCTGGGCCACCTCGTGGGGTGTGTCGACACGACTCATAGGAGCCCTCATCATGACCCACTCCGACGACAACGGACTGGTGCTTCCGCCGAAACTGGCCCCCATACAGGTGGTTATCATACCCATAACAAAGGGAGCCGACCAGCTGGCCGCAATCACCGAGAAGCTTACACCGGTAATAAACGCACTGCGCGAGAAAGGCATCAGCGTGAAATACGACGACGCAGACAACAAGCGTCCGGGCTTCAAGTTTGCCGACTATGAGCTGAAGGGCGTGCCCGTAAGGCTGGCAATGGGAGGCCGCGACCTGGAGAACGGCACGATAGAACTGATGAGGCGCGACACGCTCGAAAAGGAAACACTGCCTCTTGAGGGCATCGTGGAGCACATAACCACCCTGCTCGACGACATCCAGAAGAACATATTCGAGAAAGCAAGGGCATTCCGCGACGCTCACGTATATGAATGCGACAATTACGAAGAGTTCAAGGAGCGCATCAAGGACGGCGGTTTCTTCCTCTGCCATTGGGACGGCACGGCCGAGACCGAGGCAAAGATAAAAGAAGAGACACAGGCCACAATACGCTGCGTCCCGTTCGCTTACGAGCAGACTCCGGGCGTAGACATGGTGAGCGGCAAGCCGGCGAAATGCCGTGTCATCATAGCAAGGAGCTACTGACAACCGCCACAGGCTGCAACATAGCCAGAGGCGAAGTAACAAAGGGGATTGGAATGGCTTCCAATCCCCTTTTTCTATTCTCCGGGCGACCTGTGCCTGCCACGGCATGCGTCAGTGGTTGACACCGTAACCAAACAAGGCGAAGTCGCCCTTGAGCGGGTCGTCGGGAAATATCTCGGCCATTTTCGAGGTCAGTTTCCTCGCCGCCGACATCGAAGCCGCCTTGCTGGAGAGCAGCCCAAGCCTGACCGCTTCCTGCACCACATGCGTATCCATGGGCATTATAAGCGTTCGCTTATCTATGAAATGCCCCCACAGGCCCAAGTCTACAGGCGAGCCGTCGCGCACCATCCACCTTAGGAACATGCACACGCGCTTGCAAGCCGACTTAGTGTCTTTTGGAATGATTACCTCTATGTCCTTTGAGGCAAAATACCCGCATATAGCCACCACTGCCGAATAACCGTCGGTGGCATTGCGCTCCACAAACCTGCCTATCGACCCATGCTCCAAGAGCATGTCCCTAAGGGCATGAAGAAAGCGGTTCATCGTGTGGAATGTATACAAGCGGTAATAGCATCTGGAGTCATCGTCGGGTATGTCTGCCGAAAAGTTGCCTGACACCACCCAGTCGTACACTTCGCCATGAGCACAATCGAGCACATACTGGATTTTCGGGAAAAACTGCTTCCTGCTGCCATAGCTCAGGCACGACGCTATGAAAGCCAGCGTCTCCCTGTTCAGGTCGCCGTCAACCTTATGCATGAAACAGCTCGGGTCGGCCGGAAGGAAGTCGGGGGTCTCATACCGTCTGGCATATTCCGCCAGGAGTTGCTTTACATCTTCCATATCTTGAAAACAGCGAAAAAGGGCACTGAGAACCCTCACAGCTCCCAATGCCCACATTAACTATAAAAAATAATTCCTATCTTGATGCACTGAAATTACAGTATTGTCTTGACGGCCTCAAGCATACCCTTCTCCTGGATGAGGTCAAGATACTGCTTGACAAGACCGTTGAGGCCCTTGATTTCATTGAGGTCCTCGTTCCAGATGAACGTTGCGCCGAGCACACCGTCGGTAACCTTCTGCGTGTCTCCCGTTGCCCAGAGTTCCTTGAGCAAGTCCATGATCTCCGGAGAGTCGTTGGGCACAATCTCGGTTCCGTCCTCACGCTTGCCTCCCTTATAGTAAGTGATGATTGCAGCAAGCCCGAACACGAGGCCCTTTGGCAGCTCACCCTTGCGCTCAAGGTATGTCTTGACACCTGGCAGGTCGCGGGCGCAGAACTTGGGGAACGAGTTAAGCATGATGCTCGTCACCTGGTGGTCTACATACGGGTTGTCGAAACGCTCCAATACGTCCTTAGCAAACTTCTCAAGCTCCTCCATCGGCAGGTCAAGAGTCTGCATTAGCTCGTCAAACTGCACCTTATGTATATACTTGCCGATGACCTCGTGGTTGCAGGCATCGCGCACGATGTTGACCCCGCTGAGGAAAGCCACAGGCGAAAGCACCGTGTGAGGGCCGTTGAGCAATGTCACCTTGCGTTTGTGGTAAGGCTCCTCCGACGGAACGAAGAGCACGTGCAACCCGGCCTTGTCGGCAGGGAACTCGTTGGCAACCTCCTTCGGAGCCTCGATAACCCACAGGTGGAAGTTCTCGGCTTGAACCACAAGGTTGTCGCGATAGCTTATCTTCTCCTGAATCTCGGCAATCTCCTTGCGCGGGAATCCGGGCACAATCCTGTCTACGAGTGTGGCGTAAACGCCGCAACTGTTGTCGAACCACTCCTTGAACTCCTTCGGCAGCTTCCACAGCTCGATATATTTGTTGATGCAATCCTTGAGCACATGGCCGTTGAGGAAAATCAATTCGCAGGGGAATATGATGAGTCCCTTGGTCGGGTCGCCGTTGAAAGTCTGCCAGCGGCGATAGAGCAGCTGCACGAGCTTTCCGGGATAAGATGCTGCCGGCGCGTCGTCGAGCTTGCACGACGGGTCGAATGCAATTCCGGCCTCGGTTGTGTTAGAGATTACGAAACGCATCTCAGGCTGGTCGGCCAATGCCATGAATGCCTGATTCTGTGTGTATGGATTAAGCGCACGGCTAACCACGTCGATACGCTCAAGCGTATTGACAGGCTGTCCATTCTCGCGGCCCTGCAGGTTGACATGGTACAGGCAGTCCTGGCCGTTGAGCCAGTCGACCATTCCATGCTCCAGCGGCTGAACAATAACCACAGAACCGTTGAAGTCGGTCTTCTGATCCATGTTCCAGATAATCCAGTCAACAAAAGCACGGAGGAAATTGCCCTCACCAAATTGGATTACCTTTTCGGGCATAACGCTCTTGGGCGCAAAATGTTTGTTTAATGGTTTCATAATAATGTATTATAATTTTGTTCTTGTTGCGTATTGCAAAGATACGGCGTTTTTGGCATTCATGCAAATAATTGGGATAATATTTATAACGTAAAGGTTTACGTTGGCGGGCACGCACCGCCACGGCGGCCATACCCCCTTGCCGAGGATGCCGCGCAACAGCACACACCATGCCAATCGCAACCGGCCGCCGACATCCGGGATAAACATTCCGACGTTGTAAGCAACAGGGCGAACGAAACGAAGCATCTGGAGCCGTCGAAGCACAAACATAGTTGCACCAGCACACAAGGCATGCCTCACGGGACATGGCGAAACGCCCGATGATGAAGCAAAAAGCAGCGCTCGGCCCACAGGGCGCCACCGGCCGATGACGCATGGCGCGCCACAAGACAGCTGCCGCCTACGTGTGCATGGGCCAAACGGCCCGTTCGGCATCACCACACGGGCCGTTTGGCAATGCAAAACGGCCCATATCAGAACCCCAAATGGGCCATTTCTTCAACCGACGCAGCATCCATGCACTAACCTACTGGCACCCAGCGGGTTAGCCTAAAAGCAAATCCAACAGGCCGATTGTGATGTTGCGCGCAACCAGGCCAACCGACCGCAGCGCCGACAACCATGCAACACTCCCACCCACGGGGTGAACCTGCATGAAAGGTCGCGGCCGCCGGCTGCCGACGATGGCACCGGCATGCAACGACAACAATAAAGACACATTGCCCACGCACACCAAGTGGCAGGCAACAGGCCCCCACAGCCATCCAGCCGCCGGCCGCCATAGCAGCCAACTGATGGCAAGCAACGTAGCCACATGGCAAAGAGTAAACTATTTTCACAGGCCAACCCCGTAGCCCACGGGCATGAATCTCACCGAGCGCCGCATGGCCGAAGCCCATTAAGCCACAGCTGCCTTCCAGCCAGAAAAGGCGGAGCACCGGTGCCATGCGCCGGAGTCCGCCTCTACTATCATTCATCAAATTGCTTATCCGCAGTCTTACATGGCAAAGGCATTGAAGCCTCCGTCGACAACGGCCACCGTACCTGTGACAAACTTTGCCGCATCGCTCATCAGGTAGTGTATGGTGCCGCACAGTTCCTCGGGCTCACCCATACGCCCGAATGGCGTCTGGCGTATCACGTCCTGGCCCCGTTGGGTGTAAGAGCCGTCGGGATTGGTCAGCAGCGAGCGGTTTTGCTCGGTGATGAAGAAGCCCGGGGCAATGGCATTGACGCGTATGCCCTCGCCAAACTTCTTGGCACACTCTGTGGCCATGAAGGCCGTGAAGTTGCTAATACCGGCCTTTGCAGCGGCATAGCCGCACACGCGTGTCATCGGGCGGAAGGCAGCCATCGACGAGAAATTTATAATCGAGCCCTTGCCCTGGGCCACCATCGGCTTCAGAAACACCTGCGTGGGTATAACCGTACCGGTGAGGTTGAGCTCGAGCACCGTCTGGAACTGGGTTGGCTCGAGGTCGAAGAAGTTCTGGTCGGGGCCGATGGTAGCCCCCTTCATGTTGCCCCCGGCAGCATTGAGCAGCGTGTCTATGCGCCCATACTTTGCCATTATCTCGTCGCAATTGCCCTGCACGGTCGGCAGCGACATCACGTCGGTCTTCATAAACTCACAGCATCCGCCCTCTTTCTCGATGTCGTCCACTATCTCGCGGCCCACTTCTTCCTTGCGGCCCAATATAACAACCTTGGCCCCGTTGAGCGCCAAATACTTGGCGATGGCGCGCCCAAGCACACCCGTACCGCCGGTGATTACTACCACGTAATCCTTTATGTCAAACAAGTTTTTCATTTCCTGATATATTATTTCGGCCGGCATACGCCGGCAGTAAACCTTTGCTATATATTAAGATGAAGGCGCCATCACTCGTAAAAGCCCGGCTGCCTGTACTCTATGCCGAGCTCTCGGTCGACGGTGGCAAGTATTCCCTGCACCTGCCCCATGGCAAACATACGCCCGAGGAAGCTGTAACCGGCATTGTAGCCCCTGCTCTCGTCGCCGAGCATGGTCATTCCATGGTCAACGCGCATTGGCAGTTCGGGGTTGGTCTTCTCGAATATGCGGGCCAGCTCTATGATGTCGGCGCGCCCGCCCAGGTGCGACGCCTCGGTAAAGTCGCCGTTCGGGAACACGTGGCATGAGCGCAGATGGACAAACCATGTGCGTCCGGCATACTTGCGGGCCAAGTCGACCACATCGTTGTGGGCCCCGGCCGATAGCGACCCGGCGCAGAACGTGAGGCCGTTGTGCGGGTTGTCGACGGCATTGAGGAACCACCTGATGTCTTCGTCGCACGTCACTATGCGCGGCAGGCCCAGGATGGGGAATGGCGGGTCGTCGGGATGCACGCACATGCGCATGTCGTACTCATCGCAAACGGGCATTATCGCCTCGAGGAAATAGCGCATGTTCTCGCGCAACTGGTCTTTGGTGATGCCCTTGTACAGGTCGAGCAGCTGGCGGAAGAGCTCCACCGGGTGCTCATCGTCCTCGCGGATGTTGCCGCTGACAAACCCCTGCGTCTTCACGATGATGTTTTCCACCAGCTTGTGGTCGTCGTCGGGAGTCATGGTCTTCTTCAGTTTCTCCACTTCCTCCAACACATCTGCAGGCCAGTCGGCAGCTGCTCCTTCGCGCTTCAGTATGCAAATGTCGAAATAGGCAAACTGAGCATGCGAGAAATAAAGGTTGGTTGTGCCGTTCGGGTTGGGGTGCTCCAGGTCGGTGCGGGCCCAGTCAAGCACCGGCATGAAGTTGTAGCAAACGGTATGTATGCCCTCAAGAGCAAGATTCTTGAGGCTCTCCTTGTAGTTGGCTATGAGGTGGTCGCGGTCGTGGCCCGCATACTTTATGCTTTCGCACACAGGCAGACTCTCAACCACCGACCAACGCATGCCGTAACTCTCGATGTACTTGCGCAAGTCGCTAATCTTTTCGCGCGACCACACCTCGCCGTTGGGCACGTCGTGCAATGCGGTCACAATGCCCTGCACACCAATTTCCTTTAGCATGGCAAGGGTTATCTTGTCGTTCTTGCCAAACCATCTCCACGTTCTTTCCATTTTATGTCTTGCTTAGGTTCATATTATTAAACAGACGGAAACAAGGGCAACGGAGGCTGCAACAAACCCGTTGTATACCCCACGCTGCTGCTTTTCACACTGCAAAGGTATATAAATTAGTGACACGGCGAAACGCCCCACGGGCTTTTTTGTTGTGTAAACGTTTGCAAGAAAATATATTTACACCGCGCCAAGGCATGCCGGACGCCATGGCCAAGCCGCCGCCACATGTTGCAACGCCACGGGTCATCGCCAACGCCGGGCCCGAAGCCTTGCTGCGGCATAGCCTGTCAGGAACTTAAAGACATTTTAAACCATATTATGTTTACGTTTTTTTAGTCTTCAAATACCAAGCGCAAACTGTAGTTAAGTCGTTTATTCTAACTGTTAAAATCAGACAAAAGAATAGGACAAAATGACAGATTTCAAAAATTTGCCTCTATATTTGCAGACATCAAAACGAACAGTATTAATGAATATAAAACAATAAGAGAATGAAAAAGATCATCAATTATCTGCTGCCGGCCGTATGCCTGGTGGCGATTGTATTCTCGGTCGCAGCCTTCAACAAGGCAGGGGCCGCCACGCCGGCAGGGCAACCCGTTGACTTAACCTACGCTGCCGAAAAGGCCCTCCCCTCTGTCGTGCATATAAAATACGTGCAGAACAGCAAGGTGAAGACCATCGACGTACAGAGCGACCCGTTCAGCGATTTCTTCTTCGACCCGTTCGGCGGCTTCTTCGGACGCGGCAACGGCGGCTCGCAAAAGCGCCAGGTGCAAACCCCGAGGAAGACTGCCACAGGCTCGGGCGTGATAATCTCGGCCGACGGCTACATCGTAACAAACAACCACGTGGTTGACGGTGCCGACGAGCTGACCGTCACACTGAACGACAACAAGGAGTATTCGGCAAGGATAATTGGCGCCGACAAGACCACCGACCTGGCCCTCATCAAGATTGACGGCAAGAACCTGCCTGCCATCGTGATAGCCAACAGCGACGACATCAAGGTTGGCGAGTGGGTGCTGGCAGTGGGCAACCCCCTCGGACTCAACAATACGGTCACCGCCGGCATAGTAAGTGCAAAGGCGCGCAGGCTCGGGGCCAACAGCGTTGAGTCGTTCATACAGACCGACGCCGCCATCAATGCGGGCAATTCCGGCGGAGCCCTTGTCAACACCCGCGGCGAACTTGTGGGCATCAACGCCATGCTCTACTCGCAGACGGGCTCTTACAGCGGCTACGGATTTGCCATACCGACAACCATAATGAACAAGGTGGTAGACGACCTCAAGAAGTATGGCACTGTGCAGCGTGCATGGGTAGGCATACAGGGAAGCAACGTAAAAGACTATGTTGACAGCCAGAAAGACCAAGGCAAGGACATTGACCTGGGCACTATGGAAGGCATCTACGTTGCAAAGGTGCTTGAGGACGGCGCCGCTTCTGACGCCGGAATAAAAGAAGGCGACGTAATCGTTGCCGTGGATGGCGAAAAGGTGACAAGGATGGCCGAGCTCCAGGAAATCATAGCAAGGAAGCGTCCCGGCGACAAGATATCAATCACTTACCTGCATGAGAAGAAGAAGCACACAGAGACCGTGACGCTCAAGAACGAGCAGGGCACCGTGAAGGTGGTAAAGCATGCCGACCTCGACGTGCTGGGTGCCAACTTCCGCGAGGTGACCGACGACCAGAAGAGGCAGCTCGACATAAGCTACGGACTTGAAGTGCTGAAGGTGAACAACGGCAAGCTGAAAGATGCCGGCATCAACCGCGGGTTCATCATCCAGAAGGTGAACGACCAGAGCATCAACACGATAGAAGACTTGCAGAAGGCCGTAAGAGACGCCTCGACAAGCAAGGAGCCTGTGCTCTACATACAGGGCATCTACCCGACAGGCAAGAAGGCTTACTTTGCCGTTCCGCTGCAAGACAACTGACAGGCAGCCATACGACGGCAATGGCACAACAACCACGAGGCGCCCGCGGAACAACCCGCGGGCGCCTTTTGCATGCCTGCCCCGACCGCCGTCGGCCAGCGGGCTACACGAGCCGCAAGCCACCCTGAGGCCGGCCAGCCTACGCAGCCCCACGGCAAGGCACGGCCTGGGACTAAACATTTTTCGCAACGAGGGCACGGCCTGAGGCTGCAAGCACAACACGCTGAAGCACAGGCAATAACGCCACAAAACCGGCAGCACAACGCAAAACGACCCATGCCGGCCGCCAAAACAGGCCGAACCGGCATGCCAAACAGCCCATATTGAGCCACGAAACGGCAGCCGTGCCAACGCGACTCCGAGCATGTAACAAAACCGGACGGAAAGCGGCAGCCGCAAGCACCACCACAGCAAACAGCATTCAGCCGAACACAACGATGTAACAAAACCGGCAATGCATTTCAAAAATGCAGTAAAGTTTTCGCAAAAAGATTTTGCATTGTGGAAATTTATCATTATCTTTGCAGAAAATAGGTTGCGCCTGACAAACAGGCAAACATGTCCTCACTGCCACGGCATGCACAATCTTTGCAAACACTAAAACCCTATTCTCCAATGAGGCAACTTAAAATCAACAAATCAATAACCAACCGTGAAAGCCAGTCACTTGACAAATACCTGCAAGAGATAGGCAAGGAGGAGCTTGTGTCTGTTGAAGAGGAAGTGGAATTGGCGCAAAGAATCAAGAAAGGCGACCGCAAAGCCCTCGAAAAGCTTACTAAAGCAAACCTGAGGTTCGTTGTGTCAGTGGCCAAGCAATACCAAAACCAAGGCTTGAGCCTACCCGACCTCATCAATGAAGGCAACGTGGGCCTGATAAAGGCTGCCGAGAAATTTGACGAGACCCGCGGTTTCAAATTCATATCCTATGCAGTGTGGTGGATAAGGCAAAGCATACTGCAAGCCATAGCCGAGCAGAGCCGCATAGTGAGGCTGCCGCTCAACCAAGTGGGCTCGGTGAACAAGATAAACAAAGTGCTCAACAAGTTTGAGCAAGAATACGAGCGCAAACCGTCGATAGAAGAGATATCCGAGAAGGTAGACTTGCCGGAAGACAAGATAGACGATGTGCTCAAGATAAACAGCAGGCACGTGTCTGTCGACGCTCCGTTTGCCGACGGCGAAGACAACGGGCTGCTTGACGTGCTGGTCAACGACGACTCGCCAATGGCCGACAAGTCGCTGGTGCTCGAGTCGCTCCGCGCAGAAATCAACACCGCCCTCCAGGCCCTCAACGAGCGCGAACGCAATGTCATAGAGGCGTTTTTCGGCATCAACCAACCCGAGATGACTCTCGACGAGATAGGCACCAAATACGGGCTGACGCGCGAGCGTGTAAGGCAGATAAAGGAGAAAGCGATAAGAAGACTGCGCAACAGCACGAAGAACAAAATACTCAAAGCATATTTAGGACAATAACAATACAAAAATGAGACTTTTCAAATGCTCTTTTGCCGCGCTGCTGTTCACCATGGTGCTCGCAGCCGGAGAGTTGAGTGCCAAAGGCAAGGCTGTGCCCAGCATTTACATCTTTGGCTTTTCTGCTTCGTTCACCGACTCTACAATCTACATGACCAATGTACAGAAAGTGGACAGCGCGTGGATTGACAACAAATCGAAATTCTTGCTCGGACGCGAAAACTACTCGTACCAACTGCGTAACTATCTGTCGGACAAGCTGCACCTTAAGAACCGCACTTGCCTGGTTATGTATGCCCGCTCAAGAAAGGAAGCCGAGAAAAAATACCTGAAGCTGAAAAAGCTGTACGTAGAAGAAAGCCCCGGCATGTACGACGTGAGATACATAGACGAGGGCGACTTCAAGTTCCAGACCATAGACATGAGCTATGAGGAAGGCGACGCCGTGACGCCACCGGCACAGGGCAGCGTGCAAGCCCGATGACGCCGGCCCGCGGGCAAGGCTGCACCACAACCGCCACAATGGCCACAGGCAAAAGCCAAGGCCCGGGCTGAGGCAAACGCCGACACCGATGAGCATGTCCGGCAAGCGCCGGGACAGGAACAGCCCCACCAACCGGAGACCACCGTCAAAGGTTCCCCGGTTGGCGGGGCTTACGCATGAGCGCAACCATACATGCCGGCAAACAGGGCCTGCTGCATGGCCACGGCACATGAAGTGGGAGCGGACTGCCCCCAGGCAACCACCCTGCATTTTGGAGGCAAGCCCACCGGCCACCACCGGCAAAGCCGCGTAAACCCGGTCACAACAGGGCATTCGGCACAAACAAAACAACAATAGGCCACCGCCTACCGGCCTTGCTGGCAGCCGGCAAAAAGGCGATGCAGTGGCACAACATTGCAAGAAGCAAGGCAAGCCGGCCATGGCGAGACATCTACAGATGCACGCCAAACACCGACTGCCGCCGGCAACGCGCCCACGCCCCAAGGCTGCGCATGAACAGATAGCACAACACACAAAATCAGGCAACAGGCATAATAAACGGAAAAGAAATACGTTGAATAACCAGATGGACGACGCAGAATCGAAAACCAGCTACAGCCACGTGCTAAAATACACTGGCATTTTCGGCGGTGTGCAAGGCCTGAACATCATCATAGGGCTTGTACGCAACAAACTCGTAGCCCTGTTGCTTGGCCCGTCGGGCATGGGCCTTGTGTCGCTTTTCAATTCGGCGATAACGTTTATGTCGCAAGCCACGAGCCTGGGCCTGTCGTTCAGCGCGGTGAAACACATTGCAGAGATTTTTGACCGTGGCGACGAGAGCCGCATATTGCACTTCATCAAGATAATCAGGACGTGGAGCCTCATCACCGCCTTGTTCGGCATGGCGCTTTGCGCGCTGCTCGGCCCCATGCTCAGCGACTACACATTCTCATGGGGCGACCACACGCTGCATTTCATACTGCTGTCGCCCGTCGTTGGCATGCTCGCCATCACCGGCGGCGAGACGGCCATACTAAAAGGGGCGCGCAAACTGCGCGCGCTGGCCACGATACAGATTTACTCGGTGTTTGCAGCCCTGGTGATTTCCGTACCGGTATACTACTTCTTCGGACAAAGCGGCATCGTCCCCGTCATATTGCTGGTAGCCATGGCCGACATGGCTTTCACAATCATGTATTCCTACCGTTTCTACCCGCTGAAACTGAACGGTTGCCGCAGCCTCATAGGCGAAGGCATGCCAATGGTGAGGCTCGGCATAGCCTTTGTGCTGACCGGAATAATGGGCAGCGGGGCCGAGATGGTGATACGCTCATTCCTCAACGTCAAGGCGGGCCTTGACATCGTGGGGCTCTACAATGCCGGATATGTGCTCACGGTGACCTATGCCGGCATGGTGTTCTCGGCCATGGAGACCGACTATTTTCCACGGGTATCGTCGGTAAACGACGACGTGGCGGCCACCAACCTGATGGTCAACCGGCAGATAGAAGTGTCGCTGCTCATCATATCGCCCATGCTGGCACTGCTGATACTGGCATTGCCCATACTCATGCCGCTGCTCTACAGCCACAGTTTCGCGCCAGTGGTGTCGATGGCGCAGGTGGCCGCCCTGTCAATGTACTTCAAGGCAATGTCGCTCCCCATAGCCTATGTCACACTGGCACACGGCGACTCAGTGGCATATTTCATACTCGAAACGGCATACGACGCCATGCTGGTGCTGCTGATAGTGTTCGGCTATAACCAATGGGGATTGATAGGCACGGGAATTGCCCTGACGCTGTCGTACATACTTGACCTTGCAATGATTCTGGCCTACGCCCACGTGAGATACAAGTACCGCGTGTCGTCGCAGGTCTACCGCTACGCATTGCTCCAACTGCCGCTGGGCTTCTCGGCATATGCCGTCACACACATCTCATGCGAATGGATATATGTTGCGCTCGGCACAATAATAACCATCGCAAGCGGTGCAGCCTCGGCATACATCATATACAAAAAGACTTCGCTTTGGAACAAACTAAAATCCAAGCTGCTGCACAATGGATAAGGTGTCTATTCTCGTGGCCGTATACAATGCCGAAAAATACTTGCAGACATGCCTGGACTCACTCTTGGCGCAGACGCACCATGACATAGAAGTGATATGCATAGACGACTGCTCGACAGACTCGTCGCTGTCGATATTGCGCACATACGCAAAGCGCGACGCACGCATAAGGGTCTTTTCGCTTGACGAAAACAAAGGGCAGGCCCACGCACGCAACGTTGGCCTGGCGCAATCGACAGGCGACTACGTATGCATGCTCGATGCTGACGACTGGTTTTCAGACGACGCCATACAACAGGCTGTAAGCGTGTTCAAAAACAACGAGGCCACGGACGCGGTGCTGTTCGACGTCATGATGGAATACGACGGAAGGCAGGAGGCCTACGCCATGCCCGACTTCAAAGCCCTGACGGGCCTCGAGGCGTTCAGGATGAGCCTGTCGTGGACAATTCACGGACTGTACATGGTAAGGGCATCAATACACAGGAAATGGCCGTACGACGAGACATGCAGGCTGTACAGCGACGACAACACCACAAGGATTCACTACCTGGCGTCACGTGAGGTGAGGCGTTGCCGCGGCATCTACCACTACCGCCAGCACCCGGCATCGGCAACCCACGCAGTCAGCGTGAAGCGGTTTGACTACCTGAAAGCCGCCGAAAGCATGAAAAGGCAACTTGAGCTGATGGGAGTCTCAGAAAACATCATGGCAGAATATGAACAGCAACGCTGGCTGATACTCATCGACACGTATATGTTCTACCACTGCCACGCCAACGAGTTGGACTGCAATGAACGCTCGTACGGCTTGGGGGAGCTTGAGAGGGCATGGCGAACCACAGACACCGCCAGGTTGCCGGATGCGCTCAAAAGGAAGTTCGGCTACCGCCACGCGCCCACATGGGGCCTTTTCAGGGTGCAGGAATGGCTGTATTTCTCTTTGCGCGCAATCTTGGGGAGAAACCGTAAATAAGGCTGCGGTGATACGCCAAGGGGGGACCGGGAGACTGATAACGCCACCACGGTATGAAGCCACCACGACATGGCCGACGCCCTTTGTAGCCATGGAAGAAACGAAGCACATTAAACCGGGCGGAAAATGCTTGACCGGCGATATACAAAAGCATTTAAGCATCACAGGTCTACTTCCGCTAAAATCATTTGATTGTGGGCGGTTTGACTGCCACCTGCAACGTTTTGCAGACGCCCAGCTGAAAGTTTATCATTCAAATGGTTGCACCAAACCATTGGAAATATAAAATATTATTGTAATTTTGCATTCGTATTCAATAACGAAACGACCAATATATGCAAAGCCAACCATCAACACAAACAGATAAAAAAACACCATTGATAAGCTTTATAATCACATGTTATAACTTACCAATGGACATGGTGCGCGAGTGCATAGACAGTGTATTGGCCCTGTCGCTGAGCCGCTCTGAGAAAGAAATCATCATAGTTGACGACGGTTCGCAGCAGTGTCCCATGCCTGAACTAATGGCTTATTGTGATGACATAATATATCTGAGACAACCAAACAGAGGGCTCAGTGCCGCAAGGAACATAGGCCTGGACATTGCAACAGGCAAATACATACAATTCATCGACGGCGATGACAAGATTGTTTCTAACATTTATGAACAGTGCCTTGACTTGGCGAGGTTTAAAGACCCCGACATGGTGCTGTTCGACTATACCGACACAGACAGTGCCAAACCCAAGATAAAAAACCTCGATGCGGTGGACGGAACTGTGTTTATGAACAACAACAACATCCATGCGTCGGCCTGGGGCTACCTGTTCAGGAAGGATATACTGATGGGACTGAAATTCTCGCCGGGCATTCTGCACGAAGATGAGGAGTTTACCCCTCAGTTGCTGTTGCGCGCGGAGAAAGTTTACGACACAGACTACAAGGCTTACTTCTACAGAAAAAGGACAGGCTCGATAACAACAAAGAAAGACAAGAAGCACATCCTGAAACGATTGAATGACTTTGAACAGATAATCAAGCACCTGCACGACATATCGACAACACTGCCAATGGCAGAAAGCACGGCGCTGCAAAGGCGGGTGGCACAGCTGACAATGGACTATATATACAACATCATCAAAATGACAAAATCGCAAAGCCAACTCGAAACGCGGTTGATGCGACTGCAGAAGGTGGGGCTCTACCCCCTGCCCGACAGGGACTATTCGCAGAAGTATATATGGTTCAGGAAACTTGCAAACTCTAAGACGGGCCTCTACATCTTGCGGCATACACTGACATTGGTAAAATAAGCAAGATGAAGATACTGTTGTTAGGCGAATACAGCAATGTGCACGCTACGCTGGCAGAAGGGCTCAGGGCGCTCGGTCATCAGGTAACCGTTGCCTCCAACGGTGACTTCTGGAAGGATTACCCTCGCGACATATCGTTGGTGAGACGCAAAGGTAAGATTGGCGGGATGGCCCTGTTGCTCAAGATATACTCGCTGCTGCCTAAACTGAGGGGGTATGACGTTGTGCAGCTGATCAACCCTATGTTCGTTGAACTGAAGGCCGAAAGGATATTCCCAATATACAAATACTTGCGCAAACACAACAAAAAAGTGTTTTTGTGCGCTTTCGGAATGGACTGGTATTGGGTGAACACTTGTATCAACGACATGCCACTGAAATACAGCGACTTCAACATAGGCAATGTCAGGCGCACAAACAGAGATGCCATCAAGGAGCAGAACGACTGGATAGGCACTGCCAAGGAACGACTGAACAGGTTTATAGCCAACGATTGCGACGGCATCATAGCCGGATTGTATGAGTATTGGGTTTGCTATTCATCGGCCATGCCACGCAAAACGGTATACATACCCTTCCCCATCAAGGCAGGCGAATGCCAGGCCGACAATGACCGTGGCGACACGGCAGGCAGGAAACTTAAGGTTTTCATCGGGATAAACAAAAGCCGGAGTGAGTATAAGGGTACAGACATCATGCTGAAAGCTGCCTTGGACATACAAAAAAGGCACCCGGACAAAATGGAACTGATAAAAGCTGAATCACTGCCCTTCTCCGAATACGAAAAGCTAATGAACGGCAGCGACGCCATATTGGACCAATTATACAGCTATACCCCGTCGATGAACTCTCTGCTGGCCATGTCGAAAGGCATTATCTGCATCGGAGGAGGCGAAGAAGAAAGCTACTCCATTATAAATGAAACGGATTTGCGACCGATAATCAACGTACAACCAAACTACGAAAGCGTCTGCCATGAGTTAGAGCAATTGGTATGCCACACCGAACGGATAGGCAAGCTGAAAGCCCAAAGCATTGAATATGTGAAGAAACACCATGACTATGTAAAGGTGGCTAAAGAATACGAACACTACTATACGCACGAGGCCGGAACCCCATAATGAGATTCCGGCCTCGCGGTGCTTAGTAATCATTAATCATATGAGTTATGCCTCAGCGGGTGCCTGCTCCTCAGCTGTTGCAGCAGCAGCCTCTTCTGCGGCCTTCTGTGCCTCGGCCTCAGCCTGGGCAGCAGCAACAGCGGCTTTCTTTTCAGCCACCTTCTTTGCTATAGTCTCATTGACCTTCTTCTCGGCTTCGAGCTCTTTCACCTTGGCATCCTTCTTTGCCTTTTCTTCCTTCTCACGGATTGTGTCCAAGCCCTTCTGCTTGTCAGCCTTCCAAGCGTCGAACCTTTTCTGTGCTGTAGCCTCGTCGAAGGCACCCTTCTTAACGCCTCCGCGCAGATGCTTCATAAGGTAAACACCCTCACGGCTGAGGATATTACGCACGGTGTCGGTTGGCTGTGCACCAACTTCCACCCAATAGAGTGCACGGTCGAAATTCAAATCTACTGTGGCCGGATTGGTATTAGGGTTGTAAGTACCAATTTTCTCAGTAAATTTACCATCACGTGGTGCTCTAACGTCAGCGATTACGATGCTATAGAAAGCATAGCCTTTGCGACCGCCGCGCTGCAATCTGATTTTTGTTGCCATTTAATTTTAATGTTTAATTAGGTTTGAATTTTATGCCATTAACCCGTAATGACGGGTGCAAAGGTAATACTTTATCAACAGAAAAGGCCGTAGCAGCCCTGCCTTTTATTATTTTTTAACAAGGGTAAGGCCAGCCTGCATGCCATTTATGCTCTTCATCAACGATGTAACGGTCTGGAAGCTTGAATTAGTCGACTTGCTCCCAATTGTCTTAACCAGGTCGAGGAGCTTTGTGGCGTCTGTTACAAACATCAGTTTGTTGCCGCTCAACTGCGTGTTGATGGGCAAAGCCTTCATTCCGAACGTAAGATAGAGCTTAGAGTCTTTTACTTCCCACTTTCCAGGAATGTTCTTGCCGTTAAACGTTTCCTCAAAAGTTCCGTCCTCATTGAAGGTAATGCTGAAAGCTCCCGACTCGAAACCGAATTTTGAAAGTTGCTCCTGCAGCTTGTCTTCAATCTTGCTTGATGCTATGCTGGCACCAGCCTTGGCCAACAGATTGTCAGACTCGAAGACAATAGCCGGCTCGGAATATTCCCAAGTACCGACCAGATTGTTCTTGCTGGCCTGCTTTTCACTTGAGAAAATGTTCGTCAAGCCAGAAAGAAGATTAGTAGTTGAGGACGTATTTTCCTTGCTTGAACTCTTGCCGGTCAAGCTTCCCAAAATGCTTCCCAAGTCAATCTGTGCGTTCGCAGTGGCACTTCCGGCCAGCATCAATGCAATGACCAGTGTCTTGATTAATACATTCTTTTTCATAAATAACTATATATTAAAATGTGTGGCAAAATTAATACTTTATCATAACATACACAAATAAAACCCATGAAAGTTCCTGCATTAATTTTTTTTGATTACTTTTGTGATACGAAAATTACATTGTAACAGCAACATACCCGTGAACGAAGGACTTTCCATATTACTGCCTGCATACAACCAAGTATGCGTTGAAAGAGTAATTACGCTAAAAAGGCTCTGCGACAGCATACCGTCATTGAACTACGAAATTATTGTAGCAGACGACGGTTCGCCCGACCTTGGCGCCGTTGAACGCAATTCCGCCATAAACTCGATGGCCAATTGCCGGTTCATAAGGAAAGAACGCAATGAGGGCAGCGCTGCAACGAGGAACAGGCTGGCAGAACTCAGCCAGTACGAATGGCTCATATTTCTCGACTGCGACATGGATATCCCAGACCAAGATTTCATTAAGAAATATGTCGACAAGCGCATACAGGGTTGCGTTGTCAATGGCGGGCTTAACATAGGAGGCAGCATGGAAGCCAACAGACGCAACCTTCGTTACCTGTACGAAAGCCGCGAGGCTTCGTCACACACAGCAGAACAGAGGAACAGAAATCCATACAAATCTTTCCGCTCCACCAACTTCATGATACAACGCGACCTTTTCCTTTCAATAAAATTTGAAGAAAAGATGAAAAGGTATGAAGATGTCTACTTCGGAAAGGTGCTCAGGCAAAAAAACATAAAAGTGCTGCACATCGACAACCCTGTTGTGATGAACGACTTCGAGAGCAACCCCGACTACATAAACAAGATAGAACTTGACGCCCGGATACTATCAACGTTCAGCGACGAGCTAAAAGGCTACTCGCATTTGCTTACCCTTGCCAATACACTGAGGCGCATGCCACCGCTTTATTACAGCGTAAGGACATGGCACTGGGCCTTCGGCAAGGCTGAACGAAGTATCCTGACAGGCAGCCACCCATGCCTCAAGCTCCTCAACATCTACAGAATCGGATACTTCATATCAAACAAACAATATTAATGTCGAACTAAAACCAATAACAAAATGAAACGATTTGCATTCAAAATGATCCTTAAAAAAGGCTGCGAAGAAGAGTATGCCAAGCGCCACGCTGCAATATGGCCGGAGCTGAAACAAATGATAAAAGACCAAGGAGTCAGTGACTACAGCATATTCTGGGACAAAGAAACCAACCTGCTGTTTGCCGTCCAGAAATGCGATAAAGACACAAACAGCCAAGACACGACAAATGTCGACCCGATAACACAGAAGTGGTGGGACATGATGGCCGACATAATGGAAGTAAACCCAGACAACTCGCCTGTTTCAATACCGCTCAAAGAACTGTTCCACATGGACTGAACCACCAACCAACAATGAGCAGAAAAAGGCATGGCCGTACGCCAAGGCATAAGCCTCTGGCGCACGGCCATGCTCGAATACAATAGTCTGCTGAATCGCCATCAAGGCGAAACGCGGCAAATATCAATCGGCACCATTCATCAAAGCCGACGTCCTTACACGGCTAAGTGTCTCCGGCGTCATCTGCAGATAACTTGCAATATACACAAGCGGAGCCCTCAGTACAAGCTGTGGCTGCAACTTCACCAATTTGGCATAGCGGCTCTGGGCCGACTCAAAGCGAAGCATGTCAGCATGAATCTGGCTCTGTATCAATGATTCCTCAAGAATCTTCCTGTACAGAATCTGTATGTTGAGGCTCTTCATAGCCACCCGTTCCAATTGCTGGCGCGGGATGGCATATATCACAGTCGGCTCAAGTGTCATTATATTAAGGTGAGTCGGCTTCTCCTTAAAAAGGCTTTCGATGCACATTACTATATTGTTCTCGACAGCCATGTGCTCGGTCAGCTCCTTATTGTTCTTATAGTAATATTGGCGCACAAGGCCCTTGACCACCCAATACATGTGGGTGCAGACCTCCCCCTCGCTGATGACTTTTTCACCCTTGGGAAATTTCATCGGCACCAAGATGCCCTCCAAGAGGTCAAGCTCCTCATGGGTCATCGTACTGTAACGCCGCGCGAGCTCGCGCGCCACGTCACGTGACGTCATTCCAATATTCACCATATTTATCTCCTTTCCGTTTAGTTTCAATCAAGTTTGAGCACAGCCAAGAAAGCCTTCTGCGGCACCTCAACATTACCAATCTGCTTCATGCGCTTCTTGCCACGCTTCTGCTTTTCGAGCAACTTGCGCTTACGGCTCACATCGCCGCCATAACACTTGGCAGTGACGTCCTTGCGCACGCACTTCACAGTCTCGCGAGCCACAATCTTGGCCCCGATGGCAGCCTGGATGGCAATGTCGAACTGCTGGCGCGGTATGAGTTCCTTCAATTTCTCACACATTCTACGTCCGAAGGCCACGGCGTTGTCTTGGTGTGTCAACGTCGACAACGCGTCGACAGGCTCGCCATTGAGAAGGATGTCGAGCTTGGCCAGCTTTGACGGGCGGAAGCAGTCTATGTGATAATCAAAAGACGCATAGCCCTTGGAAATGCTCTTGAGCTTGTCGTAGAAGTCGATCACAATCTCTCCGAGCGGCAACATGAAGTGCAACTCGACGCGGTTGCCGCTGACATACTGCTGGTCGATGAGCTCTCCGCGCTTGTCGAGGCACAGCTTCATTATCGGCCCGATATAGTCGGCGGCTGTTATTATCGACGCACGTATGTAAGGCTCCTCTATGTGGTCTATCATAGTCTGGTCGGGCAGGCCCGACGGGTTGTGCACTTCCTTCACTCCACCCTGCTTATCGTAGCACATGTACGACACGTTGGGCACGGTTGTAATGACATCCATGTTGAACTCACGGTCGAGTCGCTCCTGTATTATCTCCATGTGAAGCAGCCCGAGAAAACCGCACCTGAAGCCGAAGCCCAGCGCCACCGACGACTCCGGCGAGAACGTGAGCGAAGCATCGTTGAGCTGAAGCTTCTCCAAAGACGCCCTGAGGTTCTCATATTCGGACGGGTCGATGGGATACACACCGGCAAACACCATGGGCTTGACCTCCTGAAATCCCTCGATGGCCTTGTCACACGGCCTTGCTATATGCGTGATGGTGTCGCCCACCTTAACTTCCTTGCTGTCCTTGATGCCGCTTATGATGTATCCCACGTCGCCGGTACCAAGCTGCTTGCGCGGTATCATATCCATCTTGAGCACTCCTATCTCGTCGGCGTCATATTCCATTCCCGTGTTAAAGAACTTCACCTTATCGCCCTGGCGCAATGTGCCGTTCTCTATCTTGAAATAAGCAATGATGCCCCTGAACGAGTTGAACACAGAATCAAAAATCAGAGCCTGCAGCGGAGCGTCGGCGTCTCCCTTAGGGCATGGTATGCGCTCAACCACAGCATCGAGTATCTGGGGCACCCCCTCACCTGTCTTTCCACTGGCACGTATTATGTCCGACCGCTCGCAACCAATCAGGTCGACAATCTCGTCTTCCACCTCATCGGGCATTGCGCTCGGCATGTCTATCTTGTTGATAACCGGTATGATTTCCAAGTTGTGGTCAATGGCCATGTACAGGTTGGAAATGGTCTGGGCCTGCACGCCTTGCGTGGCGTCGACCACGAGCAACGCCCCCTCGCAGGCAGCAATGCTCCTGGACACCTCGTAAGAAAAATCCACGTGGCCCGGAGTGTCAATAAGGTTAAGCACATACTTCTCTCCCTTATACTCATACTCCATCTGTATGGCATGGCTTTTTATCGTGATGCCGCGCTCGCGCTCCAAGTCCATGTCGTCGAGCATCTGCCCGCTTGTCACCTGGATTGTTTTCGTATATTCAAGCATTCTGTCGGCAAGTGTCGACTTGCCGTGGTCTATATGGGCAATGATACAAAAGTTTCTTATATGGTCCATGTCTTAGTGAAGATTCTGCTTTTAAAGTACAAAGATAATGTAATTCAGCCAATATTCAAAATAATTCCTGATATATTTTGAGGCCAACATTTTCATAACACCATTGGCCCGCCCTGGCCCCTATGCCCACTCGCCTGCTACCGCCTGCCGTGCAGGACGCCAACTTAGAGCACCGGCAGCACAGCCTCAGGCAATGCCATGCAAGGAAAGCCGGCCTGCACACCGAGATGTACAGGCCGGCAACCCCTCATGCTGTGCGGGCGGGCGTACAGAATACCGCTCACAGCTTTATCTTCTTCTTGCGTGCCTTGCTCTCGTTCTGCATCCTGTCCAAGGCAGTAACCACATAGGTATACTTCACCTTTCCGTTATCATAAGGCAACTTATAATATGTAGACCCGGTGATGGCCACTATCTTAGACGGGTCGTCGGTGCGCACTTTCTCGCCCGGGGCAAACCTGTAGACAACATACTTGTGTGCCACATCGTCCCAATCCTTGCCTTTTGGTGCTGTCCAAAACAAGATATATCCGTCGGCCGTCCACACGGGCTTGAGCTTTCTCACCTTGTTGGGCGACTTCTTGTCGATGAACGGCATCTGCGGTTGAAGGGCCGGATACTTCCAGTAAACATTCCTCAGCATGGTGCCGTAATTGCCCACATTGTCTACCACGGCCTTGGCGTACCACAGCACCGTGCCCCTCACATTGTGCATCTTGCTGTGCAGGTCATACTTTGCCGGCATCTGGTTTATGCGCGGATTGTCGACATCGGGATATTTGGCAGTTCGCTCCACATCCTCGCCGATATAAAGCGGACGCCCGCCTGCATACTGGTTCCACCACTCTATGAGTGTCTTGTAGTCGGCGGCCTGATGCCCAATCTGCCAATACAGCTGCGGCACACAGTAGTCCACCCAGCCGTTGTTCACCCAGAGCAGCACGTCGGCATACAAGTCGTCGTAATTCTGAAGCCCGTTTGTGTTGCTTCCTATGGCCGAGCTGCGCTTGTTCCTGTATATGCCGAAGGGCGACACGCCGAACTTTACCCACGGCTTTACGCTTTTTATCGAGTCGTAAAGCTGCTTTACAAACAGGTTGACGTTATACCTTCGCCAGTCGGCCCTGTCGGCAATGCCGTTGGAATACATCCTGTACTGAGCGTCATCGGGTATTGTTGCCCCCGGCGCAGGATAAGGATAGAAATAGTCGTCCATGTGCAATCCGTCAATGTCGTAGCGTCTCACTATGTCGTTGACAATCTTGCAGATATACTCTCTGTTCTCCGGTATGCCCGGATTGAGTATGAACTGCCCGTCGTAGGCAAACACCCTTCCGGGCTGCCTCACCGCAATGTGGTTTGATGCAAGGTCGGTGGTGGTCTTCGTCTTGGCCCTGTACGGGTTTATCCATGCGTGCAGCTCCATGCCGCGCCTGTGGCATTGCTCCACCATCCAGGCCAGAGGGTCCCAATATGGCGACGGGGCCTTGCCCTGAACCCCGGTCAGAAACCGACTCCAAGGCTCATAGCGGCTGGCATACAGGGCGTCGCATTCGGCCCTTACTTGGAATATTATGGCGTTGACGCCATCTTTCTGCAACTCGTCGAGCTGGTAAGTGAGCGTGCGTTTCATTGCATCGGTCGACATGCCGATGAACTGACCGTTGACACACTGAATCCACGCACCGCGGAACTCTCTTTTCTGTTGGGCGCTGACATTGGCCGGCAACATCGATATGGCTATGGCAATGACAGCCAGGAGACATTTCATCTGCATTTCAATATTTTAGATGTTCATAAATGGATTTTGTCCAGTCGCTGCCGTTTTCGGGGCAGAATGTGTGCAGGCCCAACCTGGCGGCGGCCTCTACGTTGCGCGGGCCGTCGTCTACAAACAGCGTCTCGCCGGGCTCGATGCCCTCGGCCTCGATAACATGGCGGAAGAAAGCCTCGTCAGGTTTCATGGCCCCGCATTTATAGCTCATGTACATCGAGTCCATGTAATGGGCTATGGAATGGCCCATGCCGTCGAACCCGTCGCCCAGCGCCCAGCTCATCATGTAAGGGTTGGTGTTTGACACGAGCACCACCCTGTAGCCCTCGGCCCTCAGCCGGAGCAAGGTGTCGAGGTTGCGCCGCGGCACCTCCTTGCAATAACCCTTCCAGGCATACAGGCACTGGTCGGCCGTCACCTCATGGCCTATGAGCCCGCTCAGACCGGCACGAAACTCCTCGGCGCTTATTTTTCCCAATTCCAGGTCGCCGAATATGCCGCTCTGCGTATAGCTGTCCAGCCTGCGGTCGGCATCGGCGAGCCCTATCTCCTTAAAACGGCTCACGGCTTGGTTGGGGTCAAGGGTTATTATTACCCCACCCAAGTCAAACAATATATTCTTAATCATAATACATTAATATTCAATTGATTTCGCTAATCACAGCCATTCCATACGTGCTGCATGGCTATCCCACGCTTGCTGCAGGCTGGCATGGGCCCGGTCAGTCGGCAAACAGGTTGAGGCGCTTGCTACGTGCCTCGTCCAACGGCACTATGCCGGCCTGCTTCTCGGCGTAGTCACGGCGCAGAGCCTCATACTCTGAGTTGAGCTCGCCCACAAACCTGTCGTGTTCGGAGGCGCTTAGAAGCCTGCCCGCTACCAGGACATTCTGCGAGGCGTCTTTGAGCCACACCACCGGGCCGCCATATACCGGGGCCACCTTCAGCGCCACGTGGAGCTTGCTCGTCGTTGCCCCGCCTATCATCAGGGGCACATCTACGCCGGCAGCCGCCAGTTGGCGGGCCACATTGACCATCTCGTCGAGGCTCGGGGTAATCAGTCCGCTAAGCCCGATGAGGTCGACATGCTCTTCCTTGGCCTTCTTGACAATCTGTTCGGCAGGCACCATGACCCCCATGTCCACAATCTCGTAGTTGTTGCAGGCCATGATAACGCTCACTATGTTCTTGCCAATGTCGTGCACATCGCCCTTTACCGTGGCCAGCAGCACCTTGCCCGCGGCAGAGTGGCCGCCTGCCTTCTCTCTTTCTATGTAGGGATTGAGTATTTTCACGGCGGCCTTCATCGTCCTGGCTGCTTTCACCACCTGCGGCAGAAACATCTTGCCGCAGCCGAAGAGTTCGCCCACCTTGTCCATGCCGGCCATCAGCGGCCCCTCGATAATGCCCACGGCCGACGGATATGCCTGCAGTGCCTCGTGAAGGTCGGGCTCCATATAGTCGCTGATGCCCTTGACAAGGGCTGCCGACAGACGCCCTTCCAGCGGCAGATGGCGCCATTGAGGCTCTTCGGCGGCACCTCCGGCGGGAGCCGACTGCGCCGACGCCTGGCGCGCCTTGATGGCCTCGGCCAGCTCGACGAGCCTGTCTGCCGCCCCCTCGCCCCTGTTGAGTATGACGTCTTCTATCACTTGTAGCTCGTCGGCGGGTATATCGGAATATGTAACCTTTGCAGCGGGGTTTACTATGCCGAAATCCATGCCGTTTTGTATGGCATGGTAAAGGAAAACGGCATGCATGGCCTCGCGTATGTAATTGTTGCCACGGAAAGAAAAAGACAAGTTGCTAACGCCGCCGCTCACGTGGGCCCCGGGCAGGTTGGCACGTATCCATGCCACCGCCCTGATGAAGTCGGCCGCATAGCTGTCGTGCTCCTCCATGCCTGTGGCCACTGCCAGCACGTTGGGGTCGAATATGATGTCGAGCGGGTTCATGCAAACGGTCTCGGTCAGCAGCCGGTAGGCCCGGGCCGCAATTTCTATGCGCCTGTCGTATGTGGTGGCCTGCCCCTGCTCGTCGAAGCACATCACCACGACCGCCGCGCCATACTGCATGACGTCGCGCGCATGGGCGACAAATGTCTCCTCGCCCTCCTTCAGCGATATAGAGTTCACTATGCACTTGCCCTGCATGCACTTAAGGCCGGCTTTCACCACTTCCCAGTCTGACGAGTCAATCATCACCGGCACCCGGGCTATGTCGGGCTCGGCCGACAGCATGTTGAGGAAGGTGACCATCGACGAGCGGGCGTCGATGAGCCCGTCGTCCATGTTGATGTCTATCACGAGCGCCCCGTCGGCCACCTGCTTGCGCGCAATGGCCAGGGCCTCGTCGAAGTTGCGCTCGCTGACGAGCCTCAGAAACTTGCGCGAACCGGCCACGTTGCAGCGCTCGCCCACATTGACAAAGCGCACCTCGGGCGACACGTCGAGAACGTCGAGCCCGCTGAGCCTCATCGTGGCGGGCCGCGGCGCAGGCTTGCGCGGCGCCTTGCCCTCTACCAGCGCCGGGAAAAGCCTTATGAACTGCTCGGTGGTGCCGCAGCATCCGCCTATTATGTTCACCAGCCCCTCATCCACAAACTCGGCCACCAGTGCAGCCATGCTCTCGGGAGTCTCGTCGTACAGCCCCAGGCTGTTGGGCAGTCCGGCATTCGGGTATGCACTCACGTAGTATGGCGCACGCTGTGCGAGCTGCCTCAGGTAGGGCTTCATTTGCTGCGCCCCGAACGAACAGTTGAGGCCAACCGAGAAGATGGGGTAATTGCTTATGCTGGCCAGGAAGGCGTCGAGCGTCTGCCCGCTCAGCGTGCGCCCGGCCAGGTCGCTCACCGTCACCGAAAGCATTATGGGCAGGGCAACGCCACGGCTCGCCATCACATCCATCGAGGCCACAATGGCCGCCTTGGCATTGAGCGTGTCGAATATGGTCTCGATGAGCAGCGCGTCGACCCCACCCTCTATCATGGCGTCGACCTGCTCACGATATGCGTCGGCCAGCTCGTCGAACGTCAGTTCGCGGGCTGCCGGGTTGCTCACGTCGGGGCTCATCGAGCAGGTCTTGTTGGTTGGCCCTATCGAGCCGGCCACAAACCGCGGGTGCCCCCCAGCCGAATATTCGTCGGCGGCCTTGCGGGCTATGCGCGCGCCTTCGAGCGCCATCTCGCGGCAACAGTGGCCCAGGCCGTAGTCGGCCTGCGATATGCGCTGGCTGCTGAAGGTGTTGGTTGTGATGATGTCGGCCCCGGCGGAAAGGTATTTCCTGTGTATGTCGCCTACTATGTCGGGGCGGGTGATGTTCAATATGTCATTATTGCCCTTGAGCAAGGCAGCGGAATCGGCAAAGCGCTCTCCGCGGAAGTCGGCTTCTACAAGCCCGTACTGCTGTATCATGGTGCCCATGGCGCCATCCAGCACAAGCACGCGGCTACCCACCGCGGCTGCCAAAGTATTATGCTGCATTCAATAATGTTTTATGGCACGGTCCATCTCGCGCCTGTCTTCTTTCTCTTTCAGTGTCTGTCGCTTGTCGAAGTCTTTCTTGCCCTTGCACAGGGCGATGTCCATCTTTGCGCGTCCGTTGCCATCGATAAACACGAGCAGCGGCACTATGGTATATCCAGTCTGCTTCGTGGCCGACTGCAATTTCTGTATCTCACGCTTGTTCAGCAACAGCTTGCGGTCGCGCTTTACGTCATGGTTGTTGTACGACCCGTAGAAGTATGGGCTCACGCTCATGCCTTTCACCCATATCTCGCCGTTGTTGATGTAGCAGAATGTGTCGACCAGGCTGGCCTTTCCCATCCTGATCGACTTGATTTCTGTACCGGTCAGCACTATTCCGGCCGTGTATGTGTCAATGAAAAAATACTCGTATGCAGCCTTTTTGTTGCGTATGTTGACCGGGCTTTTTTTCCGTATCAGTTCTTCTTCCTTGTTCATCGTCATTCTATCCTTGCAAAACGGTCGATGTGCTCGTCTACGTAATGGGCCACGGCAGCAGTCCACTCTTCCTCGTTCTCTACGAACTTGTCGTCGTAATCGTCGAACTCGGCAAAGCGCTCAAACAGCGCCATGAACTCTTCGTCTGAGCAATCTCCCTCAATCTCTTCATGATATTTGTTATATAATATGCGCACATCGTACACCAGCTTGGCCAGGTCGCGCAGCCCCCACATCTTGACGGCCTTGGCAAACGGATTCTGGAAAATGAATCCGCCATAGCCGTTGTGTATCAGTTGCACGAAGCCTCCGTCCATCACCTCGTCGTGCATCATGTGGTATGCCAACAGGGTGAGCTGGTCGGAGTTGAGCTCTGCCATGGTGTCTGCCGTCAGCTCTCCGCCCACGGCATTGAGGATGCCGTCTACAAACACTTGCAGAAAAGCATCCATTCCCTCTGCTGCGGCATCGCGCAATGCCGCATCACTTATTACTACCTCTTTCATATCAGCTACAAATTTACATGATTTTTCCGAAACGGCAATCCGGCGAGCTAAAAAAACTATGTTTTATACGCATTTGTCATAGAAGAATGCATATTTAAACCCAATTCGTCCGTCATACCGCAGGATGTTTGTTCCGGCGTTGACGCCTTGACCCTGCGGGGCTTCTGAAGCCTTCGGGCACATGGCAACATACTTGCCACGGCATGGGCGACACGGCGTACGGACAGACCAGCTAACTACATGCGCTGCTGCCTGACAGCATCGCTTGGGCCGCAAATGCCACCATCCAGGCTCAACATGTCATGAATGGCCCAGTCTCACGTCCACACGGGCCTGCCCCACTCCCGCTGCGGATACGCTGAGCCATAGCGCACAACGCACAAAAGGCATTGCCCTCGCGCAGAACAAACCACCAGGAGCATGGTGCCAACAAGCCCTATGCGCCCCTGCAGGCTGCCCGGAATGCAAATTGTTTTCAAACTTTAGAACAAACCACAAAAATCACTGGACTACAACCACTTACACAGCAATGCGACATGACATTCCAAAACGGCCCGGACAACACGCCCGAACGGGCCGTTTGGCCATGCAAAACAGGCCTTACGGGCACGCAAAACCGCCATGGGCGGTGCGGGGAGCCGCTTTTGTAACGTTTGTTTACCACCGTCATGAGCTGCGGACTACGCCGGAAGCAACCGTCCCGACTGCCCCCGGCGCAACCACACCACCACGCCAGCGGGCCACGGAAGCAAGCCCGACCATCACCATAGTTTATTATACGGACATGGAAAAATGGCGTTAAAGAGTCAAAAAGAATACCTAATAATAGGTATATCTCGAAAGATTTTAGTAATTTTGCGAGCGAAAAAAGGCTCTAATTATTCATTTTATAAAATTAAAAAGAATATGACTTATTCTAACGAAGTCAACAACATGTGCGTTGTTGCGAAAGGCCCCAACCATGGGCCGGCCCCAATCCCGGAAGAGGGAAAGTGGATTCAGGCAAAGGAGATTAAGGACATCTCCGGTTATACTCACGGTGTGGGCTGGTGCGCTCCCCAGCAGGGAGCCTGCAAGCTGTCGCTCAACATAAAGGAAGGTGTCATTCAGGAATGCCTCGTAGAGACCATCGGGTGCACCGGCATGACCCACTCGGCAGCCATGGCATCAGAGATTCTGCCCGGCAAGACCATACTCGAAGCACTGAACACCGACCTCGTGTGCGACGCCATCAACACCGCCATGCGCGAGCTTTTCCTGCAGATTGTCTACGGCCGCTCGCAAAGCGCATTCTCAGAGGACGGACTCGTAATCGGAGCCGGCCTTGAAGACCTCGGCAAGGGCCTTCGCTCGCAGACCGGAACACTTTACGGCACTGTGGCCAAAGGCACACGCTACCTTGAGTTGACAGAGGGATATATCACCAAGATGTTCCTCGACAAGGACAACCAGGTGTGCGGCTACGAGTATGTGCACCTCGGCAAGATGATGGAAGCCATCAAGAACGGCATGGACGCCAACGAGGCCGTGAAGAAGTTTACCGGCTCTTACGGACGCACAAAGGCCGAGCAGGGAATTGTTAAGAGTATTGACCCACGTAAAGAATAACAAGGAGGACCGACACAATGATAAGAAAAGTTAGTTTCGAGAGCCAGGAGCGCCGCATCAAGCAAGTACTGGCAGCGCTCAACGCCAATGGCATCAAGGACATAGAGGAGGCAAACCAGATTTGCGAGAACGTCGGCATCGACCCTTACCAGATATGCGAGGACACTCAGGGCATCTGCTTTGAGAACGCAAAGTGGGCTTACGTTTGTGGCGCCGCCATCGCCATCAAGAAGGGAGTGAAGACTGCCGCCGACGCTGCCGAGGCCATCGGCATCGGCCTGCAGAGCTTCTGCATACCCGGTTCGGTGGCCGACGACCGCAAGGTGGGCATCGGCCACGGCAACCTGGCAGCCCGCCTGCTCCGCGAGGAGACCGAGTGCTTTGCCTTCCTGGCAGGCCACGAGTCGTTCGCCGCTGCCGAGGGAGCCATCAAGATTGCCGAGATGGCCAACAAGGTGCGCAAGAACCCGCTGCGCACAATCCTCAACGGACTGGGCAAGGACGCTGCAATGATCATCAGCCGCATCAACGGATTCACATACGTACAGACCAAGTTCGACTATTACACAGGCGAGCTGAAGGTGGTTCAGGAGATACCTTACTCTGACGGGCCGCGCGCAAAGGTGAAGTGCTACGGCGCTGACGACGTGCGCGAAGGTGTTGCCATCCTGTGGAAAGAGAACGTCGACGTTTCCATCACCGGCAACTCTACCAACCCCACCCGCTTCCAGCACCCTGTTGCCGGAACCTACAAGAAGGAGCGCGTGCTTGCCGGCAAGCCTTACTTCTCGGTGGCTTCGGGTGGCGGCACGGGCCGCACACTGCACCCGGACAACATGGCTGCCGGCCCTGCTTCATACGGCATGACCGACACCTTGGGCCGCATGCACTCCGACGCACAGTTCGCCGGCTCGTCGTCAGTGCCCGCCCACGTTGAGATGATGGGCTTCCTCGGCATGGGCAACAACCCGATGGTTGGTGCCACCGTTGCCGTAGCTGTGACCGTAGACATGGCCCTGAACAAGAAATAAGCATACCGACATGCCACCCGGCGGCACGCAAGGCGCAGCCGCAGGTGCACAATAAAAAAGTCCTCGCTTGCGGAAAGCACCGCAGCGAGGACTTTTCTTTTCATCCCGGCAGGCTGGCCGGAACCGGGCAAAGCATTGCCCTGACACACCATCACCGGCCCACGGCCATGCAGACGGCATCAGCCCGGAACGGGTTGCGGCCAGCGGCGAGCGTCATTCGTAATCGTCTATTACCGAGTTCATGAAGTCCATCATCGGCTTCCCGGCCTTGAATATACGCTCCATCCCGTCGAGCCATCCGTCACCCTCAAAAAAACTGTCATCCACGCAGTGCCAGCAGCAATAGTCTTTCATGCGCAGGTAACGCACATGCTCATAGTCGCGGGGAAAGCCCGACGGGCATGTCTTGAGACGCTCCAGCCCGAATCCCTGCTTTTCGTCCCACCCGGCATCCTCGCCGGCGCCGAAATACGACAAGAACTTGGCCGACTCGACACACTTGAGCCACTCGTCGGTGTTGGCCATTATCTCGTTGCGGCAGGCAGTGAGCACATTTGTCGGCAACCAGTTGTTGCCACAACTCAGCAGGCAGTGGCCCGGTTCGAGGTGTATGTAATATCCGCCGTGAAGCGCCTTCTTGCCATGTGCGGCGATGTAGGCGCCAAGATGGTTCTTGTATGGCGACTTGTCCTTGGAGAAACGGGTATCGCGGTAAAAGCGGTAGGTGGCGTCTTTCACCGTGAGGTGGGCCACCGACGGGTCGAAGGTTGCAATCCTTGCAATGGCGAGGGCTACGCCCTGCTCAAAGCTCGCGCGCACGTCGTCGTATTCGGCCTTGTGTTCCAGAAACCATTCGCGGTTATTGTTTGCCATGAGTTCTGTCAAGAAACTCAATATTCTCTTTGCTTCCATTATTCTGTATGTTGCATATTAATATGTAAAAGCCCGGTCTGCGGCCTCTGCCATCGGCCGCCCCATGGCCGGGAAGCCACCGGGGCATGACTGATGGTGCAGGGTTCCGGAATGCAAAATTAACGAAAATCATCGGTATTCTCAAATATTTATGTTACTTTTGTGCCGCAATGACAAAGAGAGAAAGATACGAAAAAGTGATGGATTTCTTCCGCAACGAAATGCCGGAAGCCAACACCGAACTTGAATTCGGCAGCATATTCCAACTGCTTGTGGCCGTGGTGCTCAGCGCACAATGCACAGACAAGCGGGTGAACCAAGTCACCCCGCAGCTGTTTGCGCGCTACCCTGACGCCAAAGCCATGGCGGCGGCCGAGCCGGAAGAGCTGCTCGACTACATAAGCAGCGTGTCTTACCCCAACGCAAAGGCCAAGCACCTGGCCGGGCTGGCCCGTACGCTCGTCGAGCGGCACAACGGCGAGGTGCCTGAAGACATGAACGCGCTGCTCGACCTGCCCGGCGTGGGGCGCAAGACGGCCAACGTAATCCAGGCGGTGGCATTCGGCAAGTCGACAATGGCTGTCGACACCCATGTCTACCGCGTAAGCCACAGGCTCGGACTCGTGGCAAAAAGCGACACCACACCATTGAAAGTGGAGCAGGCACTGATGAAAAACATACCACGGGAAGACATACCCCTGGCCCACCACTGGCTGCTGCTGCACGGCAGATACGTTTGCACATCGCGCAAGCCACACTGCGACAAATGCGGACTCGAGGGCATCTGCCCGAAGATAATGGACGGGGCAAAACTGGCTTAGGCTGCACCCCGCCAAACGGCCCGGGCGCACGCAGCCGGGCTGCGCTATGCTCCCAAATGGCAGGCAGACCATCCTTTTTGATTCATTCATTCGTGTTTTTCTGCGTTTTTGATTAACTTTGCTTGCTAAAAACATAAGTTGAGTATGAACGATTGTATCGAGATAAAAGGCGCCCGCGTCAATAACCTGAAGAACATTGACGTAAACATACCACGCAACAAGCTCATAGTAATAGCCGGAGTGAGCGGCTCGGGCAAGTCATCGCTGGCATTCGACACCCTCTACGCCGAAGGGCAACGCAGGTATGTGGAAAGCCTCTCGGCCTATGCGCGCCAGTTTCTCGGCAGGATGAACAAGCCCGAGTGCGACTACATCAAGGGCATACCGCCCGCCATTGCCATAGAGCAGAAAGTGACAAGCCGCAACCCGCGCTCCACCGTGGGCACATCAACGGAGATATACGAATACCTCCGGCTGCTGTTCGCACGCATAGGCCATACCTTTTCGCCCGTTAGCGGGGTGGAAGTGAAGAAGCATTCGACCGAAGACGTGATAAAATGCACCGCCCAATTCTCCCCCGGCACCAAGTTTGTGGTCATGACCAAGCTGCGGATTTCCGACGGACGGAGCGTCGAACAGCAGCTAAAGGCCTATGTCCTGCAGGGTTACGCACGGTTGTTTTACCGGGGTGACTTCACAAGGATAGAGGACTTCTTGGAGAGCGAGGCCGTCAACGGCGCCAAGGCCGACGACATATACCTCGTCATCGACCGCCTGTCGGTAGACTCTTCCAAAGACGCCACATCGCGGTTGGTAGACTCTGCCGAGACAGCATTCTACGAAGGCGACGGCAGTTGCAGGCTCATGTTCCTGCCATCGATGATAAGCTACGACTTCTCGACAAAGTTTGAAGCCGACGGGATGACTTTCGAAGAACCGTCGGACAACATGTTCTCGTTCAACTCGCCGGTCGGGGCATGCCCCGAATGCCAAGGTTTCGGCAAGGTGATAGGCATCGACGAGAAACTGGTCATACCCAACTCGTCGCTCAGTGTATACGACGGCTGCGTGGTGTGCTGGCACGGCGATAAGATGAGGATATGGCAAGACGAGTTCTGCCGCCGTGCCGCAGAGAGCGACTTCCCCATATTCGAGCCTTACTACAAGCTCACACAGCAGCAAAAAGACCAGCTGTGGCACGGGCTGCCGGGCGACAATGGCAAGGACATACACGACCAGGTGTCCATCGACGCCTTCTTCAACATGGTCAAGGAAAACCAATACAAGATACAGTATCGCGTGCTGCAAAGCCGTTACAGGGGCAAGACCACCTGCCCGAAATGCCATGGCACAAGGCTGAAGAAGGAGGCCGACTACGTCAAGATATGCGGACGCAGCATATCAGACATAGTGCAAATGCCCATAACACGGCTCAAAGAGTGGTTTGACAACCTGCAGTTGAGCGACCATGACAGGGAGATTGGGAGCAGGCTGCTTGCCGAAATAAACAACCGACTGCAGTTTTTGCTCGACGTAGGACTGGGATACCTGACACTCAACCGGATGTCGAACACACTGAGCGGCGGCGAAAGCCAGCGCATCAACCTGACCACGTCGCTGGGCAGCAGCCTCGTGGGCTCGTTGTACATCCTTGACGAACCGAGCATCGGGCTGCACAGCAGAGACACCGACAGGCTCATCAGGGTGCTGCGCCGGCTGCAGGCCTTGGGCAACACGGTGGTAGTTGTGGAGCACGACGAGGAAATAATACGTGCGGCAGACTACCTCATCGACGTTGGCCCCGACGCCGGAAGGCTCGGCGGCGAGATAGTCTTCGCCGGCAATGCCACACACATCGACAAGGATGCCGTGGCCAGATACCCGCTGAGCCACACCATAAAATACATCAGCGGCGAAGAGTCGATACCGCTGCCGCACGGAAGGCGCAAATGGAACATGAGCATAAAGATAAACGGTGCACGCATGAACAACCTGCGCGGGGTGAACGCCACCATACCGCTCAACGTCATGACAGTGGTCACCGGGGTAAGCGGCTCGGGCAAATCGTCGCTTATCAAGGGCATTCTGTACCCGGCAATGAAGAGGACGCTCGGCGATGTTTGCGACGCACCGGGCGACTTCAGCTCGCTGACGGGCGACATCAAGGCTATAAAGCACATTGAGTTTGTAGACCAGAACCCCATCGGAAAGAGCACACGCTCAAACCCCGCAACTTATGTCAAGGCCTACGACGCCATCAGAGACCTGTTCGCCCAGCAGCCGCTATCGCAGCAAATGGGCTTCACCTCGCAGTATTTCTCATTCAACGCCGACGGCGGACGTTGCGAAGAATGCAAGGGCGCCGGAGTGATAACAGTGGAGATGCAGTTCATGGCCGACCTTGTGTTGGAGTGCGAGAGCTGCCATGGCCACAGGTTCAAGAAAGACATACTCGACGTAAGGTATGAAGGAAAGAACATAGACGACGTGCTCAACATGACAATATCCGAGGCAATAGAGTTCTTCGGGAGCTTCGGGCAGAAGCAGATTGTAAAGCGCCTCAAGCCGTTGGAGGACGTGGGGCTTGGCTACATCAAGCTGGGCCAAAGCTCATCGTCGCTGTCGGGAGGAGAAAACCAGCGAGTGAAACTGGCCTACTTCATCGGCATGGAAAAACAGGAGCCCACGATGTTCATATTCGACGAACCCACCACGGGGCTTCACTTTCACGACATCAAGCGCCTGCTCGGCGCTTTCGACGCTCTGATTGACCGCGGGCACACCGTAATCGTAATCGAGCACAACCTCGACGTGATAAAATGCGCCGACTATATCATCGACATGGGCCCCGACGGAGGCGACCGCGGAGGCAACATCGTGGTAGCCGGCACGCCTGAATTGGTGAGCGGATGCAAGGAAAGCATAACGGGGCAATATTTAAAAGAAAAACTTTATTGAACTTTTTGACACAAATATTTTGCCAGAATAAAAAAAAGCATTACCTTTGCACACGCAAAAAGACAAAGGCTTGCATCAAGAAGCCGACATGGCTCAGTTGGTAGAGCAATTCATTCGTAATGAATAGGTCCCCGGTTCGAGTCCGGGTGTCGGCTCAAATATCTAAGTTTTACATAGTGTTGCGGTAATAGCTCAGTTGGTAGAGCATTGGCTTCCCAAGCCGAGGGTCGCGAGTTCGAGTCTCGTTTACCGCTCAAAAGAAAAGCAAAGCTTGCCTGTTGACAGCACAAACATCGCTTTTCAAACAATCAAACAAAGTTTTTTCGACAATTTATGCCGGGCACTTCACTGCCCGGAAGTGGGCATGCCGCAAAACGGCAACAGCCCTGAAGCCCCGCACAAGACCGG